>NZ_JBFAWA010000009.1:0-381474 GCF_040680035.1 Nonomuraea sp. NPDC052116 | reverse complement strand
CGACCTCGACGGTCAAGTTCCCGCAGTCCCTCGACGGCCGCTACTTCGCCATGGAGTTCGGCCGCCAGTGGATCAAGGCGATCGAGGTCAAGAGCGACGGCGCACCCGGCGTGATCGAGGACTTCCCCTGGGACGGCACGCAGATCATCGACTCGGAGTTCGGCCCGGACGGCGCCCTGTACGTGCTGGACTACGGCACCGGCGGCGGCAACCAGGCGCTGTACCGGATCGAGTACCTCGCCGGCGCCAACCGCAACCCCGTGGCCAAGGCCGCGGCCGACAAGACCTCCGGACAGGCGCCGCTGACCGTGGCCTTCTCCTCGGCCGGCAGTTCCGACCCCGAGGGCGGCGCGCTCACCTACGCGTGGAACTTCGGCGACGGCGCCACCTCCACGCAGGCCAACCCGACCCACGCCTACAGCGCCAACGGCACCTTCCGGCCGACCCTGACCGTACGTGACCCGCAGGGCCTGACCGGGACCGCCAGCCTGGTGATCACGGTCGGCAACACCGCGCCCACCGTGACGTTGACCACCCCGGTCGACGGCCAGCTCTTCTCCTACGGCCAGGCCGTGCCCTTCAAGGTCACCGTCACCGACCCCGAGGACGGCACCGTGGACTGCGCCGGCGTCAAGGTGACGTACCTGGTGGGCCACGACAGCCACACCCATGCGATCACCTCCAAGAACGGCTGCGAGGGATCGATCACCATCCCGGCGGACGGCGAGCACGACGCGGCGGCCAACCTCTACGGCGTCTTCGACGCCGAGTACACCGACAAGGGCGGGCTGACCGGCCACGGCGTCCGCACCCTGCAGCCGGCGCACCGGCAGGCCGAGCACTTCGGCGCCCAGCAGGGCATCCAGGTCGCCAACCACGGCGGGGCCGAGGGCGGCGCGACCGTCGGCTTCACCGACAACGGCGACTGGATCTCCTTCGAGCCCTACCTGCTGGCCGGGGCCACCAGGGTGACCGCCCGGGTCTCCTCCGGCGGCCCCGGCGGCACGGTCGAGGTGCGGGCGGGCTCCTCGACCGGGACGCTGCTGGGCACCCTCACCGTGTCCAACACCGGAGGCTGGGACTCCTTCACCGACGTCTCCGCCGCTCTGAGCAACGCCCCCAGCGGCACGACGAAGCTGTTCCTGGTCTTCAAGGGCGTGTCGGGGCAGGGCAACCTGTTCGATGTGGACGCCTTCACCTTCACCACCGGAGCGCCGCCCGGCACCACGGTCGAGGGCGAGTCGTACACCTCCGGCTCCGGGGTGCAGATCGCGAACCACGCACCCGCCAGCGGCGGCCAGACACTCGGCTTCATCGAGAACGGCGACTGGGCAGGCTACTCCGGCGTCACCACCACAGGCGCCAAGACCTTCTCCGCCCGCGTCTCCTCCGCCGGGTCAGGCGGCACCATCCAGATCCGCTCGGGCTCGGCCACCGGCACCCTGCTCGGCTCGGTCACCGTACCCACCACCGGAGGCTGGGAGACCTTCCAGAACGTCTCCACCACCCTGACCGGCACCGCCACCGGACCACTCTTCCTGGCCTTCACCGGCGGCAGCGGCTTCCTCTTCGACATCGACACCTTCACGATCACCAGGTAGGCGGCGATGATTCACAAACTCCTCGGCCTCGTACTCGTCGCGGCGAGCCTGACCGCCGCCCCCTCGGACCCGGCCTACCAGGTGCTGGTCTTCTCCAAGACCGCCGGATTCCGCCATGACGCGATCCCGGCGGGCATCCAGGCCATCCGCGATCTCGGCGGCGGCAACAACTTCACCGTGACCGCCACCGAGGACGGCGGAGCCTTCACCGGCGCCAACCTCGCGGGTTACAAGGCCGTCGTCTTCCTCAACACCACCGGCGACGTGCTCAACGACACCCAGCAGGCCGCCTTCCAGTCCTACGTCGACTCCGGCGGCGGATACGTGGGCGTGCACGCCGCCGCCGACACCGAGTACGACTGGCCGTACTACGAGAAGCTGGCCGGCGCCTACTTCAAGAGCCACCCCGCCATCCAGCAGGCCACCGTACGCACCGAGAACCGCGCGCACCCGGCGACCGCCCACCTCGGCCCCACCTGGACGCGTACCGACGAGTGGTACAACTACCGCACCAACCCGCGCTCCTCCGTACGCGTGCTGCAGAACCTCAACGAGAGCACCTACAGCGGCGGCGACATGGGCGACCACCCCATCACGTGGTGCCACCCGCAGAGCCAGGGGCGAGCCTTCTACACCGGACTCGGCCACACCATCGAGTCGTACGCCGATCCCGCCTTCCGTAACGTGCTCCTCGGCGGCATCCGGTACGCGGCCGGGGTCGCCAAGGCCGACTGCCGGCCGGAGACCGGCTACACCACGCTGTACGACGGCTCCACCAGCGGCTGGTCCCAGGCCGGCCCGGGCAGCTTCGCCAACGCCGACGCCACCCTGACCTCGCAGGGCGGGATGGGGCTGCTGTGGCACAGCGCCAAGGAGTTCGGCTCGTACTCGCTGAAGCTGGACTGGAAACTGACCGGCGACAGCAACTCCGGGATCTTCGTCGGCTTCCCCGCCTCGTCCGATCCGCAGTCGGCCATCGACAACGGCTACGAGGTGCAGATCGACGCCACCGACACCCCGGACCGCACGACCGGGGCGATCTACGGCTTCAAGGCCGCCGACCAGGCCGCGCGCGACGCCGCGCTGAACCCGCCCGGCGAGTGGAACACCTACGAGCTGCTGGTGGAGGGCGAGCGGCTGCAGGTCCTCCTGAACGGCGTGAAGATCAACGACTTCACCAACACCGACCCGCGGCGCTCGTTGCTCCAGGGGTACGTCGGCATCCAGAACCACAGCGCCTCGGACCAGGTGGCCTTCCGCAACATCCGGATCAAGGAGCTGGGCGGGAGCAGCGTCACGGTCGAGGGCGAGTCGTACACCTCCGGCTCCGGGGTGCAGATCGCCGGCCACACACCCGCCAGCGGCGGCCAGACACTCGGCTTCATCGAGAACGGCGACTGGGCGGGCTACTCCGGCGTCACCACCACAGGCGCCAAGACCTTCTCCGCCCGCGTCTCCTCCGCCGGGGCAGGCGGCACCATCCAGATCCGCTCGGGATCGGCCACCGGCACCCTGCTCGGCTCGGTCACCGTACCCACCACCGGAGGCTGGGAGACCTTCCAGAACGTCTCCACCACCCTGACCGGCACCGCCACCGGACCACTCTTCCTGGCCTTCACCGGCGGCAGCGGCTTTCTGTTCGACGTCGACACCTTCACCCTGACGAGCTCGACGAACGGCGGCACGGCGCTGTCGGACAAGGTGCACGTCTTCTACTACCCCTGGTACGGCTCGCCGCAGGTCAGCGGCAGCTGGCGGCACTGGCCGCAGGGCGGGCACACCCCGCCCGACGACGTCGGCGCGGACCTGTACCCCGCCCTGGGCGCCTACGACTCCGGCGACTTCGCCGGCGCGGTGCCCCAGCACATGAAGTGGATCAAACAGGCCGGCGTCGGTGTGCTGGTGCTCAGCTGGTGGGGCCGCGGCAGCTATGAGGACAACCTCGCCAGAGGCGTCATGGACGCCGCGGCGAAGGAAGGGCTCAAGGTGGCCTGGCACCTGGAGCCCTACTCCGGCCGCACCGCCGCCTCCACCGTGGAGGACATCCGTTACATCAACCAGACCTACGGCTCGCATCCGGCCTTCCGCAACGCCTTCTACGTCTTCGAGAGCCTGCGCATCACCGACTGGTCGGCCCTGAGCCAGGTCAACCAGAGCAACGTCATCCTCGCCCAGACCACCGACACCACGAAGATCGCGAACTTCAACGGCATGTACACCTACGACGCGATCGCCGGCGCCACGGCGCCCGGCTGGCAGCAGGCCGCGGACTACGCGCGCCAGCGCGGGCTGGTGTGGGCTCCGTCGGTGGGCCCCGGCTACATCGACGACCGCGCGGTGCCCGGCAACACCACGCCCACCCTCTCCAGGGACAACGGAGCCACCTACGACAAGGAGTGGTCCAACGCCCTCCAGACCAACCCCACCTGGGTGTCGATCACGTCCTTCAACGAGTGGCACGAGGGCAGCGTGATCGAGCCGGCGGTCGTGCGGACCGGGTATCAGAGCTTCGAGGGCGCCTACGGGCGCACCGGCGCCTCGGCCCAGACCGCCTATCTGGACCGCACCGCTACCTGGGTCAACCGGTTCGCGAACGCCGGCTGACGACCTGACCCCGCCCGCCGCCCGGCACGGGCCGGTCGGCGGGCGGGCGTCAGTCGAATGCCGTCAGTTGCCGCTCACGCGCCGCGCTCAGGTGTCCTCGCGTCGCCGCCTCGGCCGCGTCCGGGTCCCCGGCCCCGATGGCCGCGGCGATGCGTTGATGCTCCTCGATCGTCGTGCCGGCATGGGTGTAGGGGAAGTATCTCCGGTGCAGGTGAAGGTGGACATGCAGGCGCTCGAGGCCGTCGCGGAGCAGGGGGTTGCCCGACGCCTCGGCGATGAGATCGTGGAAGCGGGCGTCGTGGGCGGTGAAGGCCGCGTGCCAGCGCCAGCCTTCGGGGTCGTCCGGCTCCTGCGCGATCGAGGTGGCCGCCTCCGCGATGATCGACTCGCGTTGCGCTGAGGTGGCCCGCTCGGCGGCCCACCGCGCGGTGGCGCACTCCAGCAGCAGCCGCATCTCGAACAGGTGGTTGAACTCGGCGCGCGTGAGCAGCGGGGTGACCGTGTAGCCCACGAGGGGGCGCTTGCGGACCAGCCCGTCGGACTCCAGGCGGGCCAGGGCCTCGCGAATCGGCGTCTGGGACACCTCAAGCTCGCGGGCCAGCGCGTCGATGTTGACGCGGTCGTCGGGCCGCATGCTGTGCTCGAGAATGCGCGCCCTGAGCACGTCGTAGACGTCGTCGCCGAGCGTCGACCGCCTGAGCCGGATCGGTTCGGTGGATGCCATCGGGCTCAATCCTCCCACGGAGTCGACGTGTCGCCGGAAGGTCAAGTCTTGACGTCCTGACGGACAGGAACTATACCTCCATGAAACATCCTATAGGATCTATGATCCTGAGAGGGCGCTGTCATGAATCAACGATCACTGAACCGGCTCGGCGGGCTGGCTGCCGTCCTTGTGCTCGCCGTCACCGCCACCGCCGGTTGCACGAGGAAGAGCGACGACACGACGCCGGCCGGCGCGTCCACCCGGACGCCCGACCAGGTCAAGATCGCCCTGGTCCCCGGCGGGGCACATCCCTACTTCCAGCCGTGGAAGGACGCCGCCGCCAAGGCGAAGAGCGATCTCGGCGTCGGCGACGTCAGCTTCAACGAGACCTCCGACTGGGACCAGACCAAGCAGAACGACGTGCTGAAGTCCCTCGCCGCGCAGGGCTACAACGCCTTCGGCGTCTTCGGCGTCTCCCCGGAGAACATCAACGCCACCTTCGAGGACCTCAAGCGGCAGGGCTTCCCGGTCGCCTCGCTGGCGTCCTGCCCGGCCGGCGAGGTCGACAAGGCGGACTTCTGCCTGTCCACCGACGTGCAGCTGGCCGCCTACAAGGCGGCGCAGGCCGCGATCGGGGCCATGGGCGGTCAGGGCGACCTCGTGCACCTGACCGGCAACAAGGTGGATTCCAACACCCAGCGCCGCATCGCGGGGGTGCAGAAGGCGGTCGATGAGACCGGCGGGAAGGTCAAGCTCCTGCAGACCGTGACCGACGTGGACAAGGACCTGCAGACGGCCCAGAAGGCCGTCGCCGACCTCCTCGCCGCCAAGGGCGACCAGATCCAGGGCATCGTCAACACCGCCTACAACCCCGCGGTGGCCTCCGCGGAGGGCGTCGAGCGGTCCAAGCTGCCGATCAAGGTCGTCGCGATCGACGACGACAAGACCATCCTCGCCGGCCTCAGGGACGGCTCGGTCGCCGCGACCGTGCTGCAGAACCCGGTCGGCCAGGCGTCCGTCGGCTCGTACGCGCTGATGAAGCTCGCGGGCGGCTGCACGATGGCGCAACCGGGAGTGATCATCGACTCCGGTTCCTTCGTCGTGACCAAGGACGACATCGACACCTACGACACGAACCGCCAGGCGAAGACGGACGAGCTGAAGAAGGCGTTCGACAGCCAGTACCTGTCCTGCAAGTAGTCCGACGAGCCCCAGGAGGAGCCTCCCTTGCCCGCGATCACTCACGCCGAGGCATATCTTGTCGACCTGGAGGTCGAGACCGTACGCACGGACGCCGTCCAGTCGTTCATCAAGCAGGAGACCGTCTTCGTCGAGATCCGGACCGACGACGGCGGCACCGGCACCGGTTACACGTACACGATCGGCACCGGTGGCACCGCCGTGCTCGCCCTGCTGCGCGACTACCTGCTGCCCAGGCTGGCGGGCGCGGACGCCCGCCGGGTGGAGGCCGTGTGGCACGACCTGTTCGCCGCTACCCGGGCGACCACGGTCGGCGCGATCACCTCCCTGGCCCTCGCCGCCGTCGACACGGCCCTGTGGGACTGGCGGTGCCGCGACGCCGGCCAGCCGCTGTGGGTCCTCGCGGGTGGCGCGAAGGACCGCATCCCGCTGTACGACACCGAGGGCGGCTGGCTGCACCTCACCACCGAGGAGCTCATCGCCGGCGCCAAGGCCAGTCAGTCTGCGGGCTGGCCCGGCGTGAAGCTCAAGATCGGCCGCTCCCCCGTCGAGGACGCGGAACGGCTGGCCGCCGTCCGTGCGGCGGTCGGGCCCGGCTTCGACCTGATGCTCGACGCCAACCAGTCGCTCACCCCCGCGGAGGCCGTCAGGCGGGCCCGGCTGCTCGAACCGTCCGACCCCTACTGGTTCGAGGAGCCGCTGCCGGGCGATGACGTCGCCGGGCACCAGGCACTGGCCGCGGCCTCCTCGATCCCCGTCGCGGTGGGTGAGTCGCTCTACTCCGTGGCGCAGTTCCGCGAGTACCTGCACCGGCAGGCGGCCGGCATCGTGCAGGTGGACGTGGCACGCATCGGCGGCATCACGCCGTGGCTCAAGGTCGCGCACCTGGCCGAGGCGTACAACGTGCCGGTTTGTCCGCATTTCCTCATGGAGCTGCACGTGAGCCTCTGCTGTGCGGTCCCGAACAGCCGCTACCTGGAGCACATCCCCCAGCTCAGGGCGATCACCCGGCGGGAGATCGGGATCGCCGACGGGCACGCTCTGGCGCCGGCCTCCCCCGGGCTCGGCATCGAGTGGGACCGCGACGCGATCGACGACCGGAGGGTCGCATGAGCACGCGGACCGCGACGCCGCCGGAGATCCCCGCGGCGGGACCGCGCGAGCCGTCGGGGATGCCCCTCTGGGCGAACCCGCGCCTCGGGCTGCTCATCCTGTTGATCGCCCTGGTCGCGATCTTCACCGTGCTGCGGCCGGCGTTCATGGACACCACGCTCACGCTCGTGCCGCTGCAGTCGGACATCAGCGTGTACGCGGTGGTCGGCCTCTCCCAGCTGGCGGTCCTGTCGCTGGGGCACATGAACATGGCCGTCGGCCGGATGGCGGCCATGAGCGCGTTCGCCATGGGCCTCGCCTACGACCGGCTCGGCGTGTCGCTGCTCGTCGGCCTGGTGATCGGGCTGATCGTGGGCACGTCGCTCGGCGCGCTGGCCGGGCTGATCATCTCGCGTACCGGCGTCAACTCGTTCGTGGTCACGCTGGCGATGGACTTCGCCCTGGTGGGGCTCATCACCATCCTCTACACCAGGTTCACCGACGGCGTCGCCTTCAGCAGCCGGCCCGCCGGCATGGACGCGCTGCGCAACGACACGTTCGCCGACTACTGCATGGGCGACCTGTGCGGCCCGCACATCCCCCTCGTCGTGCCACTCGCCCTCGTCGCGGTGCTGGCGGTGGGCCTGCTGTTCCGCTTCGGCAGGCTGGGCCGGGAGATCCTGATGACCGGCGCCAACGAGAAGGCGGCCGAGCTGTCCGGCATCCCCGTCCGGAGCCGGGTGGTGCAGGCCCACGCGCTCAGCGGGCTACTGGCCGGGCTGGCCGGCTTCCTGCTCGCCGCGAACAACGGCGCGTTCTCGGCGCGCATCGGCGACGCGTTCCTGCTGCCGTCCTTCCTCGGCCCGGTGCTCGGCGGCACGCTGCTGGCCGGCGGCGCCGTCAGCGTGCTCGGCACGGTGCTGGGCGCGACGCTCACCCAGGTCATCTACAAGGGCCTGAACCTGCTGCAGTTCCAGCTCGACCAGCTCAATCTCTACATCGGCCTGGTGCTGCTCGGCGCGCTGTCGCTCGATCGCGTGCGCCACGTCGCCGCGGAACGAAGGAGGGCACGGGCATGAGCACCGGCACCACGACCGCCGCCCGCGCCGGACTCGGCGGGCGGCTCAAGGATGTCACCGCCCGGCCGGAGTTCACCCTCGCGGTGCTCGCGGCCGCCGGTTTCGTCGCGCTCGCCGTGGCCACGGACGGCAACCTGCTCTCGCGCGGCACGCTGGACGCGTTCTTCCGCTTCCTCGCCGTCCCGATCGTCATCGGGCTCTCCCAGATGGTCGTCCTGGCCATCGGCCAGATGAACCTGTCGGTCGGCACGCTCACGGGCCTGTGCGCCATGGTCGCGGCGTGGCTCATGCTCGAAGCCGGCCTGCCCGCCCCGCTGGCCGTGCTGGGCGCGCTCGGGGTCGGTCTCGCCGCCGGCCTGGTCAACGGGCTGCTCGTCGTGTTCACCCGGATCAACGGGTTCATCGTGACCCTCGCCACCATGACGATCATCGAGGGGCTGCGGTACGGGATCAACGGCCCCGACACCTTCCAGGGGTACTCGCCATGGCTGCGCGGCCTCGGCACCGCCTCGATGCTCGGGCTGCCGGTCGTCCTCGTCCTCGCTCTGGTGGTGGCCGCCCTGGTGGCCCTGTTCTTCGGCCGCGCGGTCGTGGGCCGGCAGATGCTGGCGACCGGCGGCAGCCCGTTCGCCGCGCGGCTTTCCGGCATCTCCAACGATCGGTCGATCGTCATCGCGCACGGGCTCAGCGGCCTGCTCGCCGGCGTCGCCGCCGTCATCACGGTCGCCGCCTCCGGCTCCGTCAACTCCAGCATCGGCGACGATCTGCTGCTGCAGAGCTTCGCCGCGCCGATCATCGGCGGGGTGGCGCTGGCCGGCGGGGTGGTCAGCGTCGCCGGCACCTGCCTCGCGGCGTTCCTGATTCGGCTGGTGGACGTCATGCAGGCGCAGTTCGGCATCAACCCGCGCTGGATCGACCTGATCGTCGGCGCCGTCGTCCTCGGTGCGGTGCTGCTCGGCGCCGTACGCCAGAAGCTGTCGAAGGGGTCGTCATGATGCTCACCGCCGAGAACCTGGTGAAGACGTTCCCGGGAGTCCGCGCGCTGGACAGGGCCACCCTGCGGCTCGCCGCGGGGAGCGTGCACGCCCTGCTGGGCGAGAACGGCGCGGGCAAGAGCACGCTCATCAAGATCCTCACCGGTGTGCACAGGCCGGACGGCGGGCGGGTCGCGCTCGGCGACGCCGAGCTGCACCTGAACGGGCCACTCGACGCCCAGCGGGCCGGCATCGGCGTGGTGCACCAGGAGCGCAACCTGATCCCCGACTTCTCCATCGCCGAGAACATCCTGCTCCACCACCTGCCGCGGCGCTTCGGTCTCGTCGACCGGGCGCGGATGCGTGCCGAGGCCCGCCGCTGCCTCGACCTGCTCGATCTGGACCTCGACCCGGGCACCCCGGTCTCCCGGCTTTCCGTGGCGCAGGCGCAGCTGGTCGAGATCGCCAAGGCGCTGAGCGTCGACAGCAAGGTGCTCCTGCTCGACGAGCCGACCGCGTCGCTCACCGGGGACGAGGCCGACCGGCTCTACGGGATCGTACGCAAGCTGCGCGACAGCGGACACGCCGTCGTGCTGGTGAGCCACAAGCTGGAGGAGGTGTTCGCGGTCGCGGACACGGTCACCGTGCTGCGCGACGGGCGCAGCGTGGCCGAGGCCGAGCCGCTCGCCGGCTACACGCAGGACCAGATCGTCGACCTCATGGTCGGGCGGGCGTACTCCTCGGTCCGCCTCGCCGAGCGGCACGTCGACCCGGTCACCTCGCCGGCCCTGCGGCTGGACAGGGTGTGCACCGCGCGGGGCCACCGCGACGTCTCCCTGTCGGTGCGCCCGGGAGAGATCCTCGGACTGTACGGCCTGGTCGGGGCCGGCCGCAGCGAGCTGGCCAAGGCGCTGCTCGGGCTCGACCGGATCACGTCGGGAACCGTGGAGGTGCGGGGCCGTCCGGTGCGCATCCGCGACGTCGGCGAGGCTCTCCGCGGCCACCGCATCGGCTACGTGACCGAGAACCGCAAGGAAGAGGGCCTCTTCCTCGACCAGCCGATCACCCGCAACGTCGGCGTCACCGTGTGGCGGCGCCTGGCCAGGGCCGGGCTGGTCACCGATCGGGCGGAACGTCGCCTGGTGGCCCGGTACGCCGACCGGCTGGGCATCCGGATCTCGTCGCCGTCCCAGCTCGCGGGCCAGCTCTCCGGCGGCAACCAGCAGAAGGTGAGCCTCGCGAAGTGGCTCGCCGCCGAATGCGAGATCCTCATCGTGGACGAGCCGACGGTCGGCATCGACGTGCGTACCAAGGCGGCGTTCCACGAGCTGATCGCCGAGCTGGCCGGAGCAGGGATGGCGCTGCTGCTGATCTCCTCGGACCTGCCGGAGATCGTCACTCTCGCGGACCGGATCGCGGTGATGAACGACTTCAGCCTCCGCGGCGAGCTGGTCAACGACCACGACTACGCCCGGATGAGCCAGGCGATCATCCGGTTGATCCACACGGAACGGGTGCCCGAGGGGCAGGTGCATCAAGCCTTGTAGGACGACGCCCTCGAAGGGGCACGGCAAACCCGAGGCGGTCGGCCGGTCCACGACCCCGGCCAGGGTCAAGGAACGCGACGTCCGCCGGGCGGTCAGCGTGAAGATGGTCAGGCTGATGGGCCGGACCCGAGCCCTGCCCATCAGGGAATCTCGGCCCAAGCTACGAGGGCTGGCCAGGCCCTTCTCGATCCGGTCAGTTGGTTTTTGAGAAGGGGTTGCATCTTGCCCGCCGCCACGTAACGTCCCGAGCAGCGACCCTCGCCATGGGAGGAGAGATCGGCATGTCCGACGACGAGGCACAGCGCGTTTTCCAGGTGGTCGACTCGTTCGAGCCCGGCAAGTTCGTGCAGTTGCTGGCGGAGGACGCCAGGATGGTGTTCGGCAATGCCGAGCCCATGGTGGGACGCAACGCCATCGCCGAGGGGCTGCGGACATTCTTCGCGACCATCGGGGGCCTCGCGCACAGGCTCGTCAGAACGTGGCAGGCCGACGCCGACACCATTGCCGAGACCGAGGTGACATACCGGCGGCTCGACGGCAAGGACGTCAGCGTCGTGGCCGTGTCGATCTGGCATACCCGCGACGACGGTCTGATCTCGGACTACCGCGTCTTCGTCGACCTGGCGCCCGTCTATGCGGCGTAGAGCCACGTCTACTACGACGTCGGTACTGGTTCGGTACTGGTGAGGCCGCCGTGTTCCCCAGCGGCGTTTGCGGCTCCAGGCTCCACCGCCTTCCCTGAGAAGACGGGCGGTGGTCCCGTCGTGGTAGCCGAAGACATCGGCGACGACGAGGGCGGCGGCCGCTGCTTTGTTCACGGGCTTGACGAACAGTCCTCTTCCTTGACTGAACGGCGTTGGTGCCAGGACTGGCCGGTTGAGCACAGCCAGGTGGCCAGGGCCAGCCCCGCGGCGACGAGGTGGGGCCAGCCGACGAGCCCAAGGACGGTGGAGCAGTCGTACGGCGCAGAGGTCGCGAGCTGGGCGATCGGTTCGAAGAGCGCGGAGACGAGCAGCACGACCGTGAGGACCGACCCCGCCACGCCGCCCCCGAGCACCGTGCCGATCGCGGCCATGCTGACCAGGATGCCCGCGCCCGTGGCTCTGGACAGGTGGTCGGCGACCTCCGCCCACGGACCTTCGAGCTGAGCGAAGCAGCCGGGGAGGCTGCCGGAGTGGGTGGAGATGAGCACCGCCAGTGCGGTCCTGGCGAATGGGATGAGCACGACGCCCGTCCAGCAGACCGCCCGCAGCCGGGATTGGCGATACTCGTGCAGATCCCGGCCTCGAAGGGCGGTGTGCTCGTCCAGCAGGGGCGCGCCCAGCCGAGCGGTTTCAGAGTGTAGCGGCGACCATCCTCCTTTTGAGTATCCCTTACTCATGCGGCGCCGCGCGGTGCAAAGCACAGTCGAGACATGAGAGCCTTCCTCGCAGCGGCGCTGCTGGCCACCGGGCTGGCGGCCACCGCCGCGCCCGCCCACGCACAGCGGGCCGACTGCGACTTCGCCGACAACCCCGTCCGCACCGAGCCCTGGTTCAAGAAGCACAAACCCGAGCTGACCGAAGGCCAGCGCAAGGCGGCGATCGTCCTCATGGAGGGCTTCGCGTCCAACGCCATCCGCTGCCTGGTCAACGCCGAGCGCGCCCGCGTCGGCGTCGCGCCCCTGGAGGACAGCTACCGCCTGTACAAGGCGGCCGACGAGCACGTGCAGGCGGCCAGGCTGCTCAAGTGGTGGATCGACCGGCCGGAGGACCCGAAGAACAAGCAGTGGCACATCAACCCGGTGACGCACTCCGACGTCGGCGTCCGGGTCAGGGCGGCCGGCTACTGCCCGGCCGGCACCTGGCAGGTCAAGGAGAACGTCTTCTCGGGCTGGGACGGCACCGCAACGCCGCGCGCGGCCGTCCGCTGGTGGATGAACAGCGACGAGCACCGAGCCGCCATTCTCGACCCGGCCATGAAGCAGACCGGCATCTCGGTCAGGTACGGCAAGGCCCGCCCGCGCCTGTTCACCGACGTGGCCATGCTCACGACAGAGGTGTTCGGCTCCTGTCGTTGAGGCTGGGCACCAGGCCGGCGTTCGCCTGCACACACAGCGCCAAGGCGTCGGTCTCGGCCTGATTCAGCGTGCGTTCCAGGCCACCTGCTACCACGACCCGACCGCACCCCCGCCTCGACGCCCGCCGCGGCACCTTCCCACTTGCTCAACGCCGTTCTGCCCCGTGAACGAGCTCTCCAGTGGTTCAACCGGATGGACGCCGTGTGCGCGAAGGTCAGGCTGCCGACAGCGGCTCGGCGATGCTCTTTGCCGGCGTTGGGGCGACGAGCGCGCCGTTGGCCAGAGGTAGGAGCAGTCCGTCGCAGCCGACCCGAGGCCTGGCGCAGATCAGCAGCCCCGGTGAAGTCCAACACGACGTACTCGAGCATGAGGACGTCGAAGTCGCCCACCACGATCCCGGCGAAGGCGGCGGCCGCGATGTCGAGCATCGCCTGATCAGCGGGAATCTGGTCGCGGTGACGCTCGAGGGATGTCGGAGGGGGTGACGCAGCATCTCGCGGACCAGGACTACCGCTACCGGTCGGTGTCGTCCCACCCGGCGCTGATCTTCTACCGCGCCCGGTCGCCGCGGTGGCAGGCCCGCGCCACCGAGCTCCACACCAGAGGCAAGCGGTGGAACCAGCAGAAGGACACGCTCGACCCGCGCCGGCTCGAGCTGGTCAGCTTCGAGTACATCCCGGCGTCATCGCCATCGCGGCGGCGATGGCGGCGGAATGGCCTTGCGGGAAGTCACATCGTTTCGCAGGGAAGGCCCCAGCTCTCATAACCGCCGCCGGGCTTGTGGTACCAGAGCTCCGCGCAGATGTTGGTGCCTGCGGGCACCGGCCATGTATAGGAGAATTCCCTGAGGTTGCTGCGGTTATAGGTGTAGGTGGGATAGTTCATGTCGCGGCCACCGCCCCAGACGTGGATGTGGTAAGTGCCCGCTGGGCTGCAACCGTCTCCCAGGTGCCTGAGCAGAATGGCGTTGTACGCGGCCCATAGCCCCAGGCAGACACTGACACCGGCCGGACGCGCGAGCCGAGTAGCTGCCGGGGCGCCACCTGCGGCAGCCGATGCCGGTGAGATGGTGGTCGCCATAGCCACCGCCAACGCGGTCGCCATCGCCAGGACTCGGGCTGTAGGCCGTACTTTCCGGGATTTTCCTGCTGTCTGCATCGAGGTCTCCCCGTGAATTCGCCAGAGCGATTGCAGTCAGCGTCACAGGGCGCAGTCGCCGTCACCAGGGCATGCGCCGGTCATTTCCCGGACTTTCCCGCCGTCCGCGGAATGGCATGCGCCTCGTCCTCGCCCGCGGGCTCGACCATCCACCGGGCGTACAACTCGGCGTGCCGAACCGACATGTCCACCGGGTCCAGCCCGGTGCGCTCGCAGTAGGCAGGGTGATGTGCCGCGGCGACCCCACCGGCGACACGTCATCCCTGCTGGCGTGTCGAAGTTCTTCAGCGGACCGGCAGGCCGGTGACCGCGCGGCCGATGATCAGGCGCTGGATCTCCGACGTGCCTTCAAAAATGGTGTAGATCTTGGCGTCACGGTGGAAGCGCTCCACCGGGTGCTCCCTGGTGTATCCGGCGCCGCCCAGGATCTGGATCGCCTGTTCCGTCACCCACACCGCCGTCTCCCCCGCCACCAGCTTCGACATCGAGCCCTCCGCCTGCGAGAACTGCCTGCCGTTGCGGGCCATCCAGGCGGCCCGCCAGGTCAGCAGGCGGGCCATGTCCACCCGGGTGGCCATCTCGGCGAGGAGGAAGGCGATCGCCTGGTTCTCGCCGATCTTGCGGCCGAACTGCTCCCGCTCGCGGGCGTAGTCCCGGGCGTACTCGAAGGCCGCCCGCGCGATCCCGACGGCCATGGCGGCGACCGACGGGCGGGTGGTCTCGAACGTGCGCATCGCCGCCTGCTCCCCCGCCCGTTCCCCGTTGCGTACGCGGGACAGCCGGGCGTCCAGCTTCTCCTTGCCGCCGAGCAGGCAGGAGCCCGGTACGCGGACGCCGTCCAGGATCACCTCGGCCGTGTGGGAGGCGCGGATCCCGTGCTTGCGGAACTTCTGGCCCATGGACAGCCCGGGGGTGCCGGGCGGGATGACGAAGGACGCCTGGCCCCGGGTCCCGAGTGAGGGGTCCACCGAGGCGACGACCACGTGGACGTTCGCGATGCCGCCGTTCGTGGCCCAGGTCTTGACGCCGTCCAGCACCCAGTCGCCGCCGTCATGGACGGCGCGGGTGCGGATGGCGCCGACGTCCGATCCGGCGTCGGGCTCGGAGGCGCAGAAGGCGCCCAGCTTGACGTCGTTCTCCGTGCCGAACATCTGCGGCAGCCACTCCCCCATCTGGTCGGGGGTGCCGTTCGCGGCGAGGGCGGCGGCGGCCAGGCCGGTGCCGACGATGGCCAGGCCGATGCCCGCGTCGCCCCAGAAGATCTCCTCGAACGCCACGGGCAGCGCGAGCCCGCTGTCCTCGAACCACTGGGTGGCGAAGAAGTCGAGGGAGTAGAGGCCGATCTTGGCCGCCTCCTGGATGACCGGCCAGGGGGTTTCCTCGCGTTCGTCCCATTCGGCGCCCGCCGGGCGGATCACGTCGCGGGCGAACGCGTGCACCCAGTCGCGCACCTCGGCCACGTCGTCGCTGGGCTCCGGGCAGAAGCCGGTCATGTGCGCACTCTCCTCGACCCGATGTTACCAGTGGTAACAGAACACCTTACCGGTCAGTAGCTACGCGGTGGAATACCCCGGAGAGCAGAGTGGCCAGGGCCGCCAGCGCCATGCCGATCGCGAGGCCGTACAGGAGCGGGGTGAATCCCCCGAACGCGGCGGCCAGCTGCGGGCCGACGCTGCCGCCGACCGCGAGCGCGAAGGAGAACAGCGACAGCGCCGTCCCCCGGGCTGGTCCGGCGCCGGCGGAGATCGCCTCGTTCAGGCTGGGCAGGCCGCCGGTGATGGCGGCGACGTAGACGGCCAGCAGCAGCACCAGCGCGGCCGTCCCGGTGAGGCCGACGGCGGCGAGGGCGAGGGCTCCGGCCGCCAGGAACGCCGCCGCCCTGATCGGCGCGTGGATCCGGGCCAGCCACGGCATGAGCAGCGGCACCAGGACGATCGACGGGAGCCCCGCCGCGCGGAGCGCGAGAAGCTCGGAGGACGAGGTCACGCCGTAGATCTGCAGACCGGTGTAAACGGCCACGAAGCCCGCCATCAGCATGACCGTGGCCACGTACCGGAGGCCGAGGACGCGGTGGAACAGCAGGCCCGGCACCGCCCGGTAGACCGACAGCGGCGAGCCGCCGCCCACACGCGGCAGGTCGGGCAGCGTGACGGCCCGCACGCCCAGGAACGCCAGCACGAACCCGGCCGCCGACAGCAGGAACAGCCCGCGCCAGCCGATCACGTCCACCAGCAGCTGGGCGGCGACCTGGAGCAGCACGGCCGAGGCGAGGAACGCGCCGGTGATCGCCGCGATCGCGCCCACCCGGCGGCGCGGCTCGACCCGTTCCGCCAGGTACGCCAGGGCCGCGGGCGGGAACATCGCCACCGCCAGCCCCTGCACCGCCCGCAACGCCAGCGCCACTTCGGGGTTCGGGCTCAACGCCACCGCCGCCGAGGTCAGCGCGGCCAGGGGCAGTCCGATCATCAGCATCCGGCGGCGCCCGTACCGGTCGGACAGCGGGCCGAAGATCAGGAAACCGGCTCCGTACCCGATGCCGAACGCGGTCACCAGCCAGGTCAGGCCGCCGGCCGAGGCGCCCCAGCCGGTGGCCATGTCGTGCAGGAGCGGGATCACGATGTACAGCTGGCCGCTGACCAGCACGGCGGTGAGGGTCAAGGCCGCCAGCGTGCGTCCGAACGGCAAGCCGGCCGGCGAGGTCGCCGCGAGGTCGTGCGGCGCGGGGGAAATGGTGGTCGTCATGTGTCGGGACGGTAGCCAACCAACTAGTTGGATGTCAACCATTCAGTTGGATTACAACCAACTGGTTGGTGGCTATCATGGGCGGCATGGCACCCAAGGTCTCGACCACCGCCACGCGCGCCGCCCTGCTGGAGGCCGCGCGGGAGGAGTTCGCCGCGTACGGCGTGGCGGGCGCCCGCGTGGATCGCATCGCCGAGCGGGCCGGCGTCAACAAAGAGCGCATCTACGGGCATTTCGGCAGCAAGGAGAAGCTGTTCGACGAGGTCATCAAGGAGGCGCTCGATGACCTGACGACGCAGATCTCCCTCCCCGGCGCCGATCCCGGTGACTACGTGGCCCGGCTGACGGACTACTACCACTCACATCCCGAGCTGGTGCGGCTGCTGATGTGGGAGGCGCTCAACTACCGGGACCAGGAGGGGCTGCCGGCCGGGCAGGAGGTACGGGTGGAGCGCTGCCGCCGCAAGACGGCCTCGCTGGCGAAGGGTCTGGGTGTGGAGCCGTCGCCGGAGGTGGCCCGGACGCTGTTCATGATGACCGGGCTGGCGCTGTTCCCCTCGATGATGCGCCAGCTCGGGCGCATCATCCTGGGCGACGCGGCGGACGACCACGAGGCCATGCGCGACCAGATCGCCGCGTTCGTCACGTCGGGTTTGACGGAGCCACGGTGATCGCGTTCACGGTGATCATGGGTGGGCGCTCGCCGATCCCGATGTCGCGGAGCAGGATGTCGTGCCCGTCCGGCCCCCTCCGGAACTGTGCCAGCCGGACGGACGGCTCGTGGCAGGTTTCGATCTTGCCCTGACGCAGCAGGCGCGACCAGGCGGCCAGCATGATCTGGGACGCCATCCTCCCGAGCGCCTCGGTCGACTGCGGGGCGTGCTCGCGCGAGCCCAGGTCCACCTGCGCGAACGCGTCCAGCCCGGCCAGTTCGAGCAGGTCGATCAGCAGCCCCAGCTCCACGCCGTAACCGGTCAGGAACGGCACGCGTTCCAGGGCCGAGCGGCGGCCGGCGTACTCCCCGGCCAGGGGCTGGACGAAACCGGCCAGGTGCGGCCAGTGGAGGTTGATGAGCGGGCGGGCCACCAGCTCCGTGACGCGGCCGCCGCCGTTGGCGGTGCCGTGCAAGGGCCGGTCATAGCAACCCTTCGTGTAGACCACGGTGGGGTCCGCGAACAGCGGCCCGAGCAGGCCGAATACCAGAGAAGCACGAAATTTCCGGATGTCGGCGTCCACGAACACCAGCACATCCCCCGAGGTCACGGCGAGGGACTTCCACAGTGCCTCACCCTTGCCGTCCATCGGCTTGAGCTGCGGCAGGATCTCGTCCTGGGCGTGCACGCAGGCCCCCGCGCGCCGCGCCACCAGCGCGGTGTCGTCGGAGGAACGCGAGTCGATCACCACGATCTCGTCGACGAGCCCGTCCAGCTCGCGCCGGATCACGCCGACGATCTGGCCCACGGTCTCCCGCTCGTCGCGGGCGGGGAGCACCACGCTCACCGTGGTCTCCCCCTTGGCGGCCTTCAGGTCCCGGAGCGGCCAGTCCTCAGCGGACGAAGTACGGTGCCGCAACCATCCTCGCACTTCAGGCAGCATGCGACCCCTCCCCCCGTATCCCCACATTTCAGATTATGCGGTGGCGGCGTGACGCTCCAGGAACGTGTACACGTCAGCCTCGTCCACCCCGGGGAACGAGCCCGGCGGCAGCGCGGCCAGGACGTGGGAGTTGGCGCGGGCGGACGGCCAGGCGTAGCCCTCCCAGCGCTCGGACAGCTCGGCGGGCGGACGGCGGCAGCAGTCGCCGTTGGGGCAGTCGGACTTGGTGCGGCTGGTGGTCTCCCGGCCCCTGAACCAGCGCGACTCCTTGTACGGCACCCCCAGCGTGATGGCGAAGTCCCGCTCCCGCGACGGATCCACGTGCGCCACGCAGAAATAGGTCCCGGTGGGCGAGTCGGAATACTGGTAGTACACCGAGAACCGGTCGGGCGAGGCGAACACCTGCCGCCCCGACCACTGCAGGCACATCCGCTGCCCCTCGATGGCCCCCTGCTCGTCGGCCGGGAAGACGATGCCGTCGTTCTCGTACGCCTTGTAGATGGTGCCCCCGGCGTCGTTGCGCACGAAGTGGCAGACGAGACCCAGGTGGTGGGTGGCGAGGTTGGTGAAGCGGTGGGCGGCCATCTCGTACGACACCGCGAACACGTCCCGCAGGTCCTCCACCGACAGCGCCCGGTCGGCCTTGGCCTCCTGGAGGTAGAGCGCGGCGGCCTTCTCGGGGACGAGGACGGCGGCGGCGAAGTAGTTCGCCTCGGTGCGCTGGCGCAGGAAGTCGGCGAAGTCGCGGGGCTTGTCGTGGCCGAGCGCGAGGTGGCCGAGCGTCTGGAGCAGGATCGTGCGCGGGGTGTGCATGCCGAGCTGCTCGTGTTTGACGTAGATGCGGCGGTTGCGGAGGTCGGTGATGGAACGTACGGACCGGGGCAGGTCCTGCGCGGTGTGCACGGTGTAGCCGAAGTGCGTGACCAGGCTCTGGATCATGCTCTGCGACAGCGCGCCCGTACGGTAGCCGACCGCGGCCAGCGCCTTGGCGGCGGCCTCCTCGATCTCCCCGAAGTAGTTGCCGACCTCGCGCTGCCTGCGCCGCAGCTCGGCGTTGGCGGCCCTGGCCTCCTCCGGGGTGGCGGTGCCGCGGGCCTGCCGGGCGCGCAGCTCGCCGTACAGACCGAGGAGGTGTTCGAGCACGTCGTTCGGGACGCGGGCGGAGACCTTCAGCCGGGGCAGCCCGAGCCCGGCGTAGATGGGGTCGCGCTGCGCCTCCTCCAGCGCGATCTCCAGCTGGGCACGGCGGTTGGGCGGCTGGCGGCGCAGCAGCTCCTCGATGGGCACGCCCAGCGCGGCGGCCAGCCCCTTGAGCAGCGAGAGCTTGGGCTCGCGCTTGCCGTTCTCCAGCAGCGACAGCTGGCTCGGCGCCCTGCCGACGCGCGAGCCCAGGTCGGACAGGGTGAGGCCGCGCTGTTTGCGCAGGTGCCGGAGGCGCTGGCCGAACGCGATCAGGTCAAGCTCCTGCGTCAAAGACAGCGGTTCTTCGCCTAGCAAGGGCACCATGTCGGCATCTTAGACAGAAATTCGGCCCATTTTCTAGTCTCCTGAACAGGTCGGAGCCAGACTGCCGTGTCGCTCGGATTGGTCTAGGCCAACAGGAAAACTATCGATTTCTTCACTGTTGAATACCCGCCAGTAATGCATGGCATGGAAACTTTCGCCGTTCTTCTCTCGACTCATGACTATGGGCGGCCTCTCCCAGGGCACACACTCGGCTGTGAGCCCCAGGGGACGACAAGGGAGTGAACAATGATCGATCGCCTCAAGGGAGCTGCTGAGCAGCTGCAGGACGAATGGGACAACGACCCTCGCTGGGAGGGCGTCGAGCGCACGTACGGCGCCGAAGACGTGATCAGGTTGCGCGGCAGCGTCCAGGAGGAGCACACGCTGGCCCGGCTCGGCGCCGGCCGGCTGTGGGACCTGCTGAACACCGACGACTACGTCAACGCCCTCGGCGCGCTGACCGGCAACCAGGCCGTCCAGCAGGTGAAGGCGGGACTGAAGGCGATCTACCTGTCCGGCTGGCAGGTCGCCGCGGACGCGAACCTGGGCGGGCAGACGTACCCGGACCAGAGCCTGTATCCGGCCAACTCCGTGCCCGCAGTCGTGCGCCGCCTCAACAACGCGCTGCTGCGCGCCGACCAGATCACCTGGTCGGAGGGCGACACCGACGCCCCGCACTGGCTCGCGCCGATCGTGGCGGACGCCGAGGCCGGGTTCGGCGGGGTGCTGAACGCGTTCGAGCTGATGAAGGGCATGATCGCGGCCGGCGCCGCGGGCGTGCACTGGGAGGACCAGCTCGCCTCCGAGAAGAAGTGCGGCCACCTGGGCGGCAAGGTGCTCATCCCAACCGGCCAGCACATCAAGACCCTGACCGCCGCCCGCCTCGCCGCGGACGTCGCCGGAGTCCCCTCGCTGATCATCGCGCGGACCGACGCACAGGCCGCGACGCTCCTGACCAGCGACGTGGACCCGCGCGACCAGGCGTTCACCACCGGCGAGCGCACCCCGGAGGGCTTCTACCGGGTCAGGAACGGGCTGGGGGCGTGCATCGCCCGCGGGCTGGCGTACGCGCCGTACTCGGACCTGCTCTGGATGGAGACCAGCACGCCCGACCTGGACGTGGCCCGCGAGTTCGCCGAGGCCATCAAGGCGGAGTACCCGGACAAGATGCTCGCCTACAACTGCTCACCGTCGTTCAACTGGAAGCAGCACCTGGACGACTCCACCATCGCCAAGTTCCAGCGGGAGCTGGGACACATGGGGTACAAGTTCCAGTTCATCACGCTCGCCGGGTTCCACTCGCTGAACTACGGCATGTTCGACCTGGCCCAGGGGTACGCCGCGGACGGCATGACGGCGTACGTGGAGCTGCAGGAGGCCGAGTTCGCCGCCGAGTCGCGCGGCTACACCGCGACCAGGCACCAGCGCGAGGTCGGCACCGGGTACTTCGACCTGATCAGCACGGCCGTGGCACCTGACTCCTCGACGACCGCGCTCCGGGGGTCGACGGAAGAGGAGCAGTTCGCCCACTGATCTCGCCGGACCGCCCTCCGGGCATGCGGCGGTTCCCCGGCGAAACGGGCCGCGCCAGTCTCCCCCAGCACTGGCGCGGCCCACTTTCATGCGACGCCGCACGGCAAAGCCCTTTTCATGGGGTGGTGTGCTGTCATTGGAGAAGTGGGCTGACCTTCAACGGAGGGTTTGGTGGGCAAGACGATCTCCTCTGTCCGGACCGCGATCACTCAGTGGATCCCTGGCCGCCGCGTCGCCCCGAGTCCGCCGCCACCCGGGCCAAATGATCACGAGGCGCTGGTGGCCGCCCTCGAACATGCCACACGCTGGTATGAGTACCGCATCAGCCAAGGGCTTCAGGTCCTCAACTTCTATCTCGTATCGACCGCTGTGAATTCCGCCGCCTACGTCGCCGCCCTCCAGGCGAAGCTTGACGCCGTGGCCGGCGCCGTCGGGCTCGTAGCGGCGCTGGTCTCTGTCGCGGCGGCACTCGCGGGCTGGCGCAGCCGCGGTCTTGCCCGATTGGCCTTGCAGCCGATAGCGGAGATTCAGGATCGGCTGGCTGCGACCCTGAACATGGATTCGCTCCGTCTTGTGCGACGCAATCCGCACCGCACGTTCACCACGCCGATTTCCCTGGTCATGTTCGTCCTTGCCTGCGCCATCTCGGTAACCGGAGCCTTATACGCGTGGCTTCGCTGATCCAAGAGTTGGTGGACACCCAAACTGACTGGTCGGTATCTTTCCCAGCATGACGCTGGAACGCCGGACCTGGCGCACCCTGGAGCCGTTGCACGGCATGATCTACTTCTCCCCCGAGGCGAGCGCCGCCTACGAGAAGCTCGGGCTGAGCGGACGGATGGGATACTTCGCCTCCCGAGCCGCCGCTCTCGGTCCGGTGCCCGCCGCCACGGTGATCGCGACCTTCTACAACTTCAACCCCGATCTGGTACGGCAGGCGATCCCGGCCGCCTGGCAGATCGCCTCGCCGGCCGACATCCTGGCCGCCCGGCTCGCATCGGCCGACGCCACGCTGCGCCGCGTACTGGGCGATGCCGTGGACTCCCCGGAGATGGCGCGGGCGGCAGCGCTGGCCCGCCGGGCGGCGGAGACCGTCGCGGGAGAGCTCAGCGGGCGGCCTCTGTACGCCGCGCACGCGGCACTGCCCTGGCCCGAGGCTCCCCACCTGATGCTCTGGCATGCCCAGACCCTGCTGCGCGAGTATCGCGGCGACGGCCATCTCGCCGCCCTCCTGGCCGCCGGCCTGAGCGGCATCGAAGCCCTGGTCACCCACGCGGCCACCGGCGCCGTCACGTCCGAGGTGCTCCGAAGCACGCGGGGGTGGCCCGAGGCCGACTGGGCTGCCGCCGTACAGGGGCTGGAGGAGCGTGGCTGGCTCTTCGAGGGATCTCTCACCGAGGAAGGGCGCGGATGGCGTGAGGAGATCGAAGAGGCGACCGACCGGATGGGGATGGCACCGTACACCGCGCTCGGCGCCGAGCCCTGCGAGGAGCTGCGCTCTCTCGTCCGGCCGTGGAGCAAGAGCATCGTCGCCGAGCTGATGCCCTGGGCCGCAGGTCGTTAGTTCGGGGCCGAAGTCCGGCTGTGCCGTCACCCACCGACTGCATCTTCCAGGTCGTCAAGTAACGGGGCGATCGCGTAACTGTGTTTGACTTGGCGCATGGATCAGCGCCGGTAATTGCAACTGATCGAGCAGAACTACGCACGAATGCGCGAGACGGCCACCCGGGACCTCACCGCGGCGTACCTGGACCGCGCCATGGCCGAGCTGCGTGGCGAGCTCACCCCCCGGAAACCGGAGGAGAAGGCACTCACCTGGTACGACCCCGACCAGACCGTCGGCTTCTGGGCCCGCAGGATGTCGCTGGAGGCGGTGGCGCACCGGGTGGACGCCGAGCTCGCGGCCGGCGAGCCCGTCATGCCGATCCCCGCCGACCTGGCCGTGGACGGCATCGACGAGATCCTCGTGACCTTCCTCGCGTTCGCCTCCCGTCAGTGGCCGGAGGACTTCGGTGACGGACTCGCCGGTGCGGACGGACGCGCGGTGTCGATCTCCGTGGGAACGGATCGCCGGCTCGTCCGCCCGGCCGCCTCGGGCGTCGAGGTTTCCAGGGACGATTCCACCGCGGAGGCGTCGATCTCGGGCGCGCCCCAGGACGTGCTGTTGTGGCTGTGGGGGCGGGGCGACGGTGCGGGGCTGACCTTCGACGGCGACCCCGAGCTGGTGAAACGGCTGCGGTACCTGCTGAAGGAGGCGACCCAGTAGGTCAGGCCAGGGAGCCGGAACGGCCAGGACGGAACCGGCCGTTCCGGTGTCGCGTGGCGGTGGTCAGTTCAGGCCGCTGCCCTGGATGCCGGCGGCCGCGGCCGATGCCGCCGCGACCACGGTGAACATCGCGACGGTCAGGGTGAGCACGAACCGGCGCCAACGTGTCATCGCACGCCTCCTGTCATCGACTGGCGATCACCGTATATTCGCCGCACGCACGCCGCCGGATCACGAGCCCCCGGTTCGTCAGCCGACCTTCCGGAAGAGCACGGTGGCGCGGTAGCGGCCCTCCGCCTCCGCGTCGGGCTCGGCCTCGGCGCTGGTGACGTCCAGCTCGGCGCCGGGACCGAAGAAGCTGTGCGCCCGGGCCACGGCCTTCTCCCTGATCTCGTCCGGCGTCGCTCCGCTCACCGTGACGCGCAGCGTGAGCGGGAACGCTCTCGTACTCATGATGATCCTCTTTCACGGAAGAGTTGATCCACCTCCGAGCGTAACCCGCCGCGCACGTCGCCTCAGGCGCGGCGTGCAACAGTTTTCGCACCTTGTTCCTCTCGGAGGTGAAGGAACGACGAAGGGCGAGGACTGTTGGAAGGTGATCCCCGTTTCGCGGAGTTCGTCGCCGAACGCGGTGACGCGCTGCTGCGCTACGGCTATGTGCTGGCCGGCAATCCGCACGACGCGGCCGACCTGGTCCAGGAGGCGCTGCTGAAACTGCGCGGCGCCTGGTCCCGGCTGCGGCTGAAGGAGAATCCGGAGAGTTACGCGCGCACCACCATGGCCAGGCTGCACATCGCCACCTGGCGGTTGCGCAGGCGTGAGCTGCTCGCCTGGGACCTGCCGGAAGGCGAGCACCACGACCTGCTGCCCAGCGGCGACGAGCGCAGGATGTGGCAGGCGCTGGCCGGGCTGCCGCGCAAGCAGCGCGCGGTGCTGGTGCTGCGCTACTACGAGCAGCTCGACGACGCCGAGATCGCCACCGTGCTCGGGATCTCCCGCGGCACGGTACGCAGCCAGGCCTCCCGCGCGCTCGACAAACTGCGCGCGGGCCTCCCGAGTAAGCCGATGAGCAGGGGGAACGTACGATGACCGAGGTTGAGGAGACGCTGCGCAGGACGCTCGGCCACGCCGCCGAGCAGGCGCCGGGACTGCCTGCCCTGCTGCCCCAGCGGCTCGAGCGGATCCACCGGCGCAGGAGGCAGCGCGCCCGGATCGCGCTGGCCGCCGCGGCGGTCGTGCTGGTCGGGGCCGGGGCCACGGCCGTGCTGCGCGGCGGCGACACCATCACGGCCGTCCCCGCCAGCGGGCGGGACACCGAGGCACCGGCCGAACAGGTGGAGAAGGTCTGGCCGGAGGCGGTGCGGAAGGTCTCGGCGAAGTCCCCCGACGGGGTGCCGTGGCGACCTCAGACGTTCGTCGACGACCGTACGCTGCTCATGGAGGCCCAGGGAGGCGAATCCGGATCGGTCAACGCCGTCTACGCCTATGACCTCGACTCCGGCACGCCGCGCAAGATCGCCGACGTCCCGGCCCCCGAGGGCACGGTGGGCTTCGGCAACGGCTTCGCCGTGGGCGGCGGCCAGGTGGCCTGGTGGACCGGGACGAAGGACTCCGTCGCACACCTCTGGACGGTGCCGCTGGACGGCGGCACCCCGAAGATCGTCGCCGACCAGCGCCTCGACACGGCCGACGACGGCAGCGGGATCGACGGGCTCACCGTGGTCAACGACAAGATCGTTTTCTCGCTGTACACCGGCGGGGTCTTCACCGTTCCCCTCGGGGGCGGCACGGTGGAGCCGGTCCAGGGTGGCGCCGGGATGCATCTGCTGGCCTGGCCGTGGATCGGCACGCCGGGGAGCGGAGGCGAGCCCCACGGCACGGAGTACGCCCGGATCCAGAACGTGGAGACCGGGGAGACCCGGACGGCCGTCACCAACCCCGGCGAGGAGCTGCGCTTCTGCGGTGTGACCATCTGCCTGGGCAGGACCGCGGAAGGCACGACCTTCTTCCGGCATCGGGACGGCTCGTCGCAGAAGAACGTGCCCGGCTCCGTGCACAGTGCGGACCCGCCGACGCAGGACCGCTTCTACGTCTCGGCATACGCCGAAGAGAAGCCCGCGGGTGTGGGACTCTACGACCTGGACACCGGCAAGTCGGGCGACCTGGGCATCCCAGGGGAGGGCATGTCCATCCGGATGCCGTCCCTGGATTCGACCGGCAGGGTCTACAGCTACACGCTCGGGGACGACCTCTACCTGATCGACCTGTCTAAGATCCGGTAGCCGTCGGCGTCTCCGGGACGGACACGGACGGGTCCGGCGACTCGCCGGGCCCGTCCTGCGGGATCGTGCTGATCGACTGCGACGGCTGCGGGCAGTCCCTCCTGACCGCGTTGCCGCGCCTGCGCACCGGGCTCGCGCAGTCGGCGGGGTCCTCTCCGCCCGGTCCGCTGCTGTTGGCCGGTCCGAACGTGTCCTGCCGGCCGGGCGAGGGGCTGCGCACCGTCAACGGCGCCTTGGTTCGGGTGTGCGGGACGGACGTCGTGGGCGTCCTCGCCGGCGTGAGCGGGGCGGCGGCCTTCGTCGGCGGCAGGGTGGCGGCGGGCGTGGACGAGGGGCGGACGGTCGAGTCCGCGCTGCCGTAAGAGCGCACGATCGACGGGTCGCCCGGCAGCAGCGAGCCGCCCCCGACGCTCGTGCCGTCGCCGCCCGCCGCGATCACCGTGAGGGCCGCGATGGACACCGTGGCCAGGGCGGCGAAGCTGGCGTGCGACAGATGCGCCCCCGCCTTGGCCCGGCGCCTGCGCGCACGGGAACGCTCCACACCCCCCTCCGGCGTCCCGGACTCGCCGGTCGAAGAGGCGAGACGTACCCGCCCGCCGCCGGGCGGATAGGGCACCGGCGTCCAGATCTCCTCCAGCACCCCGGCCACCGCCTGCCGCAGGTCCCACGGCTCGCCGACGCCCCCCGCGGCCAGCAGCGCCCGGAGCAGGTCGGCGGACGTGGGCCGGTCGGCGGGATCCTTGGCCAGCGCCGCCTCGACGGCGGGCCGCAGCATGGCGGGCACGCCCGCGACGCGCGGCGGGTCGAACAGGATGCGCCGGGTCAGCACATCCGCCTCCCCGCTCCCGAACGGGTGGTGCCCCGTGGCCGCGAACGCCACCACGCACCCCCACGCGAACACGTCCGACGCGGGCAGCGCCGGGCCACCCGTCAGCCGCTCGGGAGCCACCCATCCGGGGCTCCCCATGACCTGTCCGGCCTGCGTGTGCGCGGCCAGCGTGTCGACGTCGCGGGCGATGCCGAAGTCGATGACGCGCGGCCCCCGCGTGGACAGCAGCACGTTGCCGGGCTTGAGATCCCGGTGCACCAGCCCCGACTCGTGCACCGCCACCAGGGCGGCGGCCACGCCGAGCGCCGCGCCGTACGCGAGATCGGGCGTGAGCGGCCCCTTGGCCGCGACGATCTGGGAGAGCGCCGGACCCGGGATGTACTCGGTGACCAGGTACGGGCGGTCCTTGTCGGCGCCGTCCTCCAGGACCGCCGCCGTGCAGAACGGCACCAGTCTTCGCGAGAAAGTCACTTCCTCGGCGAAGCGCGCGCGTAAGGTGGCATCGTTGAGATGCACCGCATGCGGCGTCTTGAGCGCGACCAGGCCACCCCGAGGGTGTTCGGCCAGATACACCACTCCCATCCCGCCCGTGCCGAGGCGGCCGAGGAGCAGGTATCGGCCGATGATGACCGGGTCGCCCACCGTAAGCGGCCGCACGCCAGGAGGCATGTCGCCAGCACCACGCGCCATACGGTTTCGCCTCTCTGATCCGGGACTCGGCAAAGCACACTGTGGCCGGATCCGCGGAGGCTTTCCGCATGTCTGTCATAAGGGGTATTGCAGGTAAGGCGTTCGTTCCTCTGGGGTCAGTAAGTGCTGGGGTTCAGTGGTCTGAAGTGGTGTTTCGGCCCTGGCGTGCCTGGGGAGCCTAGGAGGCGATCGCGGACTCCTCCTCGGCCTCGACCTGACGGTTCCAGTCGCGCTTCATCTCGCGCCACGCCTCGTCGTCGGCCCCGGAGCGCCAGTATCCGGAGATGGACAGCCGGTCCAGCCCGATGCCCCGTTCGACGCGCAGGTGGCGGCGCAGCTCCTTCACGAAGCCGGCCTCGCCGTGCACGAACGCGTGCACGTTTCCCTCGGGGAACTCCAGCGTCCGCACCGCCGCCACGAGCTTCTCGCCCACGGGACGGCCGCTCCGGTAGAGCCACGCGACGCGGGCGTCGGCGGCCGTCTCGAGCTTCTGCTCGTCCTCGGGCGCGTCCACCTCGACCAGTACGTGCGCCTGCGCGCCCTCCGGCAGCCCCTCCAGCGCGGCCCCGATGGCCGGCAGCGCGCTCTCGTCGCCGATCAGGAGGTGCCAGTCGGCCTCGAGGTCGGGCGCGTAGCCGCCGCCGGGGCCGAGCATGAGCACGACGTCCCCGGGAGCGGCCTGGGCGGCCCACGGGCCGGCCAGGCCCTCGTCGCCGTGCACCACGAAGTCGAGGGTCAGCTCGCGGCTGTCGGGGTCCCAGGCGCGTACGGTGTAGGTCCGCAGCCGCGGCCAGAACTCGCGCGGCATCGTCTCGCGGCAGGCCTTCACGCTGAACGGGGTGGGGTATTCGACCCCTTCGTAGGGGAAGACCAGCTTGACGTAGTGGTCCGTCAGGCCGGTGGTGGCGAAGTCGGCCAGCCCGTCGCCCCCGACCACGACGCGGACCATGTGCCGCGAGATCCACTCGGTCCGCAGGACGACGCCACGATGGTGATCCGTGGGCTTCTCGGTCATGCACAGCCCCCTGACTTCAGGTTAGGTATACCTAACCTTACACGTTCTTCAAGCTGACAGCGTACGCCGGGAACCTCGAAAAGGGCAGTGCCAAAACTGCAGGGCCGAAATCTCACGCCGCCGCGATGTCGCCTCTGGACGCGCGGCGGGCGGCCACGGCTCGCAGGAAGTGCGCCATGTGCCGGAAGACCAGCCGCGCCTCGGGCAGCACGTCCGCCAGGATCGGGAAGACGTGCGGCATCCGGTTCCATTCCTCGTACCGTACCGGCACCCGGGCCTGGCGCGCCCGCTCGGCCACCCGTCTGGCCTCGTCCCGCAGCACCTCGGTCGAGCCGGTCACGATCATGAGCGGTGGCAGCCCCGTGAAGTCCCCGAGCACCGGGGAGACCAGCGGGTCGCTCGGGTCGAGGCCCGAGGTCCACCGGCGGGCCAGCCAGCGCACCCGCCCGGCCGGGAGCATGGGGTCCTGCCAGCGGTTGGCGTGCCGCGGGATGTCGGTCAGGTCGGCCCACGGCGACAGGCAGATCGCCGCGCCCGGCATCGGCAGCGCCCGGTCCCGCAGCGCGAGCAGCGTCGCCAGCGTGAGGTGGCCCCCCGCGGAGTCCCCCGCCAGGATGACGTCCCCGGGCGCGTGGCCGCGCCGCAGCAGGCAGTCGTACGCGTCCAGCGCGTCGGTCAGCGAGTCCGACAGCTTGTGCACGGGCCCCTGCCGGTAGTCGAGCGCCAGCACGGGTCGCCGGGCCGCCACCGACAGCCGCCAGGTGATGGACCGATGGGTACGCGGCGAGCCCGAGAAGTAGCCGCCGCCGTGGAAGTAGAGCACCGCCTTGCCCTCGTCGAGCCCCGGCCCGCCGTGCACCCACTCGCCCCCGCACGCCGAGAACTCCGCGGGCTCGATGATGACGTGTTCGGGCTGGGGTACGCGTACCAGGCGGCCGAGCTCCCCGAGCCGGGCCGCGCAGATTAGGGCCAGCGGATGGCGCATCAGCACCGTGGACGCCGGCTTCAGGGTGCCCCACATCAGACTGGTCAGGGCGCGGGCTTGCCAGCTCAAGGGATAGTCGGGGAGCACGTCCCGGTCGATCTGCATATCGGCCCTCCGATGAATCTCCTTCCCCGAATGAAGATCCTTCTACCGGCCAGTAAGTATCTCATCTCTTACCTGGATATTTCGGCGCTGTGACACGCTGTCCTCCATGGCTGGATACTCGGGCACACCGCTGCCGCGCAAGCTCGGCGTCAAGCCCGGGCACCAGGTCCTCGCCATCGATGCCCCCGATGGCCTCGACCTGGGCGAGCCCGGCGCCGAGGTGCATCGGACCCCGGCCGGCGGGCCGTACGACGTCATACTGGTCTTCTGCCCCGACTCGGCCGCCCTTCACGGGGCGTTCCCATCCGCCCTGGCCCTGCTGGCGAAGAGCGGCGGCCTGTGGGTCTGCTGGCCGAAACGCGCGAGCAAGGTGCCCACGGATCTCTCGGAGAACCCCGTCCGCGACTACGGCCTGTCCATGGGCCTGGTGGACAACAAGGTGGCCGCGATCGACGACACGTGGTCGGGCCTGCGCTTCGTCTACCGTCTCGCCGACCGTTGAACGATTAATTGCGTTGCGGGGCCCACGGCCCGCAACGGATAATTCCATGCTTTCCATCGGCAGACCCGTGCGCGGGTCCGTACACGGTTGGTCACCGTGTCCTCACTCTCCGGAGGTGCAAAACCATACCCCTATATGCCCGGCTCGTCCGGTACGGCTTCCGCAAGCACGCCACCTACGTCTGGGGCGCGATCGCCGGCGCTTTCACCAACAGCGTCTTCGGCATCCTTCGCGCCTACATCCTCATCGCGCTCTGGCAGGCCCGCCCCGGGCTGGGCGGCTACGACGTGACCGACGCCGTCACGTTCTGCTTCATCACCCAGGCGTTCATCGGCCCGTTGCAGCTGTTCGGGGGCGGGCTCGGCATCCCCGAGCGCATCCGCAGCGGCGACATCGCGCTCGACCTGGTCCGGCCCGCCTCGCTCCAGCTCTGGACGCTGGCCGAGGACCTGGGCAGGGCCGCGTACCTGTTCCTGGTCCGCGGCATCCCGCCCATGCTGGTCGGCGCGGTGGTGTTCGGCATCACGGTCCCCGCCGGGCCGGGGCAGTGGCTGGCGTTCCTGGCCGGCTTCGCCGTCGCGGTGGTGGTCGGCTTCGGCTGGCGCTACCTGGTGGCGCTGTCGGTCTGCTGGCTCCTCGACGACCGCGGCGTCGCGGTCGTGTCGATGCTCCTGACGACGTTCTTCTCCGGCATGCTCGTGCCGCTGCACCTGTTCCCCGGCTGGTTCGGCGACCTGGTCATGGCGATGCCCTGGGCGGCCATGGTCCAGCTCCCGACCGACCTCTACCTGGGCAAGGCCCCGGTCCTGGAGACGCTCGCCTTCCAATCGCTCTGGGCGGCGATCCTGCTCGGGCTGGGCGCGCTCGCCACCATGGCGATCCGCCGCAAGGTGGTGATCCAGGGTGGTTAGGACCTACTTCCTGCTGCTGTGGACCTGGACCCGGGCCGCGGCGGCGTACCCGGTGTCGTTCGCGCTGATGACCCTGTTCGGCGCCCTCATCGCCGCGGTGGACGTCGCCGTGATCCTGATCGTCTTCGCCAACACGACCACGCTCGCGGGCTTCTCCCGCGACGAGGTCCTCTTCCTGTACGGCGCCGCCGGCGTGTCGTTCGCCATCTGCGACACGTTCGTCAGCAACATCGACCGGATCAGCCAGCACATCAAGGCGGGCACCCTCGACACGTTCCTGATCAGGCCGGTCAGCCCGTGGATCCAGCTCGCCACCGACCGGTTCGTGCCCGCCAGGGTGGGCCGGATCCTGCAGGCGTGCGTCGTGCTCGGCTACGGCGTCGCCGCGCTCGACCTCGACTTGAGGCGCGCCTGGATGATCCCCGTCATGCTGGTCAGCGGGATCATCATCTTCGGGGCGATCTGGACGCTCGGCGGCGCGGTCCAGTTCGTGCTGACCGACGCCCCCGAGGTGTCCAACGCCTTCACCTACGGCAGCGCCCAGCTCAACCAGTACCCGCTCAGCATCTACGGCCGCGACCTGGTCAGGGGCGTGACGTACGTGCTCCCGCTGGCCTTCGTCAACTGGCAGCCCGGCCTGTACGTGCTGGGCAGGGACGACCCGTTCGGCACGCCGGAGTTCCTGCGGTTCTCCGCGCCGGTCGCCGCGCTGGTCCTCGCTCTACTGGCCGGGCTGGCCTGGCGGCAGGGCATCAGGCACTACCGATCCACGGGGAGTTGAGGATGATCGAACTTGAGAGGGCCGGACGCTCGTTCAAGATCAAGAAGAATGTCGTCCACGCCGTGAGCGACCTGTCGTTCACCGTGTCGGCGGGAGAGTTCGTCGGCTACCTCGGGCCCAACGGGGCCGGCAAGTCCACCACCATCAAGATGCTCTGCGGCATCCTGACGCCGACGTCCGGCCGGGTCCGGGTGGCCGGGCTCGACCCCTCGCGCCGGCGCACGTCGCTGGCGCGGCGGATCGGGGTGGTGTTCGGGCAGCGGACCACGCTGTGGTGGGACCTGCCGCTCGTCGACAGCTTCGAGCTGATCCGCCACCTGTACCGGGTGGACCGGGCCACGTTCAGGTCGCGGCTCGACGAGCTGACCGAGACGCTCGACCTGGGCGAGTTCATGCGCACGCCGGTGCGCCAGCTCAGCCTGGGCCAGCGCATGCGGGGCGACCTCGCGGCGGCGCTGCTGCACGCGCCCGACGTGCTGGTGCTCGACGAGCCGACGATCGGGCTGGACGTGGTCAGCAAGGCCGGCATCAGGGAGTTCCTGCAGCGGGTCAACGCCGAGCGCGGCACGACCGTGCTGCTGACCACGCACGACCTCGGCGACATCGAGCGCCTGTGCCGCCGGGTCATGGTGATCGACCACGGGCGGCTGGCGTTCGACGGCACGCTCGACGACCTGATGGCCACCTCTCCCGGCCAGTCGAGCATCGAGGACGTGGTGACCCGCCTCTACACGGGGACGGCCCAGTAGGGACAGCTCAGTAGTAGCTGCCCTCCGGCGTGGCCTCGTAGTCCTCGTCGACGTCGTCGTACTGGCGCGACCAGCGCGACGGCATCAGGACGGGGATGAACAGCGCCACGCCGAGCAGGGCGAACACGCCCGACGTGAGCAGGGTCTTGGCGCCGAGACCGGCGTCCAGGATGATCTGGTTGACCGACGGGGCGCTCGGAATGAGGGAGATCGCCCTGTTCACGTCGAGTGCGTACACGACCGTCCAGGCCAGCAGGACCAGCGACGGCACGAACGTCGCCATGGGCGAGACCCGGCCCGCCACCACCAGTCCGACGACCAGCCCGACGGCGGCCATCGCGCCCAGCGCGATCCACATCTTCTGATTGTCCGGTGGTGCCGCCGCGGCGTTGCCGACGGCCTGCTGAACGGCCCAGCCACCGCCCGCCAGCACGGCTGCCGTCACCACCAGCCCGATGAGGAAACCACCCAAGTGCCGCAACGTTCTCACCTCAATGTCAACGCGGTCGGCACGACCCTAGCCCTAAATGCCCGTTTTGGACCAGCCACTGTGCGGCTTCGGACTTCGGGTCTCATGACTCACTGCCCCGTGAGAGCATGGGGCACACCCATGCGTGCGCACCTTCCCTTCAGACTCGCGCGGACGGCCGCCTTCGCCGCCGTCTGCGTGGCTCTCGCCGCCTTCGCGCACGTGCTGGGCGGCGGTTCGGCGCCCGCGCCGTGGGTCGCCGGACTGGGGCTCGCGGGCGTGTCCGCGCTCGGGCTGGCGCTGTGCGGCAAGGAGCGCTCCGCGGCGACGATCAACGTCGTGCTGGTGGGGGCGCAGCTGGCGCTGCACGAGCTGTTCGCGGGCGACGGCGCCGCCTACTTCTCCGTGCGCGGCCTGTTCGAGCTGGGGGCCGCGGCGCACGGACACGGCCAGGGCGGCCTGGCGGTCAACACCGGCATGCTGCTCACGCACGTGACGGCCACGCTGATCACGGGCCTGTGGCTGGCGCGCGGCGAGGTCGTGCTCTGGTCGCTGCTGCGCCTCGTCGGCCGCCGTCTCCTGCTGCTCCCGGCGGTCGCCGTGCCGCCGTTCGCGCGGCCCGCCGCGCCGATCGTCCGGGCGAGGGTCGTCCCGCTCCAGCCGGAGTTCCGGCACAGCGTGGCCAGGCGTGGTCCTCCACTTCCCGCCTGACCGTCTGACACCCCTTGTTCATCCCCGTACACCAAGTGGAGTTTCCGCATGTCCTTCGCACGCCGTGCGGCGACCGTGCTCGCCGCCGCCACCGCCCTCACCGTCGGCCTCGCCATCCCGGCCCTGGCCCATGTCACCATCCAGCCGGGCACCGCCGAGCAGGGCGGATTCACCAAGGTCGCGTTCCGGGTGCCGAATGAGCGCGACGACGCCTCGACCACCAAGATCGAGGTCTCCTTCCCCGTCGACCATCCGCTGGCTTTCGTGTCGGTCAAGCCCCTGCCGGGCTGGGAAGTCAAGGTCACGCAGGGCAAGCTGCCCAAGCCGGTCAAGACCGAGTACGGCGACCTCGAAGAGGCCGTGACCAAGGTCGTGTGGTCCGGCGGCAAGATCAACCCGGGCGAGTTCCAGGAGTTCGAGGTGTCCATGGGGCAGTTGCCCAAGGACACGGACTCGCTGGTGTTCCCGACGAAGCAGACCTACTCCAAGGGTGAGGTCGTGGACTGGTCGGACGCGCCCAAGACGGACGGGACCGAGGCGGAGCACCCCGCCCCGACGCTCAAGCTGGTCCCCGCGAGCGGGGCCGACGAGCACGGCATGGCCTCGGCGCCGGCCTCGGCCGCTCCGGCCGCCGCCGCTCCCTCGGTGACGCCGGTGGCGGCCACGTCGGCCTCCGACGGCACCGCCCGCCTGCTCGGCGGCGCCGGCCTCGTGGTGGGCGTCATCGGCGTCGTGATCGGCGCGCTCGGCCTGCGCCGCCGTCCCGCCGCCTGACGTCCCCGGCGTCCCGCGCCCCGGCCGTCCGCGGTCGGGGCGCCGCCGCTGTCAGGAGGTGATGTCCTTGCCGGAGAAGCGCGCCCAGGCGATCGAGCCGAACAGCACGATGTACGCCCCGAACGCCAGCAGCCCGTCCCGCAGGCTCCCGAAGTCGATCGGGCTGCGCAGCACGGCGTCGAAGTTCGTGAACTTGGACGGCAGCAGGTAGGGCGTGATCGAGCCCAGCTCGGGGATCGCCCGGAGCACCTGGCAGACGATGACCAGCACCATGGTGGCCGCGATGGCCCCGATGGACACCTCGGTGAACGTCGACAGCGCCACCGCGACCGCGGCCAGGGCGGCCATCCCGGCGCCGACGTACCCGACGGCGATGAGGATGCGCAGCAGCCCGTCGGCCATCGAGATCGTGCTGCCGGACAGCAGCGTCACGGACCCCGCCGGGAAGAGGATCAGGCCCGTCACCAGCGCCGTCAGGGCCACCACCGCGGTGACCGCGTACGCGAAGACGACCGCGTTGAGGTATTTGACCAGCAGCAGCCGGGTGCGCCCCGCAGGGGCGGCCAGCAGGTAGCGCAGGGTCCCCGCCCCGGCCTCGCCCGCGATCGAGTCGCCGGCCACGACGCTGACGGCGACCGGCATCAGCAGCAGGACCAGGAACGAGAACGACACGAACGTCAGCATCAGGCTGTTGCCCACGACGTCCTGGACGAGCCCGCCCATCCCCTCCTCGGAGGCCACGAGCCGCAGCGCCACGCCGATGACGATCGGCACGACGCCGAGCACGGCCAGCATCATCAGGTTGCGCGGTCTGCGGAACGTCAGGCCCAGCTCGGAGCCGAGCAGCCGCCAGAACGCCCACACCCTCCCCGCCGCGGGGGCGGGAGCGGAAGCGGACGGCTCCGGCGGGCGGCGTTCGGTGGTGCGCATGGACTCCGCGACGGGCACCAGCCCGGGCGTGCGGCGCTCCTCCTGGGTCTCCGCCCCCGTGGTCCCCGCCGTCTCAGCGGTCGCCGTCTCAGCGGTCGCCGTCTCAGCGGTCGACTCAGCCGTCGACATCGAAGCCCTCCCCTGTCAGTCCCACGAACACGTCCTCCAGGCTCGGCCGCACCACGGCCAGCCCGCGAACGGCCACGCCCTCCCCCACCAGCGCGGCGTTGACGCGCTCCGGCGCGTGGCCGCCGAGCTCCGCCGTGACCTCCCCGCCCGAGGTCAGCACGTCGGCGAGGCCGAGCGTGCCGAGCACCCGCGCGGCGTCCGCCACGTCCGGCGTCTCCACCCGGACGCGGGTCACGAGCCCGCCGTTCAGCGAGGCGATCGTGCCCTGCGCCACGAGCTTGCCGGTACGCATGATCGCGGCGTGCGTGCACATCTGCTCCACCTCCGCCAGCAGGTGGGAGGAGACGAAGACCGTGGTGCCGTCGGCGGCGATCTCCTTGACCAGCGCGCGGACCTCACGGGTGCCCTGCGGGTCGAGCCCGTTGGTGGGCTCGTCCAGGATGAGCAGCTCGCGCGGCCCCAGCAGGGCGGCGGCGATGGCCAGGCGCTGGCGCATGCCGAGCGAGTAGTTGCGGAAGCGCTTGGCGGCCGCGGCCGACAGGCCCACGCGGTCGAGCGCCTCGGCGATGCGCCGCTTCGCGCTCGCGCGGGGCGCGGTCGGGTCGGCGGAGTCGAAGCGCATCAGGTTGGCGGCGCCCGACAGGTACGGGTAGAAGGCCGGCCCCTCGACCAGCGCCCCCACCTTGGGCAGGGCCTGGGCCTGGGGCAGGCCGAGCACGGAGTATCCACCCGACGTCGGCGCGATCAGGCCGAGCAGCATGCGGATCGTGGTGGTCTTGCCCGAGCCGTTCGGCCCCAGGAAGCCGAACACCGAGCCGCGCGGCACGGCCAGGTCCAGCGTGTCCACGGCGACCTGGCCACCGCGGAAGCGCTTGGTCAGGCCCTCCGTGACGATCGCGAACTCCCCCGCGTTCATCCCCTGGGGCACCCCCGGGGGCAGGGCCGCCCCGGAGGGCGCCCCTGCTTCCTGCGTGACGGTGGTCACTTGGTGCCCGCCGCCTTGGTGATCTCCTCCGGGGTGACCGCGCCGACCAGAAGGCGGCCGTCGTCGGTCAGCAGGGCGGTGACGAGCTTGGTCTTGATCAGCTTGCCGGAGCCCCACGTGCCGCTCACCGGGGTGGCGGACTTCAGCACGCTGTCGATCAGCGCGCTCGGGTCGGCACCCGCGCCACCACCAGGGCCGCGTCCTTCGCGCCCGTCCGACGGAGTCGCGGTCTTCAGGTCCGACAGCGAGAACGGCACGACCGCCACGGTCGTCCAGCCCTGCCCCACGACCTTCGCCCGCTCCGCGACGTCCTTGGCGTGCTCGGCGCGATCCGCCGCCACGTCCTGCTCCATGTCGGCCCCGAGGGTCTTCTCCTCCACCTTGGCGCCCGCGGGCGGGGTGAAGGTGAAGTTCTCGGCCGCCGGCGGCGTGAACGTCACCTGCGTGAACCCGACCTGGAACGCCGGCTCGGCCGACCCCTTGGCGAACACCTGCACCTGCAGCGGGACGTACGTCTCGCCGTCGAGGGCGATGCGGATCTCCTGGACGAGCGAGCCCGCGTCCTTGGGCGCCAGCACGAGCTGGTAGACCGGCCGGCCCGCCACCTCGGCGGTGTTGATCACGCGAACCGCCGTGTGCTGGTCGGCGTTGGCCAGCAGCCGCTCGGCCACCTGCTGCGGCGTCACGTCGGTCGGCCGCGGCGTGGGCAGGCCCTGCTTGTGCTGCCCGGCCTCCCCCTTGATGGTCAGCTTGGTGGCCGTGTTGGTGGCGCTCTCCCAGTACCAGCCGGTGTCGCCGTTGACGATCAGGTTGGTCTCGTTCAGCTGGGTCGGCAGGGCCACCCGCATCTTGCCCTCGCCGCCGTACCAGACCTTCACCTCGTGCGAGCCGGACAACAGGCTCAGCGGCGACGCCTCACCGGTCTGCGGCAGCGCCGGCAGGCCGAGCGAGGCCGTCTGCTGCACCGTGCCGGACATCGGCGCGATGCCGCCTTCCTTGCCGGTCGCCGCCGCGGCGTCGGCCAGCAACTGCTGTGCCGACCGCTCCGGCAGCACGGGGGCGCCGCTCACCGCGGCTATGACGGGGCCGGCGCCGATCGCGGCTCCGATCACGGCCGCTGCCGCGATCGGCACTCCCCACCTCACGAACGTGCCTCTGCGCATCTCACTCCTTAACGGTATGTCGATGTTCAGAGCCTGCGTGATGCATCCTTAGGCGGACCTGAGACTGTCTGAGACGGCTCTCAGCCTTCTCAGCGTTGTCTCAGGGCAGGAACAGGAGAATTGCCACATGAGAGTACTTGTCGTCGAGGACGAGCGGCGGATGGCCGCCGCACTCCAGCGGGGGCTCCAGGCTGAGGGGTTCGCCGTGGACCTCGCCCACGACGGCGAGGAGGGCCTGCACGCGGCCAGGCAGGGTGACTACGACATCGTGGTGCTCGACATCATGCTGCCCCGGCTCTCGGGTTACAACGTGTGCAAGCAGCTGCGCGCGGAGGAGAACTGGGTGCCGATCCTCATGCTGTCGGCCAAGGACGGCGAATACGACATGGCCGACGGGCTCGACCTGGGCGCCGACGACTACCTGACCAAGCCGTTCTCGTACGTGGTGCTGGTGGCCAGGCTCCGGGCGCTGCTGCGGCGCGACGCGGGGCGGCGGCCGTCGGTGCTGGTGGCCGGCGACCTGTCGCTCGACCCTGCCCGGCGCAGGGTCGAGCGGGACGGGAGCTCGATCGAGCTGACGCCGAGGGAGTTCGCGCTGCTGGAGTACCTGATCCGGCGGCGGGACGAGGTCGTGTCGAAGGTGGAGATCCTGGAGCACGTCTGGGACACCTTCGACACCGACCCGAACGTGGTCGAGGTGTACGTCGGCTACCTGCGGCGCAAGATCGACGCCCCGTTCGGCAGGAACGCGCTCCAGACCGTGCGCGGCGCGGGCTACCGGCTGGCGGGCGACGGTGGCTGACTCCCCGCTCGTCTGGTGGCGGCGGCAGGGGCTGCGGTTCAGGCTCACGGTGGCGGCCGCCGCGGTGCTCGCGCTGGCGCTGGCCGTGTCGGCGTCGGTGCTGGTCAGCGTGCTCGAACGGGCGCTGATGGACACGGTGGACGAGTCCACCAGGCAGACGGCGCAGGCCGTGCGCGTGGCGGCCGACGCAGGGACGCTGACCAGCCCGATCACCACGCACGACGGCACGATCGTGCAGGTCATCGACGCCGGCGGGCGCATCACGCACGTGACGTACGGCACCGACCGGCTGGTCCCGCTGCTGGACGCCAAGGCCCGGGACAAAGTGCTCAAGCGGGGGCAGGCCACGCTCCTGGACGGGCGGCCGTACGCGGTCCCCGGGTTCCTGCGGGTGATCGTGCTCAGCGCGGACCGCGGGCAGACCGTGATCGCGGCCCGGCCCATCAGCGAGATCCAGACCAGCCTGGTCACGGCCGGACGGGTGCTGCTGGTGGGCACGCCCGCGCTGATCGTGCTGCTCGCGGTGGCGAGCTGGCTCATGATCGGCCGTACGCTGCGCCCGATCGCGGCCCTGCGCAGGGGCGCGGCGGACATCACGCACACGGCCAGGTCGCGCCGGCTGCCGGTGCCGCAGTCGCGTGACGAGGTCTACTCGCTGGCCACCACGCTCAACGGCATGCTGGCCAGGCTGGAGGAGGCCGAGCAGCGCCAGCGGGCGCTGGTCTCCGACGCGGCGCACGAGCTGCGCAGCCCGCTGGCCAGCATCAGGCTGCAGCTCGAGGTCGCGCTGGGACACCCGGAGGGTCAGGACTGGCGGGAGACCGCCGAGGGCGTCCTGGAGGACACGATGCGGCTGTCCAGGCTGGCCGAGGACCTGCTGGCGCTGGCCAGGCTGGACGAGCGCGGCGGCGTGCCCGCCAGGCGGGAACCCGTCGAGCTGGACGAGGTGGTCCGCCAGACCGTCGACAGGTACGCCGAGGCGCGCCTGACGGTGTGCGACCCGGTCGTGGTGCGCGGAGACGCCCTCGACCTGAGCCGGGTGCTGACGAACCTGATGGACAACGCGGTACGCCACACCTCTTCCAAGGTCGAGGTGGCCTTGACCGCGGACGGAGTGCTGACGGTGAGCGACGACGGGCCCGGCATCCCCGAACAGGATCGCGAGCGCGTCTTCAACCGCTTCACCAGGCTGGACTCCGGGCGCAGCCGTGATGAGGGCGGCGCCGGGCTGGGGCTGGCGATCGTACGTGAGACCGTGCGTGCGCACGGCGGCACGGTCGTCCTGGAGGACGCCGCGCCTGGACTGCGAGCAGTGGTGCGGTTGCCGGTCTCCCGGTAGGGGGTTCGGGTGAGGGAGCGCCGGTCTGGATCGTTCCTAATCGGGTCAGGCCGCTGTCCCCTTTTCCGCCGTGGACAGGAAGTCCTGGGCGATCAGCGGCAGGCGGCGGCGGGCGTGCACGACGGCGATGACGCGCCGCACGGCGGGTTCGAGCGAGCGCACGATCAGGCCCGCGCGACTGGCCTGTTCCGCCAGGCCGCGGTACCAGAGCAACGACGCCTGGCCCGTGCGTACCGCGTTGAGCCAGCCGTTGCGCTCATCGGTTTCGAGCACGACCACGGGGCTCACCGAGTACTTGCCGAACATCGCGTCCAGCTCCCTGCGCCGCATGCTGCCGCGGGCCGGCAGCGCCAGGCGCATGCCGTGCAGCTTGCCCATCGGCACCGGGTTGGGCAGGTCGAGCCCAGGCGGGGAGATCAGCACGATCTCCTGGCGCTCGAGCGGATGGGTGATCAGGTCCGTGGGGACCGGGAGATCGGTGAGCCCGAGGTCGGCCCGCTGATCTCTGATGGCGCTGACGACGCCGTCTCTGCCGTCGCAGCGAACGATGTGCACGCGTACTCCCGGATGCTCGGCCGCGTAAGCCGGGAGCAGCCGCCCGGCCAGGCCGGGTTCGAGGCTGGGCGTGGACGCGATGCGGAGCTCCGCTTCCGTGACGCCGCTGTGGTTGGCCAGGCCCTCGATCTCGCGAACGGCATCGAGTGCCTCCCTCGCCAGCTTGACCACGCGACGGCCCTGCGCGGTGACGACCACGCCACGGCCTGAACGAGCGAAGAGCGTCATACCGAGCTCCCGCTCCAGATCGCGGATCGCGCGGGACAGCGCAGGCTGCGCGATGTAAAGCGATCTTGCCGCGTCGGTCATGGTGCGGTGCTCCGCAGTCGCGACCACATAGCGGAGCTGCTGGAGATTCATGCCAAAGAAGCTAGGGCAACGCCCGCCGCGCGGACCGGGAGATAACCGAGATCACCTCGAATGATTTCGGACCGTAACCGATCACTGCTACATCCGTGACGGGTGAGAAATGAGTATGCTTTTGCCCCAAATTTGGCAAGGGTCCGGCAAGTCGCGGCGCAAAGCCATCGATTCCAGACAACCGGGCGAACGGGGAGACACGGTGACAGGGAACGGGCATTATCCACCCCCGCCACAGGGGCCAGGGCAGCCACAGAGGCCTCCCTCATTGCCGTGGCCGCCGCCGAACTACCGCCAGCCGCAGCCGCCGAGCCGGCAACCGTACCCGACGCCTCCGCCGCCCCCTCCACCGCCTCCCCCGCCGCCTCCGCAGGGGAACCCGTACCAGCAGGCGCCTCAGGGGCCCGCGTACCCGCAGCAGGCCTATCCCCAGGGCGGCCCGCAGTACCCGCCACCGCCGCCACCCTACGGGCAGCAGCAGCAATACCGGCAACCGCCGCCCCCGCCTCCACCGCCACCGCCGCCGCCCCCTTTGCCGCCGGCGCAGTGGGGGCCGCCGCAGCGCAGGAAGTCGGGCATGGGCGTCTTCGGCGTGATCGGCGGCGTGCTCGGGGGGATCGCCGCGCTGTTCGTGCTGATCGTCATCGCGTCGGCGCTGTTCAAGAGCGCGTCGAGATCGGAGACGACGACACCGGTCGCGATCCCGACATATGAGCCTTCGGAGCGCGCCACCAGCGACCCGTTCCCGACCCGCACGCGGCAGCCGACCCCGGCGGAGTCCGACTCGCCGACGCAGCAGCCCACCCAGGAGGAGACCCAGGAGCCGGAGACGACCCCGACGCAGCCTCCCAGGGTGACGCTGAACACGAGCCTGAAGAGCAACACCATGTACCGGGCGGGCTCGCTGCCCAGGCTGAGCTGCTCCGGCGGGAGCGCCAACATCTTCAACCACAGTCAGCTCAAGGCGTTGATCCTGAAGACCGGCAAGTGCATGGACCGGGCATGGGGGCCGATCCTGGAGAAGCAGGGCATCCAGTTCAGCGCGCCCAACTACGCCATCGCCGCCAAGCGGGGCCGGGGCGCGTGCGGCGACTATCCGTCGGCCGGGAGCATGGTGCCGTACTACTGCCCGCGCAACAACACGATCTACGCCTCCACCTCGGCGATGTCCCGGGGCAACGGCAACGCCCGCGGGTACGGCCAGATCATCCAGTGGCACGGCGGCATCATCAGCATGATGGCCCACGAGTACGGCCACCACATCCAGAACATCACCGGCCTGATGGACTCCTGGTGGCGCGCCACCCTCGACTCCTCCGGCCAGAGCGGCAAGCTGGCGCTCAGCAGGCGGCTCGAGCTGCAGGCGACCTGCTTCGGCGCCATGTGGATGCGGTCGGTGGCGGCGACGTACCCGGTGAGCACGTCCCTGCGCAGCCGCCTGTTCTCGTTCTACGCCCAGGTGGGCGACTATCCGGGGTGGCCGCGCGACCACGGCACGCCCGCCAACAACAACCGGTGGTTCCGGCAGGGCTGGGAGCGGGACAAGACGTACCAGTGCAACACCTGGATGGCGCCGTCCTCGACCGTCTCCTGAAAAAAGTTACGACCTACCCAAAACCCCATAAACGCGGCCCATCGTGCACGTAGTGTTCATCTCAGCTTGGGCACATGTCTCTGATGTCCAGATATGGGGACTAGAATCCTGGCAATCTTGTGCCCAACGGGGGGCAACGACAGTTTTGCCTGGTAGGCGTGTAAGGAGCCGGGTGTGAGCAATCGCGATGGGGCAGAAAACGTGCCAGGGGGCAACAAGAAACGGCGGCCCGTTCGCCGTCCGCGCCCTGGCTCCTCCTCCCCTCGCTTCGCCAAGCCCCTGACGACCGGATCCGTACTCGGGTGGACCGCTTTGTCCGCCATCGCGCCCGGCGCCGCACATCTGCGCGCCGGGCGCCGTCGTACCGGGCTGATCCTCCTCAGCGTGTACGCGGTGCTGCTCCTGGCGGCCCTGGCCTTCGGGCTGACCCGGAACATGCAGAACCTCACCGCGTTCGCCGGCGACGGGATGATGATGACCGTGGTCGTCGTGGCCTCGGTCCTCGCGCTGCTGTGGTTCGCGGTGCTGGTGACCTCGTACGTCGCGCTCGGGCCCAACCGCCTCAACCAGCAGGGCCAGGTGCTGACCGGCATCGTCGTCGGGGTGCTGTGCGTGGCGGTGATGTCGCCGTTCGCCCTGACCGCCAACTACGTGCTGACCGCGCGGGAAGCGATCAAGCAGATCTTCCCCTCGACGCCCGACCCCGAGGCCCCCGCCCCGGTCAAGGAGGGCGAGGACCCGTGGGGCGGCAAGGACCGCGTGAACTTCCTGCTGATCGGCGGCGACGCGGCCGGCAACCGCACCGGCGTGCGCACCGACAGCATGAACGTGGCCAGCATCGACCTCAAGACGGGCAACACCGTCCTGTTCAGCCTGCCGCGCAACCTGCAGCACGTGCGCTTCCCGCCGACCTCGCCGCTGCACAAGCAGTTCCCGAACGGCTACATGGCCGAGCTCCCCAACGGGGGCCTGCTCAACGAGGTCTGGCAGTACGCCAACGACAACCCGCAGCTCATGGGCGGCAAGAACAAGGGCCCCCGGGCGCTGATGGACGCCATCGGCTACACGCTGGGCCTCAAGATCGACTACTACATGCTGATGAACATGTACGGCTTCGCGGACCTCGTCGACGCCATCGGCGGCCTCAAGATCCGGGTCGAGCAGGACGTCAAGTGGGGCGGCCACTTCGGCACAGCGGGCACCATCAAGGCGGGCTACCGGAAGCTGTCGGGCGAGCAGGCCCTCTGGTACGGCCGCTCCCGGGTCAACAGCGACGACTTCTCCCGCATGGCCCGCCAGCGCTGCGTCATCGGCGCCTTCGCCCAGCAGGCCACCCCCACCGTGATCCTCACCAACTTCACCAGGATCGCCGGCGCGGCCAAGCGGCTGGCCCAGACCAACATCCCGCAGCACCTGGTGCAGCCGCTGGTGGAGCTGGCCGTCAAGGTCAAGGACGCCCGGATCACGAGCCTGCAGTTCGTGCCGCCGGAGTTCTACTCGGGCCGGCCCGACTGGGCGAAGATCCGCGTGGCCTCCAGGAAGGCGATCGCCGACTCCGGCCGGCCCGCCCGCCAGGCCCAGACGGCCAACGTGAGCGCGTCCCCGAGCGTCACGTCCTCGGCCACGCCGACCCGTACGCGCCAGGCGGCGGCGCCCACGCAGACGCCGACCAGGAACACCCAGAAGGGCGCCAAGTCCCTCGACGAGCTCTGCGGCCTGTGACCACGGCGCCGGCGGCGGGGAATCCCCCCGCCGCCGGTGCCATCAGGCGGTGACCGACTTCCGGGGCAGCAGCACCATCGCCCCGATGTAGAGCACCGCCGCCACGATCAGCAGCCCCTTGTACCCGATCACCAGCGCCGCGTACTCCAGGCAGCCGCCCACCATGGCCCCCAGCAGGTTCGCGCCGAAGGAGGTGGTCGCGTCGGCCGTCTCGGCGAAGCGCTTGGCGAAGACGACGTTCGCGGCGAAGATCGGCAGGAACGCCACCACCACGGCCGCCACCGCGCGCAGGGGCACCGGCAGGGACAGCAGCCACGAGTTCGGCACCAGCCAGGACAGCAGCAGGCCCGCGAGCAGCACGCCGTACATGACGGGCAGCGGCGGGGTGCGGAAGTGGCGGGTGACCTCGACGGCGGCGAGGACCGCGACCAGGACGCCGGCGAAGACGATCGCGTTGACCACCCACGTGGTGCCGAACAGCAGCGCGAACCCGGTCACGCTCTTCGTCTCCAGCAGCATGAACGCCACGCCGAGCAGGAACAGGTCCGCGTACGGCCGCATCCGCTCGTAGGGCCCGGCGACGACGCGGACGGCGAAGAGGCTGACGATGAGGATCAGGCCGAGCGTGATGATGTAGATCGGCGGGATCGTGGCGTCCTTGAGGTAGAGGAACGGCCGGTCGTCGTTGGCGGGCTGCGGGGTGCCGGGGGCGGCGCCGGGCCACTCCGACGCGCAGCGCTGCGCGTCGGCCGTCACGCCCGCCGTGATGACGGCCTGCTGGCCGGCGGTGCTGACGACGTCGACGCACGGCTTGTGGCCGAAGGCGCTCTGCATGGTGGAGGCGAGGCGGTCGACCAGCCAGCTCTCCCGGTAGTAGTTGTACATCGAGAAGGTGCCGCCCGGCTTGAGGTGGGCGCGGGCGGCCTTCATGGCCTCCTCGGTGAACAGGTAGCTCTCCAGGCGCAGCGAGCTCGCCCCGGAGACGAGGGTGAGCGAGTCGGGCAGGGCGAAGAGGATCAGGTCGTACTTGTCGCCCGTGCGCTCGAGGAAGGCGCGCCCGTCGGTGATGTGGGTGGTGACGCGCGGGTCGTCGTACGGCTTGTCGGGGTGGACCGAGCCGCCCAGCTCGCGCAGCTTGGGGTCGATCTCCACGGCGTCCACCCGGTTGGCGCCCTTGGACAGCGCGATGGCCACGTCGGTGCCGCTGCCCGCGCCGACGATGAGCACGTCCTTGGGCGGCTTGCTGGTCCGCTCGTACGGCAGGCCGTACTGGGCCTCCCACTGCAGCCGGGCGGCGGCGGGCACGGCCTGCTGGTGCGGGATGCCGTTCACGGAGATGTCGGTGACGGGCACGCCGAGCTGGGTGAGCTGGCGCGCGGTCACCTTGTAGTACGGCGACCAGATGGCCCCGGCGGTCAGCGTCTCCATCAGCAGCAGCCCCACCACGGCCAGCGAGGGCACGGTCACCAGGCCGAGGTAGAGCGAGCGCGGCCGGGGCATGAGCAGCAGCCCGTAGCAGATGGCCGCGACCAGCCCCCAGAACACCGGCGGCGCGCTCAGGAACGACAGCGCCGTGAACGCGGCGATCCCGCTGAGGCTGCCGATCAGGTCGTAGCGGTAGGCCTCCAGGCGCGGCAGCTCGGGGAAGCAGCGCCCGACGAGCTCGGCGGGGCCCATGAGCACCAGCGCGGCGGCGGCGAAGATCACCGGCAGGATCAGCCACGCGGGCGGGCCGCTGGTGGACAGGCTCGTCCAGTACAGGACGCCCTCGGTGTTCCTGTCGACGGTCACGGGGAACGTCAGGACGACGGCGACCAGGACGGCCAGCACGACGGGCGAGTAGTACGGCTGCCGCCGCGACCGCCCCACGCGCAGGAAGCCGAGCCCGATGCCCAGGAACGAGCCGAGCAGCACGAAGTTGGTGAAATAGCTGAGGTGGACGATGTTGGACCCGGTCCACCGGATCAGCGCCAGCTCGAGGAACAGCATGAAGGCACTGGCGAGGACGAGCCTCGGCCGCACCGCCAGCCAGTGAGCTTTTTCTCCGTCGTCGACCGGCATCTGCGCCTGGAGCGTCATGATTCGACACCGTAGTGAACAGACCGGGAACACGGAAGCCTGACGCCCCGGAAGAAATGTCATCCGGTTCGCACTAATTAGGGCATTTGTGCAGGTCAAACCCTTGAAAGGCGCTGGACGCCGGGGCGATGAATGGAGGAATCTTGGGGAGTTCATTCCCTCCACGAGATTCGGTGGTGAAACATGCGGGTCCTGATCCAGCTCCGCCCCTCCCCCGATCTGGTCGCGGCCGTCGCCGACCCGGATCAGAGCGCCACCACGGCCGACGTGGCCGACGGGCTGCCCGGGGTCGAGCTCGACACCGCGTACGTCCCCGTGGCGGTCGCGCGGCCCGTCCCCATCGCCGGGGGCGACCCCCTCTCGCTCAACCAGCCGCTCGACTTCTCGCTGGCCGCCGAGGACGCCTCCGTGCTGGTGCGCGGCACGATCTCGGACGACGAGCTGGCCTCCAGGGTCACGCTGCTGCCCGCGCTGCGGCCCGACGTGGTCGGCGTCTACGCCGACCCGGTGATCGCGACCACGCGCACGTGCGGGGGCGACCCGCCGGTCGGCACCTGGCACGACGTGGAGCGGCTGCTGAACGTGCCGGGGCTGAGCGCCGAGGGCCTCGACGGCAGCGGGGTGGCGCTGGCCGTGCTCGACACCGGGATCAACGCGGCCCACACCGCCAGGCAGCTCGGCCGGGGCGTCACGCTGGACGCCGAGCGGTCCTGGAGCCCGCAGGGCGTGTCGGGCAAGGCGGGCGAGTTCGAGGTCGATCACGGGACGATGTGCGCGTTCGACACGCTCATCGCCGCTCCCCAGGCGTCGCTGATCGACATCCCGGTCCTGCTGTCCACCCGGCCCGGCGGCTCGGCGCTGGACGGGCTGCTGTCGGACGCGGTGTCGGCGTTCGCGCACCTGCGCAGTGTGCTCGCCGCCCAGCCCGCCGAGTCCAGGGCGCTGGTGGTGAGCAACTCGTGGGGCTCCTTCTCCCCCGAGTGGGACTTCCCCGTCGGGCATCCGGGCAACTACTCCGACAACGCCGCCCACCCGTTCAACCTGATGGTGGCCGAGCTCGACCGGGCGGGCGCGGACGTGCTGTTCGCGGCGGGCAACTGCGGCACCCAGTGCCCCGACGGCCGGTGCGTCTACCCCAACCGGCCCATCGTCGGCGCCAACTCCCACCCAAAGGCCCTGTCCGTCGGCGGCGTCGACATCAACGGGGAGCGCGTGGGCTACTCCTCGCAGGGCCCCGGGCGGCTGACCGCCCGCAAGCCCGACTTCTGCGCCTACACCCACTTCTCCGGGTCGAAGGCGTTCGGGGACGACGAGCCCGACTCGGGCACCTCCGCGGCGACGCCGGTGGCCGCCGGGCTCGTCGCCGCCGTCCGCACCCTGTGGCCGTCGACCCGGCTGTCGCCCACCCAGCTGCGGGCGCTGCTGCGGCGCACCGCCGAGGACCGCAGCGAGGTGGGCTTCGACTACGACTACGGCTACGGGAACGTGGACCCGGCGGGGATCATCGCCGCGCTGCGGCGGCGCGCCAGGAACGCGGCCTGAACGGCGCTCTCAGGCGTTCTCCCGGTTGAAGACCCGGGTCCCGACCGTGAGGCTGACCGCGGCGAAGACCACGGTCACGGCCACTCCCAGGCCCACGGTGCCCGTCAGGTAGTGCCCCTCGAACAGGTCGCGCAGCGCCTCCAGCGTGTACCTGAACGGGCTGATGTGCGAGATGGCGTCGAGCCAGCCCGGCGCCATCGACATCGGCAGGAACGAGCCGGACAGCAGCACCAGCGGGATCACCGCCGTGGACATCACGGGCGCGAACAGGTGCTCGTTCATCGTCAGCGCGATGGCGTACGACAGCGCGGCCAGGCTGCTCCCGAGCACGATCACCAGCACGAACCCGGCCGCCAGCCCAAGCGCGGGAGCCCGTAGGCCGAAGGCGAAGGCGACCACGAGGAGCAAAAGCGTCTGGATCGTCATGGTGAGCGCGTTGTTGAGCACGCGCCCGAGCAGCAGCGCCAGCCGGCTGGCCGGGGTGACGCGCATGCGCTCCAGCACGCCGGAGCGCTTCTCGAACACCACCCCGAACCCGGCGAGCCCCATGCTCATGAGCCCGAGCTGGATGATGAGGCCGGGGACGAGCGTCTCCCACGTGCCGAACGTGGTGAAGATGGGCCCGAACAGCACCAGGAAGAGCAGCGGCTGGATCGCGCCGAAGACCATGCCGACCTTCTGCTGGAGCGTGACGCGCACGCCGTGGCGGAACAGCACCCAGGTGTCACGCAGCATCAGACGCCCGCTTCCTCGCGTAGGGACCTGCCGGTGATGTCCAGGAACACCTCGTCGAGCGTGCGCCCGCCGGTCTTCAGCTCGGCCGGGGCGCCCTCGGCCACGATCCGGCCGTGGTCGATGATCACTATCCGGTCGCAGAGCGCGTCGGCCTCGTCCAGGTAGTGGGTGGTGAGGAAGACCGTCATGCCCCGCTCGGCGCGCAGCGAGCGGATGTGGTCCCACAGGTTGGCCCGGCTCTGCGGGTCGAGGCCCGTCGTGGGCTCGTCGAGGAAGAGCAGGACCGGGTCGTGCAGCAGGGCGAACGCGATGTCGAAGCGGCGGCGCTGCCCGCCGGACAGCGCCGCGCCGGGCTTCGACTCCAGGCCCGTGAGTTCGAGCCGCTCCAGCGCCTCCCGCGTCTTGGTCTCCGCCGTCGCCCTGCTCAGGCCGTACAGCATGCCCTGGAGCACGAGCTCACCCATCAGCGGCGAGGTCGGCGACGTCCCGCCGGTCTGGGAGACGTAGCCGATGCGCCTGCGCACCTCCTTCGCGTCGCCGAGCAGGTCGTGGCCGGCCACCGTGGCGGTGCCGGACGTGGGGCGCAGCAGCGTGGTCAGCATGCGCATGGTCGTGGTCTTGCCGGCGCCGTTCGGACCGAGGAACCCGACGATCTCGCCGGGCCCGACCGATAGGTCGACGCCTTTGACGGCCTCTACGCCGCCGTCGAAGGTCTTGCTCAGACCTGAAGTCCTGATCATTTCATCGCCTCCAAAATTAGGGTAACCACAATTTTGGTGTCACTGCAAACTTGGTACGATGGAGGCATGCAAGAGGGGCTGCGGGAGCGGAAGAAGCGCGAGACCAGGCAGCGCATCGCGGACGTCGCGATGGGGCTGTTCATGGCCAAGGGGTTCGACAACGTGACCGTGGCCGAGGTGGCGCGGGCCGCCGACGTGTCGGTCAACACGGTGTTCAACTACTTCAGCACCAAGGAGGACCTCTTCGCCGACCGGCAGGAGGTGGCCGTCGACCTGGCCCCGCGTGTGCTGCGCGAGCGCGAGCCCGGGGAGAGCGTGGTGCGGGCGTTCCGCCGCGACTTCCTCGACGCGCTCGACACCCGCCACTGGCGCTACGGGCTCAACGCGGGAGTCGACGTGTTCGCCAGGATCGTCGACGAGGCCCCCTCGCTGGGCGCCAAGCTACGCGAGATCGGCGAGGAGCGGGAGCGCGTGCTGGCGCAGGCGCTCGCCGACGAGCTCGAGGCCGACCCCGACGACCTGACGCCGCGGCTGGTGGCCTCCCACCTCCTCAACACGACGCGGCTGCTCGGCGACCACTCGATCCGCCGGCTCCTCGCGGGCGAGGACTGGGAGAGCATCGCGCCCGGCCTGCGGGCCCAGGCGGAGCAGGCCTTCGACCTGCTGGAGTCGGGCCTGGGCGACCTGCTAGCTGGAAAGGGCCCCGGTGACCAGCATGAGCCCGAACATTAGGACGACGAAGCCGAGGGTGATCATCATCAGGACCGAGCTGACGATGCCGCAGATGCGCCCGGCCTGCACCATGCCGCGGTTCTCGTAGTAGTAGCCGCTCTCGTCGATCTCGCGCAGCGCCCTGTTGCCCATCGACCAGGCGAAGGGGCCGATGAACGTGCAGACCACCAGGCTCAGGATGCCCAGCACCAGGATGGCGGTGCCCTGGGGGTGGGTCTGGGGTGGCGGCCCGTAGTAGGAGGGACCGTAGTTCGGATAGGACATGCTCGCTCGGCGCCCTCACCATTCGTCGCTCAGGTGCGTTTTTATACCACAGACATCGGCTTGATCATGTTGCGCCATCATGGTGGGGCACATGACCAAGCCCTTAGGAGCCTGCCCCCGTGCGTGAACGCACCGCCGCCTTCCTCGCCCGCGAAAGCTTCCAGCGGTTCATCGTCGGCGTCATCCTGCTCAACGCGGCCACGCTGGGTCTCGAGACCTTCCCCGCGGTGGTCGCGCGCTTCGGCCACCTGCTCACCGTGGTCGACCACATCGCGCTGTACGTCTTCGCCGTCGAGCTGATCGCCAAGATCTACGTCGAGCGCTCCAGGTTCCTCCGCGACCCGTGGAACGTCTTCGACGCCGCGATCGTCCTCATCGCCTTCATGCCCGCAACGGGCGGCCTGTCCGTGCTGCGCTCGCTGCGCATCCTGCGTGCCCTGCGGCTGCTGTCGGTCGTGCCGAGCCTGCGCCGCGTCGTCTCGGCACTGCTGCGGGCCATGCCGGGGATGAGCTCGATCGTGGTGCTGCTCGGCCTGGTGCTCTACGTGGCCGCCGTCATGGCCACCAAGCTCTACGGGAGCACCTCCCCCGAGCGCTTCGGCAGCCTGCCGACCTCGCTGTTCACCCTCTACCAGACGATGACCGGCGACGACTGGGGCAACATCGCCAGGGAGGTGATGACCCGCCATCCGTCGGCCTGGGTCTTCTTCACCATCTTCATCCTGATCTGCACGTTCGTGATCCTGAACCTCTTCATGGCCGTGGTCGTCAGCGCCATGGACGAGGAGAACGCCGAGGAACGCGCCGAGGAGCGCGCGGTGCTGGAGGACACCAGCGAGCACACCCAGCGGATCCTCGACGAGCTGGCCGAGCTGCGCAAGGAGGTCGCCGAGCTACGCCGGCTGGACTGAGCCCTCCTGGGCCGTGCCGCCGCGGTGCCGGTAGGCCACCCGCCACAGGGCGACGACCAGCAGCAGCGCGACCACGGCCCAGCCCTCGACGAGCCCGGACACCGCACCCACCGCCAGCGGCGCGGCCACGGACGGCAGGGCCCATCCCCAGATCCACCGCCGCTCGGCGCCGCTCGCCACGCCGAGCACGGCGGAGGCGGCGAAGTAGACGGCCAGACCGGCGGCCAGCACCCAGCCGATGCCGCCGTGCGGGTGCGCGGCCGGGTCCGCGGCGACCGCGCCGAGCCCGGCCGCGGTCGCGGTGATGCCCGCGGTCATCGCGAAGTGCGCGGGCAGCGCCACGTACGCGCGCAGCCCCCGCTCGGCCGCGCCCGGCACCGCGCTCACGCCGTACTGCAGGGTCAGCCACCACAGCGAGACGATCAGCCCGAACCCGGCCACCGCCGCCAGACCGAGCTGCAGGTCCCAGGAATGCCCGGAGGAGGCCATCACGACCTGCATGACGGCCTCGCCGAGCACGATGATCACGAACAGGCCGAGCCGCTCACCGAGATGAGCGGGGTCGAGCACGGCGGCCTTGACCCGCGCCGCCGGGCGCACCACCGGCCCGTCGCCCCTGCGCCGGTCACGCTGCTCCAGCCGCTGCGCCTGCCGCAGGGCCTGGTGCTCCATCTCCTTGATCAGGCGCTCCGGCCTGCGGCTCTGGAGCACCGAGAAGATCAGGTCGAGCACGGCGCCCAGCCCCCAGAGGAAGTAGCGCGCCGGGCCTTGGACGCCGATGGAGGCGAACCACGGGATCAGGCCGGCGCCGAGCTGGGCCGCCGGCCACGCCGTCAGGATCGTGCCGGCGCGCTGCAGGGTCTGCGAGGCGCCGACCCTGCAGGTGATGTAGGCGGCGATGAACCAGCCGTCATGCGTGTCGCCGGTCTCCTTCAGCACGTGCGCCACGTCGGGCGCGGCCGCGGCCATCACCGCGATGCCGAACATGCCGATCAGCATGCCGCGGGTGCGGGTGCGCTCGGCCTCGGCGTTCGAATAGAGCGTCAGTGTCGTCCACACGCTCCACACGGCGTAGTAGAGCACCGCGAACAACGCGACGTTCTCCCACGTGGGGTGCTCCAGCCGGTGGGCCAGCTGCGCCACCGCCACGACGACCACCAGGTCGAAGAACAGCTCTAACCAACTCGCATGACGCTCTACCGGTTCGCTCACGGCTAACGAGAATAGAACTCCACGACGAGTTGCTCCTCCACGGGGACCACGATCTGTTCGCGTTCGGGGCGGTTCACCAGCGTGAACGTCAAATTGGCGTGATCCACGGAGAGGTAGGCCGCGGTGCGCTCGTCGGCGTACACGCCTTCGGCGGCGGCCACGAACGGCTGCATCCGGCGGGAGCGCTCCCGCACCGTGACCACCTGCCCGGGCTTGACCAGGTAGCTGGGGATGTCCACCTTGCGGCCGTCCACGGCGATGTGGCCGTGGTTGACGTACTGCCGCGCCGCGTAGATGGACGGCGCCAGCCCGGCGCGCAGCACGAGCGAGGCCAGGCGGCTCTCCAGCAGCGTCACCAGCTCGGCGCCGGACGCGCCCGACTTGCGGACGGCGAGGTCCCAGTAGCGGCGCAGCTGCCGCTCCGACACGTCGTAGTACCAGCGCAGCTTCTGCTTCTCCATCAGCCGCAGCCCGTAGTCGCCGGTGCTGCGGCGGTTGGTCTTGCGGCCGTGCTCGCCCGGCGGATAGGGGCGCTGCTCGAAGTAGCGGACGGCTTTCCTGGTCAGCGGGACGCCCGCGCGACGCGACAGTCGCACCTTGGGGCCGGTGTAGCGCACGTTCACCTCAATGTGATTAGGTAATCCTTACTTAGGGAAGCCTAACCTATCATTGAAACGGAGGGCCCATGCTGCCGATCCCCGAGCGGGTCCGCACCCTCGCCGCGACCGCGAACGTCGCCAAGCTGTCCGTCGACGGAGCGCCCTCGCCGGCCCGGGGAGGCGTGGACGAGCGCGGCCGGCCCGTGCTCCTGGTGCTGCCGGGCGAGCCCCTGCACCCCCTGCGCGAGGACGCCGTCGTGGCGGTGAACCTGACGGCGATGCGGCAACTGGGCGACGCCACCCATCCGCGCGGGCTGCTCGAGGTGCAGGGGTGGGCGGAGGCCGTGCCGGAGAGCGAGGCGCGGGGCGCGGCGGTCGCGGTGGCCGCCCACAGCGCCGACGAGAGCCTGTTCGACGCGCTCGAGCGGTTCGGGGAGCGCTCCGCGCCCCGGCTGCTGCGGCTGGACGTGGGACAGGTCGTGTACCTGACCGGGCAGGAGTCGGGGCTGCTGGACGCCGACGACTACCTGGGCGCGGCGCCGGACCCGCTGGCGGAGACGGCCGAGCGGGTGCTCTCGCACGTCAACGCCTCGCACCGGGCGCAGCTCACCGCGGGCGTGTCCCGGCAGCTCGGCGAGGAGGCCGGCGAGGTGTGGCTGTGGGAGCTGGACCGGTTCGGGGCGACCGTACGGGTGGACGAGGCGCTGATCCGCTTCCCGTGGCCGACCCCGGCCCGCTCCGGCCTGTGCCTGGAGACGGCGCTGCGCGGGCTGCTGTGCTCCTGTTGATGATCACAATTAACTCTCCGATTTGTCCGGATCGGCCCTGGCATCGGCGGCACCTCTCTAGCATTTGAGGCGTGACCGGCACGGAGCGATCATCGGAGCCCGACCCGTTCGCCGACGAGGGCGGGCGGCGAGGGCGGATACTGATGATCGCCGGCGCGCTGGTCGGCACGCTCATGCTGGCCTCGGCGGGGATTCTGGTGGGCGGGGCGTCCACCGCCAGGCGGCTGGACGCGGTCGACTGGCACCGCACCGGCCCCGGCGCCCGTGACGGATCCATCCCGGTCGCCACCGAATCCCGCCTCCGCACCGCCCCCACCACCCTCGGCCCCGCGCGCACCGCCCTCGGCCCCTCCGCGTCCCCGGCGCGCTCCCCCTCCGCGCACCCGGCGCACTCCGCCGCCGCCGCGCACCGCCCCACCCCCAAGGCGCACCCGACCCCACGGCGGACGAACTCCACGCGGCCGACCCCCGCCTCGGTTTCTCGCACGCCCACCCCTGAGCCGGCCACGGCCTCCCCAGCGGTGCGGCCGACCCGCTCGTCCACCGCGCCGCCCCCCACCGCCGCCACGCCGCCCGGCCGCACGCACGTTCCGCCCGGCCAGACGCGCCACCCCAGAAAGCACTGAACCCTCCTCTACGGCTGCGCACGCCGGCCTTCAGGCCCGCGCTTAACGGCTGCGCACGGCGGGCCGCGCGCCGATCTTCAAGCTCGTCTTTTACGGCTCCGCACGGTGGGCCGCACGCGCCGACGTCCGTTTCCGCCTGTCATGGCCGGTCGTGAAGGCTCACGGGCTGCTCGCCGTGACGACGCGCACTCTTGACCGGCTCCGTGGCAATCCCCGCCCGGAAGAATCTTGGCCTCATTATGGAATGAAGCATTCCGTTCTGCTATTCTGGAACAGAACAAGCCGTTCCGATCCAGGAGGCCGTGGATGACCATCCTCGACACCCGCCCCGCGCAGACGCCCGCCACCCCCGCCCCCTACAAGTGGCGCTGGCCCGCGCTCGCGGTGGTCCTCGCCGGTTCGGTGATGGAGCTGCTCGACGCGACCGTCACCAACGTCGCCGGCCCGACGATGCGGGCCGACCTCGGCGGCGGCACCTCCCTGATCCAGTGGCTCGGCGCGGCCTACACCCTCGCCATGACCGCGGGCCTGCTCACCGGCGGGCGGCTCGGGGACATCGTGGGGCGCAAGCGCATGTTCCTCATCGGCGTCGTCGGGTTCACCGTCGGGTCGCTGCTGTGCGCCCTGGCCGCCTCCCCCGAGACGATCATCGCGGCCAGGGTCGTGCAGGGGCTGTTCGGGGCGGCGATGATCCCCCAGGGCATGGGGCTGATGAAGGAGATGTTCCCGCCCAAGGAGCTGGCGGTCGCGATGGGGATGTTCGGGCCGGTCATGGGGCTGTCCGCGGTGGGCGGGCCGATCCTGGCGGGCGCGCTGACCGGCGTCGACTGGCGGCTGATCTTCCTGATCAACCTGCCGATCGGGGCCGCCGCCGCGCTGGCCGCCCTGCGCTTCCTGCCCGCCTCCCGCCCGGTCAAGGGCGTGCGGCTCGATCTGCCGGGCGCCGTGCTCGCCTCCGCGGGCACCGTTCTCATGGTCTTCCCGCTGGTCCAGGGGCGCGAGAGCGGCTGGCCGGCGTGGGCGTTCGCGATGATGGCGGCCTCCGCGGCGGTGTTCGCGGTCTTCGCGGCCTACGAGAAGCGCAGGGCCCGGCGCGGCGGCGACCCGCTGGTGGCGCCCAGCCTGTTCGGCAAGCGGGCGTTCGTCTCGGGCATGGCGACCGGCACGATCTACTTCGCCGCCTTCACCGGGTTCTTCCTCGTGATCGGCCTCTACACCCAGCTCGGCCTGGGCTACTCCCCGCTCAAGGCGGCGCTGACCAGCGTGCCCTCGTCGCTGGGCATGATCGCGGGCATGGGCGTCGCGCAGGCCGCCCGCAGGCACGGCCGCAAGGTGCTGCTGTCCGGCGCGATCGTCATGGGGCTCGGCGTGACCGGTGTGATCGCCGTCGCCGCTCCCGGGGTCACGCCGTGGCAGCTCGCCCCGGCGCTGGCGGTGGCCGGGCTGGGCAGCGGACTGATCATGAGCCCGTACTTCAGCATCGTGATGGCCGCCGTCGAGCCCCAGGAGACCGGCTCCGCCTCCGGCGCGCTGACCGCGCTCCAGCAGGTGGGCGGGGCGCTGGGCCTGGCCCTGCTGGGCACCCTCTACTTCGGCACCGGGAGCGTCACGATCACGCTGTGGGTGGCGGCCGGGATGATCGCCACGACGTTCGCGGTCGGCCTGATGCTCCCGAAGCAGGCCCGCGAGGACTGACGGCCCCCCGAAGGCGGCCGGCTCACCCGAGCCGGCCGTCTTCGCGTCTACGCGACTGCTCCATGCCGTCCAGCAGGTAGCCGAGGCCCTCGTCGAACGTGGCGTCCCACGCGTGGTCGAGGCCGTGCTCGGCGAGGGCCGGGTAACGGTCGGCGCGCTCCCTGAGGAACTCGCCGGTGTCGTCCCGGTCGCGGTCCTGCCAGGTCACCTGCATGACGACCGAGCCCATGACGTAGTTGGACAGGCTGTACGCGGCGGGCTTGGGGGCGGCGAATCCGGCGGCCGCCAGGGTCGCGTAGAGGAACTCGGTGCGCTCCAGCGCGTTCGGCCCCATGAGCGGGCGGTCGAGGATGGTGGCCGACCACGGATGCCGCAGCAGGGCCGCGCGCCAGCCGCCGATGAGCTCGCGTACGGCCCCCTGCCACCCGGAGCCGCCCGCCGGCAGCCGCACCTCCCCGAAGACGGCGTCCAGGGCCAGGTCGAGGACGTCGTCCTTGGTCTTGACGTGCCAGTAGAGCGTGGTCGAGCCGGTGTCGAGCCGCTCGGCCAGGCGGCGCATGGTCAGCCGGGCCACGCCTTCCTCGTCGAGCAGCGCGACCGCCTCGGCCACGATCCGGTCGAGCGTCAGCGTCTGCCTCGGCGCGGGCTGCTGCGGCCGTTCTCCACCGAGGTCCGGTACGGCGAGCGGGTCGGTGTGCTGGGACAGAACGGCACCGGCAAGTCCCACTTCCTGCGCCTGCTGGCGGGCGAGCCGATCGCGCACACCGGCGTGGCCCGCCTGGGCGCCAGGGTGTCAGCCGGGCATTTCACCCAGACCCACGCGCGGCCCGACCTGGTCGGGCGGGCCGCCGCCGACGTGGTGATGCGGGAGTACGCGCTGACCCGCAACGAGGCGATGGCGGCGCTGGCCCGTTACGAGCTGGCGCCGGCGGGCGGGCAACCGTTCGAGACGCTGTCGGGCGGGCAGCAGGCCCGGCTGCAGATCCTGCTGCTGGAGCTGTCGGGGGCGACGCTGCTGCTGCTCGACGAGCCGACGGACAACCTCGACCTGGCCGGCGCGGAGGCGCTCCAGCAGGGGCTCGCGGGGTTCGAGGGGACGGTGCTGGCGGTCACGCACGACCGCTGGTTCGCCGCCGACCTCGACCGCCATCTGGTGTTCGGCGCGGACGGGCTCGTACGGGAGAGCGACGTCCCCCGCTGGGACCTCTGACGTTACGGGGCGGCGGCGCGCTCGCGACACAGGGCTCGGACCGTCATGGTCACGGGGCGGCGACGCGCTCGCGGCGCAGGGCCGAGATCGTCATCGTCTCGTCCACGGCGTCCGGCGAGAGCACGTGGTCGAGCACCATCACCGCGCACCCGCTGATGCCCGCGCCCGCCCCCAGCCGGCTCGGCTCGATGCGCAGCCGCCGGGTGGCCAGGGCCGTGGAACGACGGTAGACGACCTCGCGGATGCTCGACACCAGCGGCCCGAACGCCTCGGCCACGTCGCCGCCCAGCACCACCACCGACGGGTTGAGGATGTTGACCGCCCCGGCCAGCACCTCGCCGATCCGGCGGCCGGCCTCGCGCACCGTGGCCATCGTCTCGGCGTCGCCCGCGCGCACCAGCGCGGTCACGTCGGCGATCGTCTTGACGTCCTTGCCATGGGCCCGCAGGTCGCGCAGCAGCGCGGTGCCGCTGGCCACGGAGTCGACGCAGCCGGTGTTGCCGCAGCGGCACAGCACGTCGCCGCCGTCGAGCACGGGGATGTGCCCGATCTCGCCCGCCGCGCCCAGCGCGCCGCGCAGGATGCCGCCCCCGGCGATCACGCCCGCGCCGATCCGCGTCGAGATCTTCACGAACATCAGGTCGTCCAGGTCGGGGTAGGCGCCGCGGTGCTCGCCGATGGCCAGCACGTTGACGTCGTTGTCCACGAGCACGGGGACGGGGAAGCGCTCGCGGATGATCGGCGGGATCACCACGCCGGTCCATGAGGCCATCACGCGGGCGCTCTCGGCGCGTCCCTGCGCGAACTCGACCGTGGCCGGCACGCCCATCCCGACGCCTCTGAGCATCGAGCGGGGCCGGTCGCCGAGCAGCTCGTCCCAGGAATCCATGATCACGGGGAGCACGACGTCGGGCCCCTGCTCCACGTCCATCGCGAACTCGCGCCCGGCCAGCTCTCGCCCGGCCAGGTCGCAGACGGCCACCCGGGTGCGGCTGGCGCCGAGCGCCGCCACCAGCACCACGCCGCCCGTGGCGTTGAACTCCAGCCGGACCGGCGGCCGCCCGCCCGTGGACGGGGCGTCGTCGCGCTCCACGACCAGGCCGCGTTCCAGCAGCTCACCCACGCGCAGCTGCACGGCGGGGCGCGACAGACCGGTGACCCGGCCCAGGTCGGCCCGCGTCGCGGCCTCTCCGGTGCGGATGAGGCGGAGCACCTCACCACTGGTGGCGAGGGTCGCGGCGGTACGTCGAGGCATCGGCTAAGTGAATCACATGGGGTTAGGTCATGAAAAGTCCAGACTTTTTTATCTCAAATGCCAAAACTCCGCTTGTGTGGGACCCAAACTCTCGTTAGTGTCCGTTCTGTCCCTGCTTGGTAGATCATCGGAGTCCGCAACCGTGTCCCCCGTGTCGACAACCAGCCCCGCCCACACCGCCGACCTCGTCGTCTTCGGCGGCACCGGCGACCTGTCCATGCGCAAGCTGCTCCCGGCGCTCTACCACAGCGACAGGGACGGCCGGCTCTCCCCGGAGACCCGCGTCATCGCCATGTCCAGGGGCGGCCTGACCGACGCCGACTTCCGCGGCAAGGTGGACGCCGAGGTACGCGACCAGGTCCCGATCGACGACCCCGCCATGTGGCAGCGCTTCCTCGGCCGCCTGCACCACGTGTCGGTCGACGTCGGGGGCGCCGACAAGTCGGGCTGGGGGGCGCTGAGCCGGCTGCTGGCCGGGCACGAGCAGCGCGACCGGGTCTTCTACCTGGCCAGCCCGCCCCGGACCTTCGGCCCCTTCTGCCGCGAGCTGGAGGAGGCCGGGCTGGTCACGCCGCTCTCGCGCGTGGTGCTGGAGAAGCCGCTGGGCCACGACCTGCCGAGCGCGCAGCGGATCAACGACGAGGTCGGCGCCATCTTCGACGAGCGCCAGATCTTCCGCATCGACCACTACCTGGGCAAGGAGACCGTCCAGAACCTGCTGGTCCTGCGCTTCGCCAACGCCTTCCTCGAGCCGATCTGGAACTCCCTGTGGATCGACCACGTCCAGATCACCGCCGCCGAGACCGTCGGCACGCCGGGCCGGCGCGGCTACTACGACCACGCGGGCGCGCTGCGCGACATGGTGCAGAACCACCTGCTCCAGCTCCTCACGCTGACCGCGATGGAGCCGCCGGCCCGCAACGACCGTGAGGCCATCCGCGACGAGAAGGTCAAGGTCCTGCAGGCGCTGCGCCCGATCACGGGCACGGAGGTCGACCGCTTCACCGTGCGGGGCCAGTACACCGAGGCCGACGGGATGCCGGGCTACCTCGACGAGCCCGCCTCCACGCCGCCGACGGACGCCTCGCGGCGGGTGGAGACGTTCACCGCGATCCGGGCCGAGGTCAAGAACTGGCGATGGGCGGGGGTGCCGTTCTACCTGCGGACCGGCAAGCGGATGCCGTACCGCAGGTCGGAGATCGTGGTGCAGTTCAAGGACGTGCCGCACTCCATCTTCCCCGGTGGCACGCCGAACCGCCTGGTGCTGCGCCTGCAGCCGGAAGAGGGCATCGAGCTGCACATCATGGCCAAGGAGCCGGGCGCGGGCGAGGTGACGCTGAAGCCGGTGCCGATGTCGCTGAGCTTCGGCAAGACGTTCACGGCGCGGGTGCCGGAGGCGTACGAGCGGCTGCTGACGGACGTGCTGGCCGGGAACCCGACGCTGTTCATGCGGCGTGACGAGGTGGAGGCGGCCTGGCGCTGGATCGACCCGATCCTGTCGACCTGGGAGTCGTCCGGAGACCTGCCCGAGCCCTATCCCGCCGGGACCACCGGTCCCGCCGGAGCCCACGAACTGCTCGGCCGCAGCGGTCGCGAGTGGCACGAGGAGGACGTGTGAACAATCGATTCCGGGTTCATGGACCCGACGAAGGAGGCACCGTGAACCCCGTCATCCAGGACGTCACCGACCGCATCGCCGAGCGGAGCGCCACCAGCCGGGCCGCGTACCTGGCGCGCATCCGGCGCGACGGCGAGGCCGCGAGGGCGAAGGGCCCGGCCCGTGCCCACCTCGGCTGCGCGAACCTCGCGCACGGCTTCGCGGGCGCGCCCGCCGACGACAAGCTCACGCTGCGCGGCGCTGCCAAGCCGGGCGTGGCCATCGTGACGAGCTACAACGACATGCTCTCGGCGCACCAGCCGTACGAGACGTACCCGCCGGAGCTGAAGGCCGCGGTGCGCAAGGCCGGCGGCGTGGCGCAGGTGGCGGGCGGCGTGCCCGCGATGTGCGACGGCATCACGCAGGGGCGGCCCGGCATGGAGCTGTCCCTCTACAGCCGCGACGTGATCGCGATGGCCGCGGCGATCGCGCTGTCGCACGACATGTTCGACGCGTCGCTGCTGCTGGGCGTGTGCGACAAGATCGTGCCCGGCCTGTTCATCGGGGCGCTGCACTTCGGGCACCTGCCCGCGATCTTCGTCCCGGCCGGGCCGATGGCCTCGGGCCTGCCGAACAAGGTCAAGGCGCGCACCCGCCAGCTCTTCGCCGAGGGCAAGGTGGGCCGCGACGAGCTGCTCGACGCCGAGGCGAAGTCGTACCACTCCCCCGGCACCTGCACCTTCTACGGCACCGCCAACTCCAACCAGGCGCTGATGGAGGTCATGGGCCTGCACCTGCCCGGCTCGACCTTCGTCAACCCGCACACCGAGCTGCGCCACGCCCTCACCGAGGCGGCCGGGCGCCGCGCGGTGGAGATCACCGCGCACGGCTCGGAGTACACGCCGATCGGCGAGCTGGTCGACGAGAAGGCCATCGTGAACGCCTGCGTCGCCCTGCTGGCCACCGGCGGATCCACGAACCACACGATCCACCTGGTCGCCATGGCCGCCGCCGCGGGCATCGTGCTGACCTGGGACGACTTCGCCCGCCTGTCGCGGGTCGTGCCGTCCCTCACCAAGATCTACCCGAACGGCCAGGCGGACGTGAACCACTTCCGCGACGCCGGCGGCATGCAGGTCCTCATCGGCGACCTGCTGGACGAGGGCCTGCTGCACGGGGACGTCATGACCGTGGCCGGGCCCGGCCTCGACCGCTACCGTGAGGCTCCCGAGCTGGTGGACGGCGAGCTGGTGTGGGCGCCGGTCACCGGCGGCAGCTCCGACCTGGACGTGCTGCGTCCGGTCGCGGCGCCGTTCTCGGCGGACGGCGGGATCCACATGCTGTCGGGCAACCTGGGCCGGGCCGTCTCCAAGGTCTCGGCGGTCAAGCAGGAGCACCTGGTGATCGAGGCGCCGGCAAAGGTGTTCGACGACCAGCTGGAGCTGCTGCGGGCGTTCGAGGCCGGCGAGCTGGACGGGCAGGACTTCGTGGCGGTCATCCGCTACCAGGGTCCGAGCGCGAACGGCATGCCCGAGCTGCACAAGCTCACGCCGCCGCTGGCCGTCCTGCTCGACAGGGGGCAGCGGGTCGCGATCGTCACGGACGGCCGCATGTCCGGCGCGTCCGGGAAGGTGCCCGCGGCCATCCACCTGTCGCCCGAGGCCGCCGACGGCGGGCCGATCGCCCTGGTGCGGGACGGCGACATGATCAGGCTGGACTCGACGGCGGGGACGCTTGAGCTGCAGGTGCCCGCCGAGGAGCTGTCCCGCCGCCTGCCGGAGGGCCGCCCGCTGAGCGACGCGCAGTGGGTGGGGACCGGGCGCGAGCTGTTCGCGGCCTTCCGCCGGATGGCGGGCCACGCGGAGCAGGGCGCCGGGATCTTCGGCATCAGCGGCGCCGAGTCCCCCGACCACGGCCCCGGCCTGGGCTTCCTCGCCGAGGCCGGCGCCTCGCACCTGGAGACGGGCGCCCCGGTCGGCGCCCAGCACGCCGGGCTGGCGAGGTGACGGTTCAGAAGTCGATGGCTCGCCATCCCGTCTGGGACGGCGAGAGCGTTCGTGGGATCCTTCGGTTCATGGCGAGCGATCTTGACGCCGCCCTGGACGCCGGAGGTATGTGGTGAGTGCCTTTGACCTTCCGTGGCTGGTCGCCGACATCGGCGGGACCAACGCCCGGTTCGGCCTGGTCACCTCGTCGGGAGCGCGGCCGGCCGACGTCGCGGTCCTGGCGGGGTCCGACTACCCGACCCTCCCCGAAGCCGTAGCCGCCTATCTCGCGGAACACGCGGGCGGAGTGCGACCGGGGGCGGCGTGCCTGGCCCTGGCCGGGCCGATCGACGGCGACCGCTACCGGCTCACGAACTCGGCGTGGGCCGGGTCCGTACGGGATCTCGGCGTGCCGTACGCTGCGCTGCTCAACGACTTCGAGGCGCTGGCGGTGTCGCTGCCGCACCTGGAGGGCGACGACCTGGTCTCGCTGGGCGGCCCCGAGCCGGGTCACGGGGTCAAGGCCGTGCTGGGGCCGGGGACCGGCCTCGGCGTGGGCGGGCTGGTGCCCGCGGAGCACGGCTGGACGCCGATCCCGGGCGAGGGCGGGCACGTCACGGTGCCGGTGGTGGACCGGCGGGAGCTGGAGATCGTCCAGGTCCTGCAGTCGCAGGGGTTGCCGCACGTGGTGGCCGAGCACGTGCTGTCCGGACCCGGGCTGGTCCGGCTGCACCGGGCGCTCGCCCAGGTGAACGGCGTCGCCGCCCCCGACCTGACCGCCTCGGACATCGTGGCCCGGCTGGACGACTCGCTGTGCGCGGAGACGGTGGAGGTGTTCTGCGGGATGCTGGGCAGCTTCGCCGGGAACGTGGCCCTGACCCTCGGCGCGCGGGGCGGGGTGTATCTGGGCGGCGGCGTGCTCCCCCGTATCGTGGAACGCGTGCGCACCAGCAGCTTCCGGACCCGTTTCGCCGAAAATCCGGACATGGCCCACTACCTGGAGGCCATCGGCACCGCGCTGATCGTCGCCCCGCAGCCGGCGTTGACGGGCGCGGCGGCCTGGCTGGCCCAGCGCGCCCGCCGGGAACTGGTGGGATGACCGCATGGACTTGTCCGGGCGGACCTGTACGTGACTAGACGGCCGTCAACGGGCCGACGAGGAGAAGAAGAACCCATGAGCCTGCTCGATCTCGCCCCGGTGATCCCCGTCGTGGTGATCGACGACGTGGAGAGCGCCGTGCCGATGGCCAGGGCGCTGGTCGCCGGCGGCCTGCCGGTCATCGAGGTGACCCTGCGGACCCCGGCCGCCCGCGAGGCCATCGCCCGGATCGCGGCCGAGGTGCCCGAGGCGACCGTGGGCGCGGGGACCATCCGCAGCTCGGAGGACATCGCGGCGTCGGTGGCCGCCGGGGCGCGGTTCCTGGTCTCGCCGGGGACGACCCTGTCGCTGGTCGAGGCGATGGATTCGAGCGGTGTCCCGTACCTGCCGGGAGCGGCCACCGTGTCCGAGGTGATGGCGCTGGTCGAGCGGGGGGTCAAGGAGCTGAAGTTCTTCCCCGCCGAGGCCGCGGGCGGCATCCCCTATCTCAAGGCGCTGGCCGGGCCGCTGCCGGACGTGCGCTTCTGCCCGACGGGCGGGATCCGGGTGAACACGGCGGCCGACTATCTCGCGCTGCCGAACGTGGGCTGTGTCGGCGGCACCTGGCTGACCCCGGCCGACGCGCTGGCCACCGGCGACTGGGGCCGCGTCGAGAAGCTCGCCTCGGAGGCCGCGGCCCTGCGCTGAGCGCGGCGATGACGGGCCGGGGGCTGCGGTAGGTCTCAGCTCCAGATCGACACGTGGATCGGGGGACGGAAGCGGCTGCGGGGGATGCCGTCGTCCGGGGTGCGCATGACCTGGGTGGCGGCCGGGGTGGTGAGGAAGTCCAGGAACGTGCCCGCGGCCACCGACCGGTTCGGCGGTTCCAGGGTCGTGGCGTACCAGTACGCGGCCAGCGGGGTGGCAGCGGTCTCGACGGCCACCAGTTCGCCCCTGCGTAACTGGGACGCCACCAGGTGGGCCGTGGCGGGAGCCATGCCGGAGCCCTCGGCGGCGGCCTTCCAGGCGGCCGTCTGGTTCGCGAAGACCCGTACCTGGGACTCCGGGACCCGCAGCAGCCGCAGCAACCGGCTCGTGTCGCTCAGGGGGTCCGTACCGGAGGGGCCCACCAGCCATTGGTCGCGGCGGCCGCGGGGCGAGCCGACCACGATGAGGCGGCAGCGCAGGACCGGGCGGCTCACCAGGCCCTCGCCGCTCACCTGGGCCCCGAGCGCGACGTCGGCCAGGCGGCTGGACAGCAGGAGCGGGATCTCGGCCGTGGCGGCCACGCCGGTGGTGGCGTCCACCGACTTGCGCTGCGTGAAGAGGCAGACGAGCGGCCCGGCGACGTACTCGGCGAGCCCGGCGTCCATGACCACGTGCAGCCCGGCGACGCGGCCCGGCTGGACGGCGGCGACCGCCTCCGCGCCGAGCGCGACGATCTGGGCGGCGATCCCGAGCAGCCGCCGCCCGCCCTCGGTCAGCACCATCCGGTCGCCGGCACGGGTCAGCAGCGGGTCGCCGAGGTGCCTGCGGAGCTGGGCCAGCGACTGGGAGACGGCGGGCTCGCTCACGCCCAGCGCCCGTGCCGCCGCCTTGACAGATCCCAGACGCGCGACGAAAACGAACGCCCCGAGCTGGCTGAGTGTCATCACCCCTTCATAGTTCTCCGGCGCCCATTAAGGAATCCCTTATTTGCGGATTGTCGGGACAAATCGGTGCCAGCAATGTGCAGTCATGCAGGTTCCCGCGAGATTCGAATACGAGAGAGCGGACAGCGTGCCGCACGCGCTCGAACTGCTGGCACGCTACGGCCCCGAGGCCAGGATCGTCGCAGGTGGGCACAGCCTCATCCCGATGATGAAGCTGCGCCTGGCCCAGCCGGAGGCGTTGATCGACATCAACGGACTGGCCGAGCTGGGGCGGATCGCCGTCGAGGGTGACGAACTGGCCATTGGCGCGCTGGTACGGCACACAGAGCTGCTGGACAGCACCACCGCCACCGACCTTTTCCCGATATTTCGGGATGCGGAGCGAGTTATTGCCGACCCGATAGTGAGAAATCGGGGGACCGTTGGCGGGTCGCTGTGCCAGGGCGACCCTTCCGAGGATTTGTCCGCCGTGTTCTCGGCGCTGCGGGCGCGGGCGGTCATCCAGGGCGCGGGCGGTCAGCGTACCGTGCCGATCAGGGACTTCCACCACGGCCCGTACGAGACCGCCGTCGGGCCGGGCGAGCTGCTGGTGCAGCTGCGCGTGCCGGTCACGGCGGGCACGGGCAGCGCGTACGAGAAGGTCGAGCGGCGCGTGGGCGACTGGCCGGTGGCCGCGGCCGGAGCGGTCGTCACCGTCCGGGACGGCGTGATCGCGCGGGCGGGCATCGGGCTGACCGCGGTCGGCGCCGAGCACTTCTGCGCCCCCGAGGCCGAGAGCCACCTCGAAGGCAGGCCGCCCGGCGGGGAGGCGTTCGCGGAGGCGGGCCGGATCGCCGCCGAGCACTGTGACCCCCACGCCGACCAGCGCGGCCCCGCCGACTACAAGCGCCACCTGGCCGCCGAGCTGACCCGGCGCGCGCTGGTCAGAGCCGCAGGGAGGATCTGACATGCGCATCACGGTCTCGGTGAACGGGCAGCCGTACACCAGAGAGGTCGAGCCCAGGCTGCTCCTCGTGCACTTCCTGCGCGACGAGCTGGGCCTGACCGGCACCCACTGGGGCTGCGACACCTCCAACTGCGGCGTCTGCACGGTGCGGCTCGACGGCATGCCGGTCAAGTCGTGCACGGTGCTGGCGGTGATGGCCGACGGCCACGAGGTCACCACCGTGGAGGGCCTGGAACGGGACGGGGAGCTGGACGCGGTGCAGAAGGGGTTCGTGGAGTGCCACGGGCTCCAGTGCGGGTTCTGCACGCCCGGCATGCTGCTCACCGCACGCGCGCTGCTCGACCGCGTGCCCGACCCCGACGAGGGCCAGATCCGCGAGGCGATCTCGGGCCAGCTGTGCCGCTGCACCGGCTACGAGAACATCGTCCGATCGATCCGCTGGGCGGCCCAGGCGAGTCTGAATGTCGCCGAGTCCGCGACGGAGGCGAAATCATGAGCTACGGACGCATGCACCGCAAGGAGGACGCCCGCTTCATCAGGGGCCGCGGCAACTACACCGACGACGTACGGCTGCCCGGCATGCTGTACGGCGCCGTGCTGCGCAGCCCGCACGCCCACGCCAGGATCGTCTCCATCGACACGAGCGCCGCCGAGGCCCACCCGAAGGTCAAGGCCGTCATCACCGGGCAGACCCTGGCCGGGCTCGGCCTCGCCTGGATGCCGACGCTCTCGCAGGACACCCAGGCGGTGCTGGCCACGGACAAGGTGCGCTTCCAGGGCCAGGAGGTCGCGTTCGTGGTGGCCGAGGACGCCTACTCGGCCCGCGACGCGCTGGAGCTCATCGACGTCGAGTACGACCCCCTCGACGCGGTCATCGACGCCAGGAGGGCCCTCGACCCGGACGCGCCGGTCATCCGGGACGATCTCGAAGGGCGTACCGGCAACCACATCTTCGACTGGGAGGCCGGCGACCGCGCCCGCACCGACGCCCTCTTCGAGCAGGCGGAGGTGACGGTCGCCCAGGACCTGCTCTACCCGCGCGTGCACCCGGCGCCGCTGGAGACGTGCGGCGCGCTCGCGGACTTCGACAGGGTCACCGGCAAGCTGACCGTCTGGTGCCCCACGCAGGCGCCGCACGCCCACCGGACGCTGTACGCGATGGTGGCCGGGCTGCCCGAGCACAAGATCCGGGTGATCTCTCCGGACATCGGCGGCGGTTTCGGCGGAAAAGTCGGGATATATCCCGGCTACGTGTGCGCGATCGTCGGCTCGATCGTCACCGGCAAGCCGGTCAAATGGATGGAGGACCGCTCCGAGAACCTCATGAGCACCGCCTTCGCCCGCGACTACCACATGCGCGGCGAAGTGGCGGCGACGCGTGACGGCAGGATCCAGGCGATCAGGGTCAAGGTGCTGGCCGACCACGGCGCGTTCAACGGCACGGCCCAGCCGACCAAGTTCCCGGCCGGCTTCTTCCACGTCTTCTCCGGCTCGTACGACATCGAGGCCGCCCACTGCGAGGTCACCGGCGTCTACACGAACAAGGCCCCCGGCGGCGTCGCCTACGCCTGCTCCTTCCGCGTCACCGAGGCCGTCTACCTGGTCGAGCGCATGATCGACGTACTGGCCGCCGAGCTGGACCTCGACCCGGCCGAGCTGCGGATGCGCAACCTGCTCAGACCCGAGCAGTTCCCCTACCACTCCCCCACCGGCTGGGAGTACGACTCCGGCGACTACCCCAGGGCGCTGCGCCTGGCCATGGACATGGGCGGCTACGACAAGCTCCGCGCCGAGCAGGCCGACAAGCGGGCCAGGGGCGAGTTGATGGGCATCGGCGTCAGCTTCTTCACCGAGGCCGTCGGGGCGGGGCCGCGCAAGCACATGGACATCCTCGGCCTGGGCATGGCCGACGGCGCCGAGCTGCGCGTGCACCCGACGGGCAAGGCCGTGCTGCGGGTCTCGTGCCAGTCGCAGGGCCAGGGGCACGAGACCACGTTCGCCCAGATCGTCGGGCAGGAGCTGGGCATCCCGGCCGACGACGTGGAGGTGGTGCACGGCGACACCGACCAGACGCCGTTCGGGCTGGGCACGTACGGCTCGCGCTCCACCCCCGTCTCCGGCGCGGCCACCGCCATCGTGGCCAGGAAGGTGCGCGACCGCGCCAAGATCGTGGCGGCGGCCATGCTGGAGGCCGCGCCGGACGACCTGGAGTGGGCCGACGGCAGGTGGTCGGTGGTGGGCGACCCGTCCGCCGGCAAGTCGATGGCCGAGATCGCGCTGGCCGCGCACTCCAACCTGGAGCTGCCGGAAGGCGTCGAGGGCCACCTGGACGCGGCCACCGTCTACAACCCGCCCAACCTCACGTACCCGTTCGGCGCCTACATCTGCGTCGTCGACGTCGATCCGGGGACGGGGCAGGTGAAGGTGCGCAGGTTCGTGGCGGTGGACGACTGCGGCGTGCGGATCAACCCCATGATCGTCGAGGGGCAGATCCACGGCGGGCTGGCCGACGGGGTGGGGATGGCGCTCATGCAGGTGATGGCGTTCGACGAGGACGGCAACCACCTGGGGGCGTCGTTCATGGACTACCTGCTGCCGACCTCGATGGAGTGCCCGTCGTGGGAGCTGGGCGAGACCGTGACGCCCTCGCCGACGCACCCGATCGGGGCCAAGGGCGTGGGCGAGTCGGCCACCGTCGGCTCTCCCGCGGCCGTGGTCAACGCCGTGGTGGACGCGCTCAGGCCGTACGGTGTGCGGCACGCCGACATGCCGCTCACCCCGGCGAACGTCTGGCGCGTCGTCAACGGCGACCCGTTCCGCACGGACCTGGCCATCCCGTGAGCGACTTCCTCGGTATGCCGACGTCCCGGCCGCGGCCGGCCGCCGACCTGGACGCCCGGGTCGCGCGGCTGCGGTCGGGGCGGGAGCCGTACGTGCTGGCCACGGTCGTGCGGGCACAGCGGCCGACCAGCGCGAAGGCGGGCGACCGCGCGCTGGTGCTGCCGGACGGGACGATCGAGGGGTTCGTCGGCGGGGTCTGCGCCACCGACACCGTCCGGGCGCAGGGCCTGCGGCTGCTCGAACTCCGGCGCGCCGCACGGACCACGCTGCTGCGGATCACGCCGGAGGCGGGCGAGCCGCACGAGGAGGAGGGCCTGATCGCCGTGGGCCAGCCGTGCCTGTCCGGCGGCACGCTGGAGATCTTCCTGGAGGCCGTGCTGCCTCCCGTGCTGATCCACGTGTACGGCGACAGCCCCATCGCCCGGGCCTTCGCCGCCGTCGGCCAGGCGCTGGGGTACCAGATCGAGACCGGCCCCGGGGTCGCCGCCGACGCCGACGCCGTCCTGGTGGCCTCGCACGGGGTCGGCGAGGAGCCGATCCTGCGTGACGCGCTGGCCAAGGGCGTGCCGTACATCGGGCTGATCGCCAGCCGCAGGCGCGGCACGGCGGTGCTGGCGCGCGTGGAGGGAGGCGAGCGCGTACGGGTTCCGGCGGGTCTGGACATAGGTGCCAGAACGCCCGGTGAAGTGGCCGTTTCCGTGTACGCCGAGATCATCAGCCTGCGTTAACGGGCGGCAGCCGGGTACGCCAAGGACAGGACAACCGCAGCCCCCGGGAAGCCCCTTTCGCTCTCCGGAGAGCGAAAGGACATCAATGCCGACGGAACTGGTCCGCCAAGTGCAGAGGATGGCGGACGACCGCCCCGTGGCCCAGCCGGGCAGCCTGGAGCGGGGCATCGACATCCTGCTGGCGCTCAGCGCCGCCTCCCACCCGCTCAGCCTCTCGCAGCTGTGCCGCAGCACGGGCCTGCCCAAGTCGACCGCCCACCGCCTCCTGGGCGTGCTGTGCTCGCGCGAGCTGGCCAGGCGGGTGGGCAACGGCTATCTGCCGGGCGAGCTGCTGGAGACGATGGCCGGCATCACCCGGGCCCGCGTGCCCGGCACCCGCAAGGTCGTGCTTCCTTACCTGCTCTACCTGTACGAGGCCACCCGGCAGACGGTCAACCTGGCGGTCCCCTCCGGCCTGGAGGCCCGTTACGTCGAGCGCCTCTACGGCCACAACCGCGTCGACTCCCGCTCCGACGGCATGGACCGCGCGCCGCTCCACTGCACGGCGACCGGCAAGGCGCTGCTGGCCTTCGACCCGAGGCTGCGCCAGGAGCTGCTGGCGCGCGGCTCGTTCGAGCGGATGACGCGCCGCACCATCACCACGCTGGGCGGGCTCGAACGCGAGCTGGCCCAGGTCCGCCGGCACGGCGTGGCGTACTCGCAGGAGGAGTTCACCGAGGGCGTGGCGTGCGTGGCGGCGCCGGTGTTCGGCCCGGGCGGCCGGATCTGCATGTCCCTCGGTGTGGCCGCCCCCGTGGGCGCGGTGCCGCTCGCCAAGCTCGGCATCTCCGTACGCGGCGCCGCCCAGGCCATCTCGGCGGCCCTCCTCGGCGCGTAGGCGTTCCGGCTGTCGGAACATCTCTGCGGCCTCCGCCCGGAAGTGTTCCGGTGGCCGAGACCCCTGATTGCGAACGCGGCGCCACGGGAGATCACATCGGCATATGGACTTCCTTCCCGCTCCGGCCACCCAGGAGGCGCCCGCGGGCCGAAAGGTCAGTGCCCGCATGGCCACGGACCCGCGGGCGCCGGTCGGAGCACGGAAGGCCGCGCGTGCCTAGGGACCTCCCCCGGGCCACCGTGCTGGAGAGCCTGCGCCTGGCCGCCACGATCGTCCCGCCGGGCTTGCCGCATCTGACGCGCGGGCGCGACCCGCTGCGCTCCCGCGCGCTGCTGGCCGAGCTCGAGGCCAGGTACGGCGGCCGCCCCGTCCTGGTCCGCGGCCTGCGCGGCCCCGCGCTGCTGATCATCTCCAAGCGGGACGCCCTGCGCGTGCTGTCGGAGGAGGGCGAATTCGCGCAGGGCGTCGAGCAACGCCCCTTCGGCCTGCCGACGGACGTGCTGCGCCCGACGTTCATCGACATCGCCAGGGAGGAGGCCGGGGAGCTCACCTCCGGCGTGGTGGACCACGACCGGCTGAACGCCCGGTGGCAGCGGGTGGCCAGGCGCTGCGTCTACGGCGACGGCGCGGCCGACGACGTGGAGCTCACCCGCCTGCTGACGGACCTCACGCGGGCCGGCAGGTGGCGCGACAGGCGGCGCCAGGACCTGCTCTCGGGCCGGTACGACGCCCGCATTCTCGACCACCTGCGCCGCGCCGAACCCGGCAGCCTGGCCGGCCTGATCGCGGAGAGGCCGGGGGTGGGCCGCTCGCGCGGGCTCATGCAGGCGGCGTTCTGGCTGATGGGCCTCGGCGTGATGTCGGCGGGGCTGATGCAGACCCTGGCGCTGCTGGCCGCCCACCCGGCCCAGCGCAAGTCGGCCCGTCGCGACGCCGACTACCTGCGGGCCTGCCTGCGCGAAGGGCTGCGCCTGTGGCCGCCGGTGCCGGCGCTGACGCGGGTCACCGCCACCAGGACCGACTGGTACGGCACCACCCTGCCCGCCGGCACCACCGTGCTCGTGCCGATCGCCGCGCACCAGCGCAGCTCGCGCCTGCCGTACGCGAACACCTTCGCCCCCGAGATCTGGCTGGACGGCACCGCGGCGAACGAGTGGTGGGCCAGACCGGGCTGCGACGGCGTGCACCTCACGCTCGCGGTCGGGACCGCGTTCCTGGCCGGCATCGTCCGCGCCGCCCGCCCCAAGCCGGTCGGGCGGCTGCTGTCCCCGCACCGCCCGCTCCCCCACACCCTCAACCTCTCGCGCCTGCGGGTGACGATGCGTCCCTTGCGCATCCACGGCGCTCCCTCTCCTGCTCAGAACTAGTCGCCACCGGGCAGGCACTTCCTCCGTTAGAGTCTTGGGTACAAAATGACGTGCCGGGCGGAGGAACGGTTCGGATTGAGACGGGATGACGACGGCGAGAGGACGGCTACGTTGGGGCGCTCCGCAGGCACTCCGCTGGAGCCGGAAGATCCGCCGGCGATCGGCCCCTATGAGCTGGTCAGCCGTCTCGGCTCCGGTGGCATGGGGGTGGTCTACCTCGCCAAGGCGGCCGACGGGCAGCGGGTGGCGCTCAAGGCGATCCGGCGCGACTACACGGCCGACCCGGTCTACCGGGCGCGTTTCCACGAAGAGGTGTCCAACGCGCGCAAGGTGGCCTCGTTCTGCACGGCGCGCGTGCTCGACCACGGCGAGGACCGCGGCGTCCTCTACCTCGTCACTGAATACATCGACGGCATCTCGCTAGAGGACCACCTGATCGAGCACGGCGCGCTGTCGCCGTCGGTGCTGCACTCCGCGGCCGTCGGCGTGGCGGCCGCGCTGACCGCGATCCACGCCGCCGGGCTGGTGCACCGCGACCTCAAGCCGGCCAACGTGATGCTGACGCTGGCCGGGCCCCGGGTGATCGACTTCGGGCTGGCGCGCTCGACGCACGTCAGCTCCCGGCACACGAACGCCGGCATGGTGATGGGCACGCCCGGATGGATCGCTCCCGAGCAGGTCTTCGAGGGGCGCACCAGCCCGGCGGGCGACGTGTTCGCCTGGGGGTCGCTGATCGCCTACGCGGGGCTGGGCGGGCATCCGTTCGGCGAGGGTGACGCGTACGTGATGGCGGCCCGGGCCCGCAGCGCGCCGCCCGACCTGCGGGGGCTGCCCGCGCCCCTGGACCGGCTGGTGGCCGCGGCCATCCATCCCGACCCGGCGCGCCGGCCCGCGGCCAAGCAGCTGCTGCTGGAGCTGGTGGGGGCGGCCGACGAGCCCGCTGCGCAGCTCGCCGCCACCAAGCACCTGACCAACTCGTGGAACCCGTCGGACTTCCCGATGATGCCGCCTCCGATGCCGCCCGACCGTACGGGCCCGGTGCCGGGCGCGGGTCGCCCGCCCCGCCGGCCCGAGGGTCGCGGCCCGCACGCCGAGCCCCGCGGGCCGCAGCCGCCGCCGCCCGCCGAACGCACCGGCCCCACGCCGAGGGCGGCGAGCCACGTGCCGCCCGCCGAGCGCACCGGCCCCAAGCCCGGCATGATGCAGCCGCCGCCCGCCGAACGCACGGGGCCCAAACCGGGTCAGATGCCGCCCGCTGAGCGCACGGGGCCCAAGCCCGGCATGATGCAGCCGCCGCCCGCCGAGCGGACCGGGCCCACGCCCGGCGTCGGCCGGGTGCCGCAGCAGCCGCCGGCGCCCCACCCCGAGCGGACCGGTCCCGTGCCGCAGACCGGGATGGGCCCGCGGGGGCCGCATCCGGATCTCACCGGGCCGGTCCCCCACCACCAGACCGGGCAGGGGCCGATGCCCCACCACTCCGCCACCGGCCAGGGGCCGTTGCCTGGCTATCCGCCCGCCAAGCCCAAGCGGGGTGTGTTCGCGGGCTGCATGACCGCCTTGATCATCGCGTTCGTGCTGGTGGTGGGGCTGATCCTCGTGCTGATCTGGGTGCTGCGGCCCTCGTCGGCCGGCGAGGACGGGCCCGTGCAGGACGGCAAGCTGCGCTTCGCCGTCACCAGCACGAAGTGCCCCAAGCCCGTGAAGTCCGCGCAGACCCGCACGTGCCAGATCGGCGTGCGGGTCAGCAACGTCGGTCAGGAGGCCAGGGTGCTCTACCCGGGCCAGCAGAAGCTGGTCGACGAGGACAAGGAGTTACACGGCGGCACCAAGCTGCTCGACAGGGACGGCAAGGAGATCACGCCGATCCGCATCGAGGCGGGCCAGTCGTTCGCCGGCGCGCTGGTGTTCGAGCTGCCGAAGGACCTCGCCCCGGCCGCGCTCGAGGTGCACGACTCGGGGCTGAGCAACGGGGCCCGCCTCAACCTCGGCTGAGCCGTCTCTGGGCCGTCTCTGGGGCGCCTCAGAACCCCTCGGACGGGGAGACCACGCCCTCCAGCGGGGCGCCGTCGCCGAAGCGCCGCACGTTGGCGGTGACGCGTTCGGTCAGGCCGCGCCAGTAGGAGGAGGGCGGGTTGGCGGAGTGGGGCGTGATGAGCACGTTGTCCAGGCTCCACAGCGGATGCCCGTCGGGCAGCGGCTCCGGGTCCGTGACGTCGAGCGCCGCGCCGCCGATGCGGCCCGCGCGCAGCGCGTCCACCAGCTCGTCGGTCACGACGAGGCTGCCTCGGGCGACGTTCACCAGCCAGGCGTCCTCGCGCATGAGCTCGAACTCCCGCTTCCCGAACATCCCCCTCGTCTCCGGCGTGGCCGGCGCCAGGACGACCACGTAGTCGGCCTCGGGCAGCACCTCGCGGTAGCGGGCGCGCGGCAGCACGAGGTCCGCGCCGGGCGCCTCGCCGCTGTCGGTGACCGCCAGGACCCGGCAGCCGAACGGCTCCATCATCCGCATGAGCACCCGCCCGATGCCGCCGTAGCCGACGATCGCGACCGTCGAGCCCGCGAACTCCCTGGACGTCTTCGGCTCCCACGTCTGGACCCTGGCCGCCCGGTACAGCCGGCGCGCGGCCGCCAGCATCATGGCCATCGCGTGCTCGGCCACCGGCAGGCCGTAGGAGCCGGTGGCGGCGGTGAAGACCGGGTGCTCGGAGATCAGCCCGGCGTCGGCGAACCGCTCGATGCCCGCGCTCGGCAGTTGCACCCAGCGGATGCCCTCGTGGAGCATCGGCCGCAGCTCCGCGGGACCGCCGCCGAAGAAGACGATCGCCTCGGCCTCCTCCAGGGGCACGACCCGGCCGCCCGCCTGACGCACCGCCTCGATGAGCACGGGCACCGGCTCGGGTCCGACATGGACGGCGACGGTCATGCTGGGGCCTCCTTCTCGCCACGGGATCATTAGCGTATCGGTGATGCCCGAGCACGACGTTCTCCGGTGCCAGCATCTCTTCAGCCTTCGTGGGTAGGTTTGGGCGGGTGTCCGCCGTCGCCGCCCAGCCCGTGACCACCTCCGTCCCCGCCGCCGCCCGGCTCGCGTGGCTGGACGCGCTCCGGGGGATCGGCGCGCTGGCCGTGGTGGCCGAGCACCTGCTGCCGTGGTTCCTGCCCCAGCTCAGGCCGTACTGGTTCAGCCTCGGCATCTACGGCATCCTCGTGTTCTTCCTGGTCAGCGGCTACATCATCCCCACGTCCCTGGAACGCCACGGCGACGTGCGCAAGTTCTGGATCAGCCGGTTCTTCCGCCTCTATCCCCTCTACCTCGGCGTGGTCGTCCTCGTGCTGGCCCTGGCCTGGTGGGTGCCGGTGCGGCCGGAGGTGCCCAGGGACGCCAGCGCGGTGGCGGCGCACGCGACCATGCTGCTCGACGTCGTGAACGTGGGCGGCGTGGCCGACACGATGTGGACGCTGTCGTACGAGATGATCTTCTACCTCCTGGTCACCGCGCTGTTCCTGATCGGGGGGCACGGCCGGAGCGGGCTGCTGTCAGTGTCGTTCGCGGCGGGGGCCGTGGTGGTGGGGCTGGTGGCGTCGGGGGCGGTGCTGACGGGCGGGTGGCCCGCCTACGTCTCCGCCGCGGTGTTCGCAGCCGGGCTGGCCTGCGTCGTGTGGGGGCGCCTGCGCACGGCCGCGGCCTGCGTGCTGGGGCTGATGGCGCTGACGCTGCTGCCGCTGAGCAGCCGGGTGCCGTGGCTCGCGGTGGCGGTGCTGGCGGTGATGTTCGCGGGGACGGCCATCCACCGGTGGGAGCGGGGCCACGGACGGCTGTGGCCGGTCGCGGTGGCCGCGGCGCTGGTGGGGATCGCGCCGCTGTGGGCCGTCCAGGGCGGCTGGTGGTGGGTGCGGGCCGACGTGTGGCTGACGACGATCGTGCTGGCCGGGGCCACGTTCGCGGCGGGGATGGCGCTGCGGGGGCGGCGGCTGCCCAGGGTGCTGACCTGGCTCGGGCTGATCAGCTACTCGCTCTACCTGGTGCATCACCCGCTGCTGAAGTATTTCGTGGCGATCACCGGTGACCTGCGGCGGGCGGAGCCGGCGTACCAGCTCATGATGGCGGCGCTGGCCCTGACCGTGGTGCTGGCCGCCAGCGCGCTCACCTACAGATACGTCGAACGGCCCATGCAGGCGCTGGGCCGCCGCCTCTCAGGCGGGCGCGCCCGCCGGCTCCAGGGCGAGGGCGATCGCGGGGTGGCTCGACAGGACGCGCGACACGACGGGGTCCTCGGCCATGAGGAAGCCCAGGTGCCGGACCGCGTGCGCGACCACGTTGGCCAGGGCGACGCGCTCAGGTGACGGGGTCGCGGGCGCCTCACCCCTGACGATCTCCAGCTCGGGCACCTCGACCGCGGGCAGCCACGGCGCCGGGTCCGGGCAGACCGCATAGGTCAGGACGACCCCGCCGTCCGGCTCGTATCGCCAGCTCGTGGAGTGCACGACGGTCCCCGGGTCCTCGGCCGCGACCCCGCCGAGCCGGCGGGCCGCCTCGTCGGGGCTCTCCCCTCGCCGCGGCCGGGTCAGGGCATGCCGGTAGGACCAGCGATTGTCGGTGCCCACCCGTAGCATGAGCGTCTCAACCAGGATCACGTGTCTTCCCGTCACCGCCACCAACTTACTGCCAATCATATGCAAGTACGTCTCAGACGCATTGTCGCAACGCTCTTGAAAGCCGTGGCGGGCCCGGATGTAGTCGATGACATGCGAGAGAGGGGCCGACAGCCATGCCGGGTTTGCTGGTGTTGATGGGGTCGGGCGAGACGAGCCCGACCATGGTCGAGATCCACCGCGCGGCGGCGCGTTCGCTGCGCGCCGGGGCGCGGGCCGTGCTGCTCGACACTCCCTACGCCTTCCAGGAAAACTCCGCCGACATCTCCGCCCGCGCCCGCCGCTACTTCGCGCGCAGCGTCGGCCTGGAGGTCGAGGTGGCGGCCGGGATCACGGGCGCCGACTGGGTCTTCTCGGGTCCCGGCAGCCCGACGTACGCGCTCGACCGCTGGGCCGGCTCGGGCGTGGCCGGCGACCTGCGCGCCCGCATCCGCGCGCGCGAGGGGGTGACGGTGCTGGCCTCGGCCGCCGCCTGCACGGCGGGCCTGGCCACCGTGCCGGTCTACGAGATCTACAAGGTAGGCGCGGATCCCCATTGGCGCGAAGGCGTCGACCTGCTGGATCCGCTCGGGCTGCGGGCCGTGCTGATCCCCCATTTCGACAACGCCGAGGGCGGCACCCACGACACCCGCTACTGCTATCTGGGCGAGCGCCGGCTGTCCCGCATGGAGCGCGAGCTGCCGCCCGGCACCGCCGTCCTGGGCCTCGACGAGCACACCGCCCTGATCATCGACCTCGAGACCGAGTCGGTGCGGGTGGCGGGCCGGGGCGGCCTGACCGTCCGCCTGCCCGGCTCCACGACGGTCCTGCCCACGGGCACCCACACCGACCTGGCCGAGCTGCGCCGCCTGGCCGAGGGCGGCCCCGGCACGGGCGCCGTCACCCCGCCGCCCCCGGCGGACCCCGCTCCGGCCGAGGTGACGCTGGAGGAGACGATCCGCACGTGCGAGGAGCTGTTCAAGGCGGCGGTGGCCCGTCCGGACCTGGTGGCGGCGGCCCAGGCGGTGCTCGACCTGGAGGCCGAGGTCGTCAAGTGGGCGGCCGACACGGAGGAGGACGCCGGTGGGGTCGACCAGGCGAGAGAGCTGATGAGGCTGCTCATCGCCCGCCTCGGCGAGCTCGCCTCGACCGCCCGCCTCCGCTCGCAGAGCCTCCCTTCCCTGGTGGAGCCCCTGCTGGTGCTCCGCACCCGGCTGCGCGAGGGGGGAATGTACGAGGTGGCGGACGCGGTGCGGGCGGCGATGCAGGAGGGCGGGATCCTCGTGGAGGACACCCCGGACGGGCCCCGCTGGACCTGCGCCTCCTGAGACATCCGGCGGACACCTGTTTCGGCTGAGCGCTAGAACGTCCCGGCGATCTGGCGGGCGCGTTCGTCGGCCTGCTTGCGCTCGGCCTCGTACGAGCCCGTCAGCGTCGGGTGGTGGCGGATCTCCTGGATGTCGTCGATGCCGGCCCAGCGGAGCCAGTCGTCGAAGTAGGTCGACTGGAAGTCATTGCCGAACGCCGGCCCGAGGCCGGGACCCCAGACGGCGCTGGTGTAGACGACGGCGGCGCGCTTGCCGGTCAGCAGGCCGCGGTACCCGGTCTCCGGGTGCACGTCGAAGACCATCGCCGGCTGGCTGACCACGTCGATGAACTGCTTCAGCTTGTAGGGCACGCCCCCGTTCCACATCGGCACGCTGAAGAGGTAACGGTCGTAGGAGTCGAAGCGCTCGAACGTCCGCACGGCCGCCGTCCACGCCTCCGCCTGCTCCCCCTCGGGCACGCCACCACCGAACACGGTCATCTTCGCGCCCGCGGCGGCCGGGCCGAACTCGGGGAGCGTGCCGTCCCACAGGTCGAAGTGATCGACCGTCGCACCGGGCCGGGCGGCGCGGTACTCCTCGACGAACGTCCGCGCGATGCCCAGCGAGATCGACTCGCCCCCACGGGGGGAGGCGGAGATGTGCAGCAGTCTGCTCATGATTTCAGGTCCTTTCCGGACTATGGTCCGATTACAGCATCGAAAATACGGACTGCGGTCCGATTGGTCAAGTGGCGGCGCGACGGGCGTACTGCGGGCGCAGTAGAGCGGATGGGTACTCCGGGATGAGGGACTTCGCCCAGGTCAGGCCTAACGTTTGAAAGGTGCGTACGGTGACCTGGCTGAGACGGGAACTCCTGTCCCGGCCCTATGCGGCCGACACTGTCCTGGCCGCGTGCGTGTATGCGATGACGATGCTGGCGCCGGGCGCTCCCCCGCCGCCCGGCGCGGAATGGCACGACCCGATGCGGCCCCTCACCGCGTACGACATCGCGCTGGCCGCGGTCGTCTGCGGCGCGCTGGTCTTCCGGCGGCGGTGGCCCCACGCCGTGCTCGCCGTCACGGTCACCGGGTTCGCCGCCTATGCCATGATCGACGGCGGGCGGAACGTGCTGGACCTGGGGTCGGCGATCGCGATGTACACGGTGGCCTCCCGATGCCCGCGCCGGCACGCGTGGATCTACGGCGGGCTCGCCGCGCTGGTGGTCGCCGTGGCCAGGATCGTGTTCGGCGACAGCACGTGGCTGGCGCCCGAAGTGCTGGCGCCGATCGCGGCGATCGGCATGGCCACCGCCGTCGGGGACTCGATGCGCAGCCGCCGGGCGTACGTGGCCGCCATCGAGGAGCGGGCGCGCAGGGCCGAGGAGACGCGCGAGGAGGAGGCCGAACGCCGGGTGATGGAGGAACGGCTGCACATCGCACGCGAACTGCACGACGTTCTCGCCCACCACATCGCGCTGATCAACGTGCAGGCGCAGGTCGCCGCGTACATGCTGGAGAGCGAACCCGAGCAGGCCCGCGCGGCGCTGGGCCATGTCCGCGAAGCCGGCAAGGAGGCGCTGGACGAGCTGCGGACGACGGTGGGGCTGCTGCGCCGGCCGGGCAGCCGCGACGAGCTCCTGACCGAGCCCGCGCCGGGGCTGGAGGGGCTGCCGGAGCTGGTCGACTCCTTCACCGCCGCCGGGCTGAAGCTGGGCCGGCTGCTCTACGGCGATCCGAGGCCGTTGCCCGCCCCTGTGGACCTCGCCGCGTTCCGGATCGTCCAGGAGGCGCTGACCAACGTGAGCAAGCACGCGCCGCGGGCGACCGCCACCGTGCGGATCGAGTACGCCGCCGACGAGGTGATCGTCACCGTGACCGACGACGGTCGTGGCGGTGCGGGCGGGATCTCCCACGGGTTCGGTCACGGCCTGATCGGCATGCGGGAGCGGGCGCTGTCGGTCGGCGGCACGTTCCTCGCCGGGCCCGTGAACGGCGGCGGGTTCCGGGTGCACGCCGTGCTGCCCACCTCCAGGGAGAACAGGCGATGACCGTCAACGTGCTGCTGGCCGATGACCAGGCGCTGGTCCGCGCGGGGTTCCGGGTGCTGATCGACTCGGCCCCCGACCTGCACGTGGTCGGCGAGGCCGCCAACGGTCACGACGCCGTACGGCTGGCGCGGGAGACCATGGCCGACGTGGTGCTGATGGACGTCCGCATGCCCGGGATGGACGGTCTGGCCGCGACACGTGAGATCACCTCCGACGAGGCCATGGCCGGGGTCCGGGTGCTGGTCCTGACCACGTTCGAGATCGACGAGTACGTCTTCGCCGCGCTGCGGGCGGGCGCCAGCGGCTTCCTCGGCAAGGGCGTGGAGGCCGGCGAGCTGCAGGAGGCCATCAGGGTGGTGGCCAGGGGCGAGGCGCTGCTGTCGCCGTTGGCGACCAGCCGGCTGATCACCCGCTTCCTGGCCGGCCCCGGCGTCTCGGCCCAGCACGTGCCCGAGGACCTCGCCGTGCTCACCGAGCGCGAACGGGAGGTGATGACCCTGGTCGCCTGCGGGCGTACCAACGACGAGATCGCCGACCTGCTGGGGATCAGCCGGGTGACCGCCAAGACCCACGTCAACCGGGCCATGACCAAGCTGAAGGCGCACGACCGCGCCCAACTGGTGATCATCGCCTACGAGACCGGCCTGGTCCGCCCCCAGGCCCGCTGATCGGGCGGGAACCGCGGGCGCGGTAGGCCCGCGCCCACGTCTACTGCGATCGCCGCAGTTCAGAACCCTCCTCCAGGCGGACGTTGCCCCGGGGCGAGGCCACGAGGCTTGAGGGGTGACCACGAGGGCCCCGGCGCGGGGATCGCGCCCGGCGTCGTGCCGATCGCCGGTGACGGAGCCGTCCCACCGTGCGATCTGACATTCCTGCGAAGAGAAGTGGACAGCGATGACCGACACCACCTGCGGCCAGGGCGTCCTCCGCGACTTCCAGCGCTCGGAGCTGCCGAATCCCACGGTCGAGATCGTCATCCCCGTCTACAACGAGGAGCGCGCGCTCCCGGGATGCCTGCGCACCCTGCACGCGCACCTCCGTGAGCGGATGCCGTTCCCCTGGCGGATCACCGTGGCGGACAACGCGAGCCGTGACCGGACGCTGGAGGTGGCCCGGGAGCTGGCCGCCGAGCTGCCCGGCACGGACGTGGTCCACCTCGACAGGAAGGGGCGCGGGCTCGCACTGCGGACGGTGTGGGGCGCGAGCGAGGCCGACATCGTCGTCTACATGGACGTCGACCTGTCCACGCGCCTGGACGGGCTGCTGCCGCTGATCGCCCCGCTCGCCAGCGGCCACTCCGACCTCGCCATCGGCAGCCGGCTGGCCTCCGGCGCGCGCACCGTGCGCGGGCCGCGCCGCGAGCTGATCTCCCGCTGCTACAACGCGATCATCCGGCTCACCCACGGAGCCCGGTTCAGCGACGCACAGTGCGGCTTCAAGGCCGCCCGTACGGACGTGCTCGGCCCGCTGCTCGAAAGGACGCAGGACGACGCCTGGTTCTTCGACACCGAACTGCTGCTGCTCGCCGAGCACAACGGGCTGCGCATCCACGAGGTCCCGGTCGACTGGGTCGAGGACGTGGACACCCGGGTCGACGTCGTCGGCACCGCCGTGGACGACCTGCGCGGGCTGTGGCGGGTGGCCCGCATGAAGGCGTCGGGCGCCGCACGGGCCCCGCTGCCGCGGCGCCCCGCCCCCGCCGCCGAGCACCCCGACGCCGTGCTGGCCCCCGCCAGGGCGGGCTCCCGCATCACCTGGGAGGTCGGCTGCTTCGTGGCCATCGGCGTGCTCTCGACGGCCGGTCAGGCCCTGCTCTACTGGCTGCTGCGCGCGTGGTGGCCGCCCGTGATCGCGAACCTGGTGTCGCTGCTCGTCCTCACCGTGCTCAACACCGAGGCCAACCGCCGCCTCACCTTCCGCTGGTCCGGCACGGGCGCAGGGCGGGCGCACCTGGGAGCCGGGGTCCTGTTCCTGCTCGGGTACGTCGTCACCTCCGCCGCCGTGCTGCTGTTCCGCCAGGTCCAGCCCGACGCGTCGGCCGCGGCCGAGACGCTGGTGCTCACCGCCTCGTCCGTGCTGGTCACCGCCGTCCGCTTCGTGACGCTGCGCCTGGCCGTCTTCCGCCGTCCCACACCCTGATCGTCTTCGGAGAAGAAGAAGCACTGATGACCGACATCACCGAACTGCCGCCGCGTGCCGCCGGCCGTCGCCTGCCCGGCTGGGCGGCACCGGCCGCGCTCGCGGTAATCCTGCTCCTGGCCACCGGCCTGTACGGCTGGGCCCTCGGCTCCCTCGGCTGGGGCAACGGCTACTACTCAGCCGCCGTGAAGTCGATGGGCCAGAGCTGGACGAACTTCCTGTTCGGCGCCTACGACCCGGCGGGCGTGATCACCGTCGACAAGCCGCCGGCGGCACTGTGGCCCCAGGTCCTCAGCACCAAGCTCTTCGGCCTGCACGGCTGGGCGATGATCCTGCCCCAGGTGCTGGAAGGCGTCGCCACGGTGTTCCTCCTGCACCGCACCGTACGCCTGTGGGCGGGTGAGGCGGCGGGGCTGCTGGCCGCGCTGGTGCTGACCCTGACCCCGATCACGGTGGCGATCAACCGCGACAACAACCCTGACACCCTGCTGGTGCTGACGCTGGTGGCGGCGGCGTACGCGCTGACCCGGGCCCTGCGGACCGGCTCCGGCCGGGCCGCCCTGCGGTGGTTGTGCGCCGCCGGGTTCCTGATCGGCCTCGGCTTCCTGACGAAGATGCTGGCCGCCTGGATGGTGATCCCCGCCTTCGCGGCGGCCTGGCTGGTCGGCGCGCGCGGTCCCTGGCTCGGCCGGCTGGCCAGGCTGCTGGCCGGGGGCGTGGTCCTCGCCGTGTCCTCCCTGTGGTGGATCGCGATGGTCGCGCTCTGGCCGGGGAACCGTCCGTACGTCGGCGGCAGCACCGACGGCGGCGCCTGGGACCTGGTCATCGGCTACAACGGCCTCGGCCGGGTCCTCGGCGGCGGGAGCGGCGGCGTCCCGGGCGGCTTCGGCATCTCCTTCGGCGGTGCGGCCGGTCCTGGGCGGCTCTTCAACGAGCAGGTCGGCGGGCAGATCAGCTGGCTGCTGCCGTTGTGCGGGGTGGCGCTGGCACTGGTCCTGGCCGTCGCCGTACTGCGCCGGCGCGGGCTAGCGATGCCCGGTGAGCCGCTCGCCGCGGCCGGATGGGTGCTTTGGGGCACCTGGCTGGTGGTCTGCGGCGTGGTGTTCGCCACGCAGCAGGGGATCTTCCACCCGTACTACACGACGCAGCTGGCCCCCGCCATCGCCGCCCTCACCGCGGGCTTCGTCACGACGCTGGCCCGCGCCCATCGGGCGGGGGCACGCTGGGCGCTCCCGTTGGGGGCCGGGGCCGTCGCGGTGACCGCGGCCTGGGCCTGTGCCGTGATCGGGCGGGCCCCGTCCTGGAACGGCTGGCTGGTGTGGCCCGTGGGCGCGGCCGGGCTGGCGGCGGTCGTCCTGCTCCTGCTGTCCGCCGGCCGGCGACGGCTGCTGCCCGCCGCCCTCGGCGTCGCGGTCCTGGCGGTGCTGGCGGCGCCCGCGGCCTGGGCTATCAGCGTTCCCGGCACCACGTCGGCACTGGGCGGCGCCAATCCCACCGCGGGGCCGCCGATAATGCCCTTCGGCGGCGGCGGAGCCGGCCCGGCTCCGGGCGGGCGCGAACTCCCGGAAGGGATGCGGCTCCCAGCAGGCATGGAACTCCCGCCAGGCATGAAACTCCCCGAGGGTTTCCCCGGCGGGAGCCCGGGCGGCATGCCATCCGGACTCGCGGGCGGCTTCCCGGGAGGCTTTCCCGGCGGCGGCGCCGAGCTCGCCTCCGACCAGCGCAAGATCCTCGACCATGCCGTCAAGAACTCCGGCTCCGCCCGGATCAAGCTCGCCGTCGAGGGTGGCGCCACGTTGGCCTCCACGTTCATCCTCGGCAGCGACGCCACCGTGATCGGCATGGGCGGCTTCATCGGCATCGACGACGCCCCGACCGTCCGGCAGCTGAAGGACTGGACGGGTTCCGGGCAACTGCGCTTCGTTCTGGGATCCGGCTTCGGCGCCATGATGGGCGGGTCGAGCACGGGCCGCTCGCAATGGATCAAGGCGAACTGCGCCGAAGTCCCCGCCGCCGCCTATGGAGGAAGTCCCACGACCGGCGGCCTCACCCTCTACGACTGCGCCCAGAAAAACTGACCAGCAGAACCAATCCGGTCAGTTTGTCGAATAGGGTCGTGGTGACACGACAGAAAGGGAGTCGGCAATGAAGGACGCAGTCGGGCGCGGCCGTGCGCTGGTGGTGGGGCTCGGGATCGCGGGCATCGCCACCGCGCTGCGCCTGCGGCAGGTCGGCTGGGAGCCGGTGCTGGTGGAGCGGGCCCCGGCACGCCGCTCGGGCGGGTACTTCATCCTGCTGTTCGGCACCGGTCTCGCCTCCGCTCAGCGGCTGGGCGCGCTGGAGGCGATCGGCGACCGCACCCCGCGGCTTCCCCCTTACGAGGTGAACCGGGCCGGTCGCCACACCGCCGGCATGAGCCTGGCCAACCTGCCCGGCAAGCCACGGGTGGTGCTGCGCGGCGACATCGAGCGGGCGCTGTTCTCCGCGCTGCCGGCCGACGTGGAGATCCGCTATTCCACCGTGCCCACCCACATCACCCAGGACGACTCCGCGGCGGAGGTCACCCTGCGCGACACCGCCTCCGGCGCCACCGTCACCGAGCGCTTCGACCTGGTGGTGGGCGCCGACGGAATGCGCTCGACCGTACGCAGGCTGGCCTTCGGCCCCGAGGAGCACCTGCACCCGCTGAACTACATGATCGGCGCCACCGTGCTGGACCGGCCGATCGAGGGCCTCGGCCAGGGGCAGGGCCTGACCCTGGCCGAGCCGGGACGCTCGGCGTGGATCTTCCCCTTCTCCGACCACCCGCCAGGGCTGCTGTTCTCCTACCGCACCGACGACATCGACGCCGAGTTCGCCCGCCCGCCGATCGAGTCCATCCGCGCCGCGTTCGGGCCGCAGCCCGCCGGGCCGCTCCTGGAGAAGTTGTTCACGGCGTTCGAGCAGGCTCCGGAGTCCCTGTTCGACTCGGTGAACCAGGTCAAGATGCCGCGCTGGCACCACGGCCGGGTGGTCCTGGTCGGCGACGCCGCCTGGTGCGTGACCTTGTACGCGGGCATGGGCGCCTCCAGCGGCATCGCCGGAGGCGAGCTGCTGGGCACCATGGTGCAGCGCCACCCCGGCGACCTGCCCGCCGCACTGTCCGCGTGGGAGGCCCGGATGCGGCCCTTCATCCAGACCGAGCAGGACAGCGCGCTGATCATGCGCCGGATCTTCACGCCCCACGACCGCAAGGAGCTGGTCATGCGCGGCGCGATGCTGCGCCTCATGCGCACGCCGGTCATCGGGCCGGCCATGGGCAAGATAATGAACGGCCCGGACATGAAGAACAAGACCTTCGACGTCGCCGCCGTGTGACCCGACCCCAGCCCGAAAGCAGAGGACAGCCCACGTGAGCCAGCTGATCGAGCGCCACTCGCGCAAAGCCGCCCGCATCCTGGACAGCGCGCGGGAGCTGGTGCTCGATCACGGCGTGCACAAGGTCACCGTCAGCGAGATCGCCCGCGCGGCGGGGGTCGGCAAGGGCACCGTCTACCTGTACTGGCCCGCCAAAGAGGACCTCATCCTCGGGCTGTTCGCCCGCGAACTGCTGGCCTTCCTGGACGAGATCACCAGCCGCGTCAGCGCCGACCCCGCCACCGTGCTGCCGCACCGCCTGGCCCCGCTGCTGGTCCGCACCGGGCTGAAGTACCCGCTGGCGCGCCGGGTGCAGAGCGGCGACGCCGACCTGCTGCGGCTGCTCATCCAGCAGGCCGGCGACCGCGAGCTGTTCGCCCGCACCACACCCGGCGCCCTGTGCGAGGCGGGCATGCCGATCCATCACCGCCACGGGCTGATCCGCCACGACCGTCCGCTGCCCGAGCTGACCTACGCGGTGCACGCCGTGCTCACGGGATTCGGCGCCGCGCTGTCCGACCCGGCCACCGTCGCGCTCGGCGTCGATCCCGACCAGGTCCTCGCCGACACCGTGGCCCGGCTGCTCGAACCCGCCGTCGCCCCCGGCGACTCGGCCGTCGCCGCGGCCGCCGACGAGGTTCTCGCCTTCCTGCGCCAGATCCAGAAAGAGATGCTGGACCTCATCGAACGGAGCCAGACCCTCCAGCAGTGAACCGCGGCGCGGGGCGGCGCCTGCTATCGGCGCGGGGGGTCGATGCGGGCGCCGTCGAGGGTGAAGATCATGATGCGGGAAAGGTCGATCGCGACCTTGGCGGCGTCGCCCGTGCGCCAGACGGGGCGGTTGCCCAGGCGGACGATCAGGTCGGAGCGGCGGTGGATGCCGCTGTTCGGGTGCTGGCCGACCTGCTCCTGCTCCTGATGCTCCTCCTCCCGCTGGGAGGAGAAGATCCGCCGTACCAGTCCTGACAGCTTCCCCGAGCCGCTCTTGTTCCCGTTGCTCCGCTGGCGCGGGTCGGGCGGCTCCGGCACCGGTACGGCGGGCACCCCACATGCCAGGTACGCCAGCCACTCGTGCCCGTGGTACTCCAGCGCCCGCACCCGCCCGAAGAACGACGGCCCGTCGTACGACTCCTGCACCGGGGCCAGCCCGTCCGGGCGCATGCCCACCAGCACCTGCCCGCCGGTGTGCTGCGAGATCGCGTACGCCCTCGGATCGCTCCACTGCATCGTGAGCTGGTGCGGGCCGAAATCGAGCATGACGTACTGGTTCTGCGGCGTCCTGACAGTGGCCGCCAACAGGTTCAACTGCTGGGAGTTGAGGAACGCCGCCACGAACGCGGTGGCTGGATCGTTGTAAATCTGGGCGGGGGTGCCGACGTCCTGGAGCACCCCTCGGTTCAGGATGGCGATCCGGTCGGCGAGCGTCAGCGCCTCCACCTGGTCGTGCGTCACGTAGATCGTGGTGACGCCGAGCGACCTGACCAGCGCCGAGATCTCCATGCGCAGCTCGGTACGCATACCCGCGTCCAGGTTCGACAGCGGCTCGTCCATGAGGAACAGCTTCGGCTGCCGGACGATGGCCCGCCCCATGGCCACGCGCTGCCGCTGGCCGCCGGAGAGCGTGCCGGGGCGGCGGTCCAGCGTCTCGTCGATGTGTAAGGCCTTCGACAGCTCGGTCACCCGCTCGCGCACCATCGCCGGGTCCGACTTGGCGATCTCCAAGGGGAAGGCGATGTTCCCGCGCACCGTCCGGTGCGGATACAGCGCGCCGTTCTGGAACACCATGGCGACATCACGATCGCGCGGGGCCAGATGGTTGGCGATTTCGCCGTCCAGCCACAGGTCACCCTCGGTGATCTCCTCCAGTCCCGCGATCATGCGGAGCAGCGTGGACTTGCCGCAGCCGGAGGGGCCGAGGAGGACGAGGAACTCGCCGTCCTCAGCCCGCAGGCTCAACCGGTCGACTGCGAGGTAGTCGCCCGGATACACCTTGGTCACTTTGTCGAGAACGACCGAGCTCATGGGCCCACACCTTGCGCACGTGTCACCTGTGACGGGGCTGATTGAAGAGGTAGTACATCGCGCCTTAACGCTAGATGTCCACCCTTGACATAAAGAATCTCCTGCGCAGGCGTTTCGGTCGAGGGCTTTGTGGGTTCTTACACCGAAATTTCCGGATTGGAGGGGTATGTAAGGGCTTGCGTAAACTTGCGGCAAGGGATTTCATAGTCGAGACCGTCAGGGGGAGACTATGACCGCATGGTGGCGAGACGCCGCGATTTACCAGGTGTACGTGCGCAGCTTCGCCGACGGAGACGGCGACGGCGTGGGTGACCTGATCGGCGTTCGCGATCGCCTGCCCTACCTGGCCGGGCTCGGCGTCGACGCCATCTGGCTGACGCCCTTCTACACCTCCCCCATGGCCGACTTCGGGTACGACGTCGCGGACTACCGGGACGTCGACCCGCTGTTCGGATCGCTCGCGGACGCCAAGGCGCTCATCGACGAGGCGCACGCCCTCGACCTGCGGGTGATCGTGGACATCGTCCCCAACCACACCTCCTCGGCCCACCCCTGGTTCCAGGAGGCGTTGCGCGGCGAGCACCGCGATCGCTACATCTTCCGCGACCGGCCGAACGACTGGGAGTCGATCTTCGGCGGCCCGGCGTGGACGCGGGTCGAGGACGGGCAGTGGTACCTGCACCTGTTCGACCCCGCGCAGCCGGACCTCAACTGGGACAACGACGAGGTGCGCGGCGAGTTCGAGTCGATCCTGCGTTTCTGGCTCGACCTGGGCGTGGACGGCTTCCGCGTGGACGTGGCGCACGGCATGGTCAAGCCGCGCGACCTGCCCGACATCGGCCACCCGAACCAGACCACGCTGATCGGCAAGGAGCCGGTGCCGTACTTCGACGACGACGGCGTGCACGACATCCACCGCGCGTGGCGGCGCGTGCTCGACTCCTATCCCGGCCAGCGCATCGGCGTGGCCGAGGCGTGGGCGCCGACGGCCGAGCGGCTGGCGATGTACGTCCGCCCGGACGAGCTGCACCAGGCGTTCAACTTCCACTACCTGTTCACCCCGTGGGACGCCGCCGAGCTCAGGGCGGTGATCGACTCCTCGCTCGCCACAGCCGGCTCCGTGGGCGCCCCGACCACCTGGGTGCTGTCGAACCACGACGTCAAGCGGCACGTCACCCGCTACGGCGGCCTGGCCAGGGCCCGCGCGGCCGCGCTGCTGACGCTCGCGCTGCCCGGCTCGGTCTACGTCTACCAGGGGGAGGAGCTGGGCCTGCCCGAGGTGCTCGACCTGCCGGCGGAGGTGTGCCAGGACCCGCAGCGGCTGCGCGACCCCGACAGCGGCCGGGACGGCTGCCGCGTCCCGCTGCCGTGGACGCGCGAGTCCGGCTGGCAGGACCCGTGGCTGCCGATCCCGTCCGAGTGGGCCGAACTGAGCGTGGAGGCGCAGGAAGGGACGCCCGGCTCGACGCTGGAGCTGTACCGGGAGGCGCTGGGGCTGCGGCGCGCGCTGAGCGGGGACCTCGTCTGGCACGAGTCGCCCGAGGGCACGCTCGTGTTCTCCAGGGGGCCGTACGTCTGTGCCGTCAACCTCACCGCGACGCCGGTGGACTTCGGGATCGACGGGGAGCTCCTGATCGCGTCGGATGTCCCTGGAGCAGGGGATTCGGCGGCCTGGTGGAAAGTAAAGTGAGTGGCATGAACGGTCACGCTCGCCTTGCCGACATCGCCGCCCAGGCCGGGGTGAGTGAGGCCACGGTCAGCAGGGTGCTCAACGGCAAACCCGGCGTCTCGGCCGCCACCCGCCAGGCGGTGATGACCGCGCTCGACCTCATGGGCTACGAGCGCCCGCCGCGGCTGCGCCAGCGCAGTAACGGGCTGGTCGGCCTGGTGACGCCGGAGCTGGACAACCCGATCTTCCCCGCGTTCGCGCAGGCCATCGAGAAGGCGCTGACCCAGCACGGCTACACGCCGGTCCTGTGCACCCAGCTGCCCGGCGGCGCGCCGGAGGACGAGTTCACCGAGCTGCTGGTCGACCGCGGGGTGAGCGGCATCGTGTTCATCTCCGGGCTGCACGCCGACAGCACCGCCCGCATGGACCGCTACACCCGCCTGACCGACCGCGGGCTGCCGATCGTGCTGGTCGACGGCTACAGCGAGCACATCGACGCGCCCTTCATCTCGCCCGACGACCGCATGGCCGCCCGGCTGTCCGTGCAGCACCTGGTCGACCTCGGCCACGAGCGGATCGGGATCGCGCTGGGGCCGCGCAGGTTCGTGCCGGTGATCAGGAAGATCGAGGGCTACAAGCAGGCCATGGCGCAGCTGCTCGGCGCGACCGACGTCGACGAGCTGATCGCCCACTCGCTGTTCTCCGTCGAGGGCGGGCAGGCGGCCGCCGCGCAGCTGCTGGCCCGCGGTTGCACCGGCATCGTGTGCGCGAGCGACCTGATGGCGCTGGGCGCGATCCGCGCCTGCCGGGAGAAGGGGCTGTCGGTGCCGGGAGAGGTGTCCGTGGTGGGCTTCGACGACTCGCCGCTGATCGCGTTCACCGACCCGCCGCTGACCACCGTACGCAAGCCGATCGGCGCGATGGCGTCGGCGGCCGTGCAGACGCTGCTCGAAGAGGTGAACGGCGCCCCCGCCAAGCACGTCGAGCTGATCTTCCAGCCGGAGCTCGTCGTCCGCGGCTCCACCGGCTCCGGCCCGCTGGTCAACCGGTGACCCGCGAGAGAGCGCCGTTGCCTGGACTGAGGAGCGGCGGGAGCGCAGCGACCAGAGCGACGAGGGAAGGCGACGGCTCCCAGGCGACCGAGCCCGCCTCCACGGAGTGGAGGCCATGAATACCGACATCTTGGTTCTCGGCGGCGCCGGGGTCGATTCGACGGTGTACGTGCCGGAGCTGCCGCTGCCGTACCGGGACACCTACCACGTGCCCCCGGTCGTCGACCGGATCGGCAACACCGGCGCGGGCGTGGCGCTGGGCTGCCACGCGCTCGGGCTCGCCGTCGCCTTCGCCGACCTGATCGGCGACGACCCGCAGGGCGCCCTGGTCCGTCAGGCGCTGCGCGAGGTCGACTGCTCCTTCGGGCCCGCCGCGGCGGGCACCCGGCGCAGCGTCCTGCTCGTGGGGCCGGACGGCCGCCGCACCTCGCTGCACGACCCGAAGGCCACGCCGGACGAGCGCCTGCCGCGCGAGCTGTACGCGAAGACGCGCGCCCGGCACGTCCACCTGTCGATCATGGACTTCTGCCGCCACGTCTACCCCGACCTCGACGGCACGCCGATCTCCACCGACCTGCACGACTGGGACGGCGCCAACGACTATCACAAGGACTTCGCCTACCGGTCCGACCTGGTGTTCCTGTCGGCCACCGCGCTGGCCGACCCGGCCGCCACGATGCGCGACATCCTCGAGCGCGGCCGCGCCCACACCGTCGTCTGCACGCGCGGGGCCGACGGCTGCCTCGTCCTGACGCGCGACTCCGGCGTGCGCGCCTTCCCGGCCGCGCCGCTGCCCGGGCCGGTGGCCGACAGCAACGGCGCGGGCGACGCGTTCGTCTCCGGCTTCCTGTACGGCACGTTGCGCGGCCGGTCGCTGGAGGAGTGCGTACGGCTGGGCGCGGCAGCCGGGGCGCACGCGTGCACGGTCGCCGGCACGCACGAGTCCCCGATCACGGAGTCCGCGCTGCTGGCTAGGTTTTCGCGGTAGACGACTGATCCAGCTCCCGCCAGGCCCGGCAGACGAACGGCGGGATTGACGTGATCAGGTAGAGGCTGGTGAACGCGTAGAGCGTGGTCCGCAAGCTGGTCAGCTCGGTGAGGGAGCCGGCCAGCAGCCCGCCGGCCGGCATGGCCGCGTACGCGGCGGCCGTCATGGTGCCGAGCGCCCGCGCTCTCATGGGGGCGGGGATGCGGCCGAACTGCAGGATGCCGAGGATCGGGTTGATCGCGCCGGCCGCGAACCCGGACAGCGCGGCCGTGGCGAGCGCCACGGGGAACGGCGCGCCGAGCGCCAGGACCAGTACGCGCGGGACGCCGGCGATGAGGAAGCACACTCCGTAGGTCAGCCTCATGGGTAATCGTTCGCCGGCGGCCCCGTACACGATGGTCCCCACCACGGCGCCCGCCCCGAGCGCGCCGGCGAGCAGGCCGAACGCGCGGGGGTCGCCTGCCACGTCGCGGGCGTACAGGGCCAGCAGCACCTGGGTCACGCCCGTGTCGAGCATGTTGACGACCACGATCATGCTGGTGGCGCTCATCTGCAGGCGGTCGCGCCAGAGGAAGGCCAGGCCGTCGCGCAGGTCGCGGATGTAGCCGCCGGACTCGCGTCCGCCGTTCTCGATGCGCGGGACTCCGCCGGCGATGAGCGCCGCCGACAGGAGGAAGGTGACGCCGTCGACGATGAGGAGCGTGCTCGGTCCCGCCCAGAGGATCAGGATGCCGGCGAGCGGGGCGCCCACCATGGTCGCGCCGCGGCTGGCGCCGTCGTACGCCGCCGTCGCGTGCTCGATGCGGACGCGGCCGAGGGCCGACAGGTCCGGCAGCATGGCCTTGCGCGCGGTCTCCCCCGGCGTGGCGGCCAGCCACCGTACGAACAGCAGGAGCAGCAGGAGCGGATAGGACAGCCCGGTCGTCAGGAACAGCGCCGGAACCGCGAGGACGACCACCCCGCTCACCAGGTCGGACACCACGCTCGCCCCGCGGAACCCCAGCCAGTCCACCAGCGTGGCGCCGAACGCGGCGGAGATGACGATGGGGAACGTGGTGGCGAAGGCGGCCAGCCCCGTGAGCCCGGCGCTTCCCGTGGTCTCCAGGACGAACCAGGGAACGGCGAGCATGGAGAGCACGTTTCCGGTGACGGACAGAGCGTTGGCGGACAGCAAGGTGATGAATGGACGCCTCACGCGGAATGCCCCCGGCATCGTCTCCCGCCTCAGCGTTCCTCACGGTCGGCGTGCGGTCAAGGCAGGGTTCCGTGGCCGGGCCGGTTGCCCGACGCGCGGCGGCGGGCTCAGCCCGGCCGGTGGGTGGACAGGCTGGCGTGGTGGTCGGCGCCCGCAGGGCCGTGCGGGTCGGTGTGGACGGTGGCGGCTCTCAGGCGCGGCAGTTCGTGGATGAGCCGGTGCTCGGCCTCCACCGCCACCGCGTGGGCGTCCACCACCGACATGTCATGATCTACCAGGATCTCCACCTCGGCGTGCAGGGCGTGGCCGATCCAGCGCAGGCGCACGGAACCGACGCGGTGAACCCCGTCCACCGCACCCAGGATGCTCTCGGCGCGGTCCACGAGGGCCGGGTCCACGGCGTCCATGAGCCGGTGGTAGATCTCGCGGGCGGCGTCCCGCAGCACGAAGCAGATGGCGAACGTGATCAGCAGGCCCACGATCGGGTCCGCCAGCGGGAAGCCGAGCGCGGCGCCGCCCGCTCCCAGGAGGACGGCCAGCGAGGTGAAACCGTCGGTCCTGGCGTGCAGCCCGTCGGCCACCAGGGCGGCCGAGCCGATCTCCCGGCCCACTTTGATCCGGTAGCGGGCCACCCACTCGTTCCCCGCGAACCCCACCACCGCCGCCCCGGCCACCCATCCGACGGCCCGGAGGTCCTGGGGGTTCAGCAGCCGGGTGACGGCCTCGTATCCGGCCAGGGCCGCCGAGGCGGCGATCAGCAGGACGATGACGATGCCCGCCAGGTCCTCGGCCCTGCCGTACCCGTAGGTGAAGCGCCGGGTGGCGGCGCGGCGGCCGAGCGAGAACGCGATCGCCAGCGGGACTGCGGTGAGCGCGTCGGCCACGTTGTGCAGGGTGTCGCCCAGCAGCGCGACCGACCCGGAGGCCACGACGATCACCGCCTGAACGGCGGCGGTGACCATCAGGACGGCGAACGAGACGGCCAGCACGCGCATGCCGCGGCTGCTGGTCTCCAGGGCGGCATCGGTCTTGTCGGCGCTGTCGTGGGTGTGGCCGCTGAGCGGATTGTGAGCCGCGACGGCGTGCCCCACCCGGGCGAACCACCCGCGGCTCTTGCCGAGATGCCCGTGCCCGTGTCCATGTCCGTGCCCATGTCCGTGTGGCGTTTGGCCCCTGTGGTCAGTCATGGCATTCCTCGCTTGCGCAATTCGACCCTTTTGACCAGGATATGTAGTCATGTACGCACGCGACAACGTCTCAGGTGCCGACCAGTCGCAAGAGCAACCCACTCCCGCCCAGGTGAACGCGGCGGTGGACGCCTTCCGCATGCTCAGCGACGGCACCCGGCTGAGGCTGATGTGGTTGCTGTCATCGGGCGAGAAGGATGTGAACTCGCTTGCCGAGGCGATCGGCGCGCCCCGCCCGTCCGTGTCGCAGCACCTCGCCAAGCTCCGGCTGGCGGGACTGGTGGACACCCGCAGGGACGGGCGTCGCGTGCTCTACAGCGCACGCGACTCCCACGTACGGGCTCTCATAGCGGAGGCCCTGTTCCACGCCGGCCATGAGGTGTCCGGCCTGCCCCGCCACGACTAGCCGGTTGCCGCCCCGGGCCGGGCGCGGGCGGCCAGCTTGGCGACCACGTCCACGATGCGGGCGGCGCGCTCCAGCTCGGCGCGGTGGAACACCGGCCCGTCCGCCCTGGCGACCACCAGGTGCAACCCCTGTGCCACCACCGGCAGCAGCATCAGGCGCAGTTCATTGGCGTCCAGGGTGGCGGCCCGTGGCGGGGGTTCCGGCAGGTTCAGCTCGAACTTCTCGGGGGCGGCCAGCGAGGCGTGCCGTACGGCACCGTCGGCCAGGGCCACCGACCACTCCGCGCCGCACAACCCCGGCAGCGCGTCCACCAGCGCGGCGAATCCCCGGGCGGGCTGGGACACGACGTGCATCAGAAGGTCATAGTCCAGCGCCGAGCCCGGCACCTCCTTGGTCGCCCAGACGCCCTCCACCCGTACGCCCGGCATGGCCGACAATCGATCGCGAGCCTCTGAGGCGGTCACCGGCCCAGGCCAGGAAACAGTGAAATCGTCCACGGCCCGTCCGGCCTCGCGTTCGAGCACGGTGACCTGCAGGATGTCCGCGCCCAGCGCTCCAAGAGACTTGGCGACCTGGCCAAGGCCGCCCGGCCGGTCCGGCAGCGACACCCTCAGTCGCAGCAGCATTGCCGCCCCCTTTCAGAGGCTCTCACAGTGCCGTGGAAAAGTTTCGAGCATGTTCCACGGATATGTCGCGCATGCTGCGGTTATATCCCAGCATGCAGCGTTAAGTCCGGAATGTCGATAAAGGGCTGTCGCCGGTTTCCGCAGGTCATGGTACGCCCCTCCCCCGCACCTCCGACCACCCCAAACCGCCCACCAGACCGAGCTCTCACGCCCTGCACCGCCCACCCATCACAACCCCACGACACGCGATCTCACACCCTTGAATACGCCCTCACCACGCGCCATACAAGAGCGCCGCCCCCGCCGTGCAACACCCCGCCAACGCGACGCCCGAAGGCCACCCACCGCGACGGGCCGCCGTGATCTCCGCAGGATGGGCGCCCCCGCCGCAGCGCGCTCGCCGGGGCGGACCGAACGGCCGGGAGCGCGGAGCAGGCGGGGGCGGAGCGGGCAGGGCGGAGCGGGGGCAGGGGCGGGGGTTCAGGCGAAGACGTCCTGTTGGTAGCGGCCGGAGGACTCCAGGTCGGCCAGCCACCCCGCCCCGTCCTCCCCCGTCCGTGACCGGTAGATGTCCAGCAGCGTCTGCCGCACCGCTGGAGCCATCCGCAGCCCGTCACCGCAGACGTACACGTACGCCCCCTGGGAAAGCAGCTCCCACACCTCGTCGGCGTGCGCAGCGACGGCGTCCTGGACGAACCGGTACGGATGCCCGGGCACGGCGGAGTACGCGGCGTGCGCGGGCACGCCCCAGCGGGCCAGGTCGTCCGCGTACAGCTCGTCGTGCCGGGGATGGCGGCAGCCGGTGAAGACGGCGGCGCGGCCGGGAGCCCCGGCCAGCAGGCGCTCCTCGATGAAGCCGCGCAGCGGCGCGAAGCCGGTGCCGGGGCCGATGAGGATCACCGGCGTGGCCGGGTCGTCCGGCAGCCGGAACGGCGGCGCGGGCACGCGGATGTAGCCGTAGAACACCTCGCCCTCCTTGAGCCCGGCCAGGTAGGCCGAGCACATCCCCTGGTAGGTGCCCGAGCCGGACCAGGCGGGGCCCTCGACGAGGCCGACGGTGAGGCGTACGAGCGAGGGGTCGGCCAGCGGCGAGGAGGAGACGGAGTAGTAGCGCGGCTTGATCGGCCCGGCCATCTCCAGGAACACCGGCAGCGGTAGCTCGATCGCGGGGAAGCGGTCGAGCAGGGTGAGCGGGGAGACGCGCTTGGCGAGGATCTCGTCGGCGTAGTTCGCGGTCAGCTCGGCGAGCTGGCCCTTGGTCCAGGGGCAGGCGGTGTGCGCGGCCAGCGCCTCCAGGTCGGACCTGGTGGCCACCTCCTGCAGCTCGGCGAACTCGGTCAGCAGCAGGCCCGCCGTGACCGCCGTGTCCACGGGCAGGTGGGTGGATCCCGCGGCGCGCAGCCGTACGACCTGGTCGCGGGGGACGCGCAGGCAGCGCAGCGCCCACTCCACCAGCTCGGGGTCGTTCTTGGCGAAGACGGCCACGTGATCGCCCGCCGAGTAGGTGACGCCTTCGGGCAGCCGGGCCACGATGGAGCGCACGCCGGGACGCGGCGCCTCGGTCGAGAAGTCCCAGAGGCCGGTCGGGTCGGAGGTCAGCTCCTCGTTGGAGACGACGGTCAGCGGGAACGCGCGCGAGGAGACGACCGAGGGCCTGACCTCGGCCTCGCTGAGCACCTCCATCTCGTAACGCGGCCCGGCGCTCTCGGTGCCCAGATTCGCAGCTGCCGAGTACTCCTCGGCCAGCGCCGCCCACAGCCCGGCCGTCCAGGCGGTCACGTCGCCGTCGAAGTCGCCGTCCGCGTCGGCCTCGCCGCGCTCGATCAGCGGCACCGCTCCGGCGGCCGTCAGCTTCTCGTACGCGCGCTTCGGGAACTCCTGGTACGTGGGCCACTGCGTGTTCCCGCAGCCCAGCACGGCCAGCCGGACCCCGGACAGGTCGGGCAGCGCCTCCAGCGCGTCGAAGCGCTGGGCGTTGTCGGGGGCCTTGCCGTTGTAGGAGGAGGCGACCACGATCAGCAGGCCGTCGCTGGGCGGCGTCATGTCGTCGAGCGAGGTCAGCGTCGTGGCGAAGCCCGCGCGACCGGCCCGCTCGGCCAGGCGTTCGGCGATGTCGGAGCTGGTGCCGAGGTTGGAGCCGTAGGCGACGGTGAGCGGCACGCCGGTGACGGCGATCTCCTGCTGCGCGCTCTCCTCGACCTCCTGGGCCACGACGACGGTCCGCTCGTGCGCCCGCCGCTCGCGGACCCTGAGCGTGAACCCGTCGGGCTTGAGAGTGAGGGTCTGCTTGATCTTCATGCGGTAGACGCTCGGGTCGGAGATCGCGAACCGCCGCAGGATCATCGCCAGCGCCAGCCTGGCCTCGGTCAGCGCGAACTGGCGGCCGATGCAGGCCCGCTCCCCGTTGCCGAACGGCTTGTACGCCCCGGGGTGATGGCTCTGCTTGTTCTCCGGCAGCCAGCGGTCGATGTCGAACTCGTCCGGCCGCTCCCACGCCTTGGGGCTGCGGTGCAGCACCGGCAGCAGCACGACGACGCCCTGGTCCCTGGCGATGGGGTAGCCGCCGATCGTGGTGTCCTCGACCGCGCTGACGCTGAACCCCGGGATCGGCGACCAGTGCCGCAGCGTCTCCTCCAGGACGCGCGCGATGACGTCGAGCTTCATGATCGTCTCGTACGTGGGCGGCTCGTCGCCCGGCAGCAGCCGGTCCACCTCCTCATAGGCGCGGGCCAGGGTGTGCGGCTCGCGCAGCAGGTTGTACAGGGCGAAGGAGAGCAGGCCGCTGGTGGTCTCGTGGCCGGCGATGAGGAAGGTGAGGACCTGGTTGCGGATGTTCTCGTCGGACAGGCGGGCGCCGCTCTGCGGGTCGGACGCCTCCAGCATGAGGCCGAGCAGGTCCTTGGAGCCGATGGCGCCCTCGGCGCGGCGCTGCGTGATCACGTCGTCGACCAGCGACTGCATGGTGGCGATGTCGCGCCGGTACGCCTCCTCGCGCCCGCGCTTGAGCTTGGTGACGAACGGCAGCTGCTGGTTGCGCAGCATGGCCTCGGTGAGCGCGCCGCCCATGGCCTGCAGGAACGGGTGCAGCTCGGGAGAGTCGAAGGAGTTGAACCGGTAGCCGAACCCGGTGAGCGAGATCGTGTCCAGGGTCAGCCTGGTCATGTCGTCGGCGACGGGCAGGTCCTCCCCCTGGCGGGCTGCCCACGACTCGACGAGCTGCTCGGCGATCTCGAGCATCTGCCCGTAGTACGCCTTCATGGCCCGCTGGCTGAAGGCCGGCATCAGGATGCGGTGCGCGTGCCCCCAGACCGGCTCGTCCGGGTCGGCCGTGAACAGCCCGTCACCGGCGAAGTCGCGCACGATCGTCAGCGGCGGCTTGATCCGCTTGACGAACCGGCTCTCGTCGCACACCTCGGCGACCAGGTCGGGGTCGTACACCACCACGACCGTGCGGCCGACGATCTCCAGCCGGTAGATGCCCTCGTCGTAACGGGTGGCGACCTGGGCGAAGTGCTCCATCGGCGAGTGAGAGGGAATCTGCAGCGTGTTGCCGAGAATGGGCAGGCCCTGCGGGGCGGGGATCTCCGCCATGATTGCTCCCTTCGAGTAGCCATACACCGTATGGCTGACGCTACCATACGGTGTATGGCAGTGAGCGCGCGCAGAGGTGCACCCCTGACCCTCGACGAGATCGGCACCACGGCGGTGCGCCTGATGGACGAGAGCGGGGTGGACGGGCTGTCCATGCGCAAGCTGGCGGCCGAGCTGAACGTCAACCCGATGTCGCTCTACCACCACGTGGAGAGCAAGGACGCGCTGCTGGCGCTGGTCTGCGCCACGACGGCCGAGCGCATGCACGTCCCGCCGGACGACGGCGCCCCGTGGCAGGAGCAGCTCATGGCGCTGGCGCTGGACTATCACCGGCACGCGAAAGAGCACCCCGCCATATGGAGATATGTCCACACCCATCCGAGCCTCGTCGCCGACCGGCGGTTGCCCGTCTGGCAGACGCTCTACCGCATCCTGCGGCTGGCGGGGGTGCCGGAGTCGGAGCTGCGGCGGACGAGCGACATCCTGCACGCGTTCGTCTCGGGTTTCATCCTGGCCGAGACCGAGGGGCACATGTCGGACGACCCCGAGGAGATCGGCCGCACCTTCGACGCGGCCATCCAGCTGATCATCGACGGCCTCGCGCGCTCCACCTCCTGATCAATGGGGTCCGTTGGAAAATCAAACCCACCGGGTCTAGAGTGGGTTCAGTTTTCCAACTGATGAGGAGGGCGCTGTGCGTGATGCCGTCATCGTGCAAGCCGTACGTACTCCGATCGGCAAGGGCAAACCGGGCGGCGGCCTGTCCGCGATCCACCCGGTGGACCTGCTCGCGCACACGCTGCGCACCCTGATCGAGCGCAGCGGGGTGGACCCGTCCCTGGTGGACGACGTGATCGGCGGCTGCGTCGACCAGGTGGGCGAGCAGGCCATGAACACCACCCGCAACGCCTGGCTGGCGGCCGGCCTCCCGGAGTCGGTGCCCGCGGTCACGGTGGACCGGCAGTGCGGTTCGTCACAGCAGGCGGTGCACTTCGCCGCGCAAGGGGTGATGTCCGGCGCGTACGACCTGGTGGTGGCGTGCGGCGTGGAGTCGATGAGCCGGGTGCCGATGTGGTCGAACGTGCCCGCGGGCGCCGACCCGTTCGGCCCGGCGCTGGCCGCGCGCTTCCCCGGCGGCCTGGTTCCGCAGGGCATCAGCGCGGAGCTCATCGCGGCCAAGTGGTCGCTCAGCCGCGAGCAGCTCGACGAGTTCTCCGCCGGCTCGCACCGCAAGGCCGCCGCCTCCTCCTTCGCCGGCGAGCTCGCGCCCGTCGGCGGGCTCGACCGGGACGAGTCGGTACGCCCGAGCACGACGCCGGAGATCCTGGCCGGGCTCAGGCCCGCCTTCACCGACCCCGGTTACGCCGAGCGGTTCCCGCAGATCGACTGGTCGGTGACCGCGGGCAACAGCAGCCCGATCAACGACGGGGCGGCGGCCGTACTGGTCACCACCTCGGAGACGGCGGCCCGCCTGGGCCTGCGGCCCCTGGCCCGCCTGCACAGCTTCGCCGTCGTCGGCTCGGACCCGATCCTCATGCTCACCGGCGTCATCCCGGCCACCGAGAAGGTCCTGCGCCGTGCTGGGCTGAGTCTCGCCGACATCGACCTGTTCGAGGTCAACGAGGCGTTCGCGAGCGTCGTGCTGGCCTGGCTCCAGGAGACCGGCGCCGACCCGGCCAAGGTCAACGTCAAGGGCGGCGCCATCGCCCTCGGCCACCCGCTGGGCGCCAGCGGCGCCCGCATCGCCACGACCCTGGTCCACGCCATGGCCGAGCGCGGCGCCCGCTACGCGCTGCAGACCATGTGCGAGGCGGGCGGCCTCGCCAACGCCCTCATCCTCGAACGTCCCTGACAACCCCTTGGGAGCAGTCCTCATGAAGATCTCCGGCAGCGTCGCACTCGTCACCGGCGCCAACCGCGGCCTGGGCGCCGCCTTCGCCCAGGCCCTCCTGGACCGGGGAGCCCGCACGGTCTACGCGGCCGCCAGGAACCCCGCCACGATCACCGGCACGAACCTCACCCCGATCGAGCTCGACGTCACCGACCCGGCCGCCGTCGCGGCCGCGGCCGAGCGCTGCGGCGACGTGGACCTGCTCGTCAACAACGCCGGCATCTCGCGTTCCGGCAGCTCGGACCTGGACTCGGCGCGCGCCGAGATGGACACCAACTACTTCGGCACCCTGTCCATGAGTCGCGCCTTCGCCCCCGTCCTGGCCCGCAACGGCGGCGGGGCGCTGGTGAACGTCCTGTCGGTGCTGTCGTTCATCACGGCGCCCCAGGCGAGCGGGTACGCCGCGTCGAAGGCGGCGGCGTGGTCCCTGACCAACGCCCTGCGGCTGGAGCTGAAGGAGCAGGGCACCCACGTCCTGGGGGTGCACGCGGGCTACATCGACACCGACATGGCCGCCCACGTCACCGGCCCCAAGATCACCCCCGAGGAGGTCGTCGCGCAGACCCTCGACGCCCTGGAGACCGGGGCCTACGAGGTGCTGGCCGACGCCATCAGCCGGCAGTCGAAGGCCGGGCTCTCGGGCGAGCTGGAGCGCCTCTACCCGGTGCTGGCCGCCGGCAGCTGACGCCTCAGTCGCTCGCCTCCCAGACGGCCTCGAACGCCTCCTCCGTGATCTCGGCCAGCTCCCAGACCTCCAGCGGCTGGTCGGTGAGGAAGCCGTACTCGTCCTGCAGGTGGCGCCACCAGTAGCGGCGGGCGGTCCGGTCGGCGCCCACCAGCACCTGCCTGATCGCCCACTGTTCGAGGCCGTCGCCCTCGACGCTCTCGAACAGCCAGGCCCGCCCGTCCTCGTCGCCCAGGTGCCAGTAGCGCCGGGGGACGTCGGACTCGGCGAGCTGCCGCACCAGCGGCTGGCGAAGATCTGGAAGCACCCGTCCACTCTAGAACGGGCGCAGCCCGCCGATGGCGATCTCGGCGGCGCGGGCCATCGAGGCCACGATCTCCTCATCGGACTGGCCGGCCTCGCGGGCGGCGCCGCCCGCCCCCTGGACCGCGCCCACGAACGCGCCGGCCACCGCCGCGGCGCTGATCGGGTCGAGCACGTCGGGGAAGGCCTCCAGCAGGTGCCGGGCAACCTCGCGCTGCATCCCGAACATCATGTGCAGCGCCTTGGCCTGGATGGAGGGCACGGTCGCGAGCAGGTGCTCGTAGACCTTCGCCAGCTCGCGGTCGCCCGCCGGCGGGCCCTTGGTCAGGTAGTGGGCGATGACCCGGTCGTAGGTCTTGAGCAGCACGTCGGCGACGCGGTCCGACGGCTCGCGCTCGGCTACCACGCCGGCCATCTGCTCCATGTACTCCAGGACCTCGGCGAACAGCACGTCTTCCTTGGTCGGGAAGTAGTTGAAGAACGTCTTGGTGGCGACGTCGGCCGCGGCGGCGATCTGCGCGACCGTCGTCTGCTCGTATCCCTGCTCGGCGAACAGCCTGAGCGCCGTGCCGACGAGCAACTGCCTGGTCTGCCGCTTCTTACGCTCGCGCCGGGACTCCTCCATGGCATGCAAGCTTACACTCACTGCATCTTTACACCCGCCAAGGAGAGAAGCCTTTTTTGGGGGGGAATGGGGAGCGCGGCAGACCGCGCCCCCGGCGTCCATGGGTAGGGCGGTGCCACGTGACCCAGGAGTCCCCGCACCGGCGCAGGGGGCGACGCCGATGCGGGAAGGGGCAGGAGGGGCGCGTCAGCGCTGGTAGGCGCCTGCGTCGGGGGAGCCGGCCAGGGGCCTGCCGACCATGTCCTTGCCGAGCGCCCTGCCGCCGTACCACGCGGGGCTGAGGGTCAGGCCGCGGCCGAGCGCCGGCGAGCCGGGCCGCAGCCGCAGGTCGGTACGGGAGACGAACTTCGGGTCGGCCACGATCGACTTCGGCCCCAGCTTGAACTTGTTCACGCGGCCCTGGTAGACGCTGCCGCCCTCGTCGGCCCCCTTGCCGTCCTCCCAGCCGGCCTCGCCGCCCACCACGATCACGTTGTTGCGCAGCTTCAGGATCGACGGGGAGCAGCCGTCGTGGCAGGACCAGCCGATGGTGTCCCGGGCCGGCAGGTAGACCGAGTTCTGGACGGCGATCGTGCCCTTCACGGGCCCGACGATGTGGCGCGGGCCGCGGGTGATGAGGAACGAGCCGCGGCTGCGGGAGGAGGTCACGACGTTGAAGGCGAACACGTTGCCGGTGGCGGTCTTGCCCTTCTGGGCGCCGAGCTCGGTGAACGTCTCGTTGTTCCTGGAGATGTTGTGGGTGACGCGGTTGCGGTCGCCGTCGAAGATCTCGACGGCGGCCCCGTCGGTGCCGTAGTCGGCGCTCTTGGCGTAGCTGCCGGTGATGGTGTTGCCGGTCACGAGGTTGTCGTCGCCGTTGAGCAGCACGCCGAAGGCGCCGGAGTCGTTGTCGCCGCCCTCGTCGTTGACGCTCATCCGGTTGTTGTCGGTCAGGACGCTGTCGCGGATGACGTTGCGCGAGCCGGACGGGGTGACGTAGACGCCCGCGATGTTGCCGTCGGCCTGCACGCCGGCCAGCTCGTTGCTGTCGCCGGCGACCTCGAAGCCGGCCCAGCGGCAGCGGGAGGCCCGCAGGCCGCCGACGCGCCAGTGGTCGCCGCTGAGCACGACGCAGTCGTCGTCCATGCCGCTGATCCTGGCCAGCGGGCCGGTGCCGTACGCCTGAATGACGATGGGCCTGGCCGCGGTGCCGTTGGCCTCCAGCTTGAGCGGGCCGGTGAAGGAGCTGCCGCGCTTGAAGCTGACCGCGTCGCCCGGCTTGAGGTCGGCGGAGTTGACCTTGTCGAGGGACTTCCACGGCGCGGTGGCGCTGGTGCCCGCCGCGTCGTCGTCACCCGACTTCGAGTCCACGTAGTACGTGGTGCCGGCCAGCGCGTGGGCCGGGGCCGCGGGCGAGAAAGCAGGCAGGACAGCCGCCATGACGGCTACGGGCAGCAACCTCATTCGAGCACACCACTATCGAGTTGGAGCGGATGGGGGGGTAGCCCAAGGTAGCGTGATCAGCGCGCGAGACGCCAGAGACGCACCGAAGGTCCGTCGCCCGGAAGCACGTCCCCGTCCTCGGCGTTGTAGAGGCCGTGCGCGTGGACGCCGAGGCGCAGCGGCGCGCCGGGCGCCCGCCGCACGCACACCAGGATCGACTCCTCGTACGTCTCCCGCGCGAAGACCAGGCAGTCGGCGTCGGCGTGCAGCCAGCGCAGGCCGCCGTGGCGCAGCGCGGGCTCGGCTCGGCGCAGCCCGAACAGCTCCCGGTAGGCCGTCAGCGTCGGGAGGTCCTGGTCCGCGGGCCGGTTCCAGGGCATCGGGGTGCGGGAGTGCTCGCCGTTGACCCCGGTCAGGCCGAACTCGCTGCCCGCGAACACCATCGGCGTGCCCGGCAGCGTGGCCTGGAGGCCGAGCGCGAGCAGGTGGCGCTCGCGCGAGCCGGTGACGGTGCGGATGCGGGGCGAGTCGTGCGAGTCGAGCAGCTGCCAGGAGTGGACGAGCGAGCGCCACGACATGTGGGACGCGAACGACCGGAAGGTGGCCAGCGCAGCCGTCCCGTCGCGCGCCGGGACGCCGCCCGGCACGCCGAGGAAGTGGTCGAGGTCCAGCTCGGGCCCGCGCAGCCAGGTCCAGACGGGGCGGGTGAAGCCGCCGTAGTTCATGGTGCCGTGCCAGCCGTCGCGGTCGAGGTCGGAGGAGGCGTCGTGGTTGTGCTCGGCGATGAACGCGGCCTTCGGCCCCAGCTCGGCCCGCAGCATGGCGGCGACCTCGTGGTTGTGGTCGTCGGCGGCGCGCCTGCCGGTCATGTTGGCCACGTCCACGCGCCAGCCGTCCAGCGGCCCGAGCCACTTCTTCAGCACGGCCCGCATGCGGGCGCGGACGAGCTCGCTGCCCCAGTTGAGCTTGGGCAGCGTCTTGACGCCCCACCAGGACTCGTAGTCGCCGGAGTCGGGGTCGAAGTAGAACATCTCGCGCTCGACCGCGTTCACGTCGGAGACGGCCGCGGTGAACCATTCGTGCGTGTCGCCGCAGTGGTTGGTGGTGATGTCGCCGAGCAGCCGCATGCCGCGGGCGTGCAGGGCGCCGGACAGGCGGTGCAGCGCCTCGTCGCCGCCGAGCAGCGGATCGACGTGCTCGAACGTGGAGGCGTTGTAGCGGTGGTTGGAGCGGGCGGGGAAGATCGGCGTCAGGTAGACGGTGTTCACGCCGAGGCTCTGGACGTGGTCGAGCCGCTGGGCGACGCCGTCGAGGTCGCCGCCGTAGAACTGCCCCGCGGTGCCGGGGCCGGCGGGGATGACCGGGTCGTGGTCCCAGTCGCGCGGCAGCGCCCAGTCGGGCAGGTCGCGCATGGGCCGGGAGCGGTCGAAGCGGTCGGGGAAGATCTGGTAGACGACCGCGTCCGACATCCAGGAGGGCGGCGGCTCGTGGCACACGAGGCGGAAGTCGCCCGCGTCGGTCACGTCGTGGGTGACGAGCCCGGCCGCGGTCAGCCACGCCTGGCCGCCCCGCGTGGCGAGCAGGAACCGGTACGGGGTCACCGGGTTGACCGCGGTGATCTCGGCCCGCCACCAGACGTCCGTGCCGCCGTACCCGCCGGCCTCCCGCCGCGACGGGTCCGGCGCCGCCTCGGCGTAGCGCGGCTCGCCGTCGTGCACGGTACGCACGTGCACGCCCGTGATCCCGGCGGCCAGCGGCGCCCGCAGCCACAACGTCACCCGCGAGCCGAGGGCGGGCTCCTGCTCGGAGACGTACAGAGCTGAGCCGTCGTGATGCGGCTCCCCGATGAAGCGCAAATGCACCTATCCCTTGACAGCCCCGGCGGTGAGCCCGGAGACGATGTACTTCTGCAACCAGAGGAACACACTCACCGTCGGAATCGCGGTAAGCAGCGTCGCCGCGGCGAACATGCCGAAGTTCGCGTTGCGGTGGTCGCCGGCGATCATCCCGTACATGCCGACGGCGAGGGTCTTGCTCTCGGGGTCGCGCAGGAACACGTTCGCCATGAGGAACTCGCTCATCGTGCCGATGAACGCCAGCAGCGCCGTGACCGCGAGGATCGGCGTGACCAGCGGCATGATGACCCGCCAGAAGATCTGCGCGTGCGTGGCCCCGTCCACGGTGGCGGCCTCGTCCAGCTCCTTCGGCACGGTGTCGAGGAAGCCCTTCATCAGCCAGGTGTTCACGCCGAGCGCGCCGCCGAGGTAGAGCAGCATCAGCCCCCAGACGGTGTTGAACCCGAAGGCCGGGTACAGCTCGGTCACCCTGGTGAAGATCATGAAGATCGTCACGATGGCCAGGAACTGCGGGAACATCTGGATGAGCAGCAGCGCCAGCAGCCCGACCCGGCGGCCCGCGAAGCGCATGCGGCTGAAGGCGTACGCGGCGAGCATCGACAGCAGCAGGCTCGCGAACGACGCCACCAGCGCGATGAAGACCGAGTTGAAGAACCACCGGCCGAACGGGTAGCTGTCGGAGGTCAGCAGGTGGGCGAAGTTGGCCAGGCTGGCCCCGGTCGGCAGCAGGTCGGTGGAGGCCAGCGTGCCCATGGGGTTGATCGCGGCCGAGACCACGAACAGGATCGGGAAGAGCGCGAACGCGCACACGATCAGCACGAAGACGTGCCTGAGGGCGAGCTTCACGCGTAGACCTCCTCCTGCTTGCGGGTACGGCGGAACGCCACGGCCGAGATGACGGCCACGATCGTGAAGATGAACACCGAGACCGCCGCCGCGAAGCCGAACTGCGCCCCGCCCGCCCCGAACGCCAGCCTGAAGGTGTAGGTGATCAGCAGGTCCGTGCCGCCCACCTGCGGGTTGTCGGCCGGGAACGGCCCGCCCTCGGTGGTGAGCGCGATCGCGTTGAAGTTGTTGAAGTTGTAGGCGAACGACGAGATCAGCAGCGGCGTGAGCGCCACCAGCAGCAGCGGCAGCGTCACCCGCCGGAAGGCCTTCCACGGCGTGGCCCCGTCGATGGCCGCCGCCTCGGTCAGCTCGCGCGGGATGGCCTGCAGCGCGCCGGTGGTGACCAGGAACATGTACGGGAAGCCGAGCCAGAGGTTGACCAGGATCACCCCGAACCGGGCGGTCCCGGTCTCGCCCAGCCAGTCGACGTTGGCGCCGAGCAGCTGGTTGATCAGGCCGAAGTCGCGGTTGAACATGTCACGCCAGACCAGCAGCATGGCGAAGGCGGGCATCGCGTACGGCAGGATCAGCGCGATCCGGTAGAAGCGGGTGCCGCGCATCCGCGGGTGGTGCAGCGCCAGCGCGACCGACATGCCGAGCGCGAACGTGCCGAGCACGGAGGCCAGCGCGAAGACCAGGTTCCAGCCGAACACCCCCGCGAAATATCCCGAAATAGTCGGATTTGTCAGCACCCGAGCGAAGTTGTCGAGCCCGACGCCGACCTGCCAGCCCTGCGCCAGGTGCTCGCCCCTGGCGTTGACGAAGAAGCCCTGGCTCTCGTCGGCCGTCCAGGTGTCGCCGTTGCCGCGCACGCAGTCGCAGCCGGCGTCGTACACGAGCGCCGCCTTGCCCTCGACGGCCCGGCTGAGCCCGTTCGCCTTGATCACGCCGTCGCCGGTCGGCACGGCCAGCGCGGAGATCTCCTGCCCCCGGGCGGCGGCCTCGGGCGTCTTGAGCACGGTCAGCCCGGGGGCCGCCAGCACCTTGCCGGTGACCCCGACCTGGGCGCCCGCCAGCGGTGACAACCCCTTGGAGTCGCCCAGCCGCACCTGCTTGGTCTTGGGGTCGACCAGCAGGAACACCAGCTCGTCGCCGCGCAGCGCGGCCGTCATGGCGTACTCGGGCGAGCCGGGGGTCTGGCGCACCGAGCCGGTCTCGATGGCGGTGACGGCGGCGGCCTTGTCTCCGCGGTGCCCGTCGCCGAAGTTCGTGAACGCGGTGGTGACCGTGTAGGCCACGGGGAACACCTGGAACGCGATCAGGAAGACGGTGCCGGGGACCAGATACTTGGCCGGGATGAAGCGGCGGGTCAGGTAGAGGTAGGCGATGGCCGCGCTGACGGCGCCCAGCAGCCCGAGCGAGACCCACGATTCGGCGGCGACCAGCGGCGGCGCGGCGTAGAGCAGGATCGCGGCGGCCACGGCCAGCACCGCGATCCTGCTCACCACGAACGCCGTGGTGATCTCCCGGCGGGGCCGCGGAGACGACTTCGTCCCCACGGCCTCGCGCACGTCGAGGGTCATGATCAGTGCTTGAGCGAGCCGTCGATGGCCTTCTGCGCGGCCGCGGCGGCCTTGGCCGCGTCGCCGCCCTTGACGACGGCGTTCTCGGCGATGCCGAACGGCTCCCAGATGGCCGCCATCTCGGGGATGGCCGGCATCGGCAGGCCGTCCTTGCCCGCCTCCATGAACTTGACCGCGTCCGGGTCGCTCGCCTGGACCTCCTGGAGGGCGGCGGTCAGCGCCGGGGGCCGCGGGTCGGCCTCGTACAGCGCCTTCGCGACGTCCTTGTTGGTCACGTAGTTGGCGACGAACTCCTGGGCCAGGGCCTTGTTCTTGCCCTTGGAGGCCACGAAGAACGTCTGCACGCCGACGAACGGGGTGGCGGGCTTGCCGCCCTTGAACGACGGGACGGCCGTGATGTCGTACGTGATGCCGCCCTTCTTGACCTCGCTCATCGCCCACGGGCCGGAGATCAGGTAGGCGCACTTGCCGCCGGCGAAGTTCACGATGTAGTTCTCGTTCGTGATCGACGTGCGCAGCGCGCCGTCACCCTTCTCGCCCAGGTCCTTGAGCTTGCCGAACGCCTTGACCGAGTCGGGCGAGCCGACCAGCACCTGCTTGGGGTCGGGGTCGCCGGTGGAGGTGGCGCCGAACAGCGCGCCGCCCGCGGAGGCGAAGATCGGGTAGACGTGGAAGGCGTCGCCCTTCTGGCCGACGGGGATGCAGAGCACCTCCTTGACCTTGCCGGCCGCCTTGAGCTCCTTGCCCTTGGCGATCATGTCCTCGATCGAGGCGGGGGCGTCGGGGGCGAGCTTGGTGTTGCGGATCAGGGCGATGTTCTCCACCGCGTACGGGGCGCCGTAGACCTGCCCGTTGAACGTCACGGCCTGCATCGCCTTGGCCGAGAAGGCGGCCTTCTGCTCGTCGGTCAGCGTGACGGGGTCGATGGCGCCGTTCTGGACGAGGTTGCCGATCCAGTCGTGCGCGCCGATCATGATGTCGGGGCCGCTGCCCTGCTGGGAGGCGGTGAGGAAGGTCGTCTGGTTGTCCTTGCTGATCTCCTTCACCTCGACGGTCACGCCGTTCTCGGCGCCGAACTGGTCGGCGAACGGCTTGAGCGGCTTGACGCGGCTGGGGTCGGCCCAGATCACGAGCGTGCCGCCGCTCTTGGCCGCCGGGGCGGAGGCGGACGCACCGGGTGCCGCCGGGGACGCCGACTGGGAAGCCGGCTGGGATTCGCCGCACGCCGTGGCGGCGAAAGCGAGGGTCGCGAGAGCGGCCACACCCAGAGCCCGCATGCGCATGGGACCTCCTGAGGTCACGCAGGAACGGCGGTGCCACGCGAGCGCCGCCGGAAGAAAGCTCTAACGTTTCCGGGACGTTAGCGGCTCTTTGCAAGAATTGGAAGAACTTGCGAAAGAGCGTTACGCGATCCTCACCGAACCCCGCGAAAGCGCCTTCTGCGAGCGACCTCAGGCCGGAGTACGGGCGGGTCAGGGTGACGTATGCAACTTTCCGCAAGTTGCGCTTGACCCCGGCCGAACGATCGCGACATCCTTCACCACAACCTCACGGGACATCTCGGGCATCCAGGGAAGGACAGCCATGCTCGGCAACGACGACTGGTGGCGTGACGCCGTCGTGTACCAGGTCTACCCGCGCAGCTTCGCCGACGCGGACGGCGATGGCATGGGCGACCTCGCCGGCGTGCGCGACCGCCTCGGCTACCTCGCCGACCTGGGCGTGGACGCCATCTGGCTGAGCCCCTTCTACACCTCCCCCATGGCCGACGGCGGCTACGACGTGGCCGACTACCGGGACGTGGACCCCATGTTCGGCGCGCTCGCCGACTTCGACGCTCTCATCTCCGACGCCCACGACAAGGGCATCAGGGTCATCGTGGACCTGGTGCCGAACCACTCCTCCGACCGGCACCCCTGGTTCCAGGCCGGGCTGCGCGACCGCTACATCTTCCGCGACGAGCCCAACGACTGGGAGTCGATCTTCGGCGGCCCCGCCTGGACGCAGGTGGCGGACGGGCAGTGGTACCTGCACCTGTTCGCCCCCGAGCAGCCGGACCTCAACTGGGAGAACCCGGACGTGCGCGCCGAGTTCCGCGACATCCTGCGCTTCTGGCTCGACCGGGGCGTGGACGGCTTCCGGGTCGACGTGGCGCACGGCATGATCAAGGCCGCCGGGCTGCCCGACGTGGGGCCGAAGGAGGGCCGCCAGGCCGAGATGCTCGGCGACGAGCAGCTCCCGTACTTCGACCAGGACGGCGTGCACGAGATCTACCGCGAGTGGCGGCCGATCCTCGACTCCTATCCCGGCGGCCGGATGGCGGTGGCCGAGGCGTGGGTGTCCTCCCCCGAGCGGCTGGCCCGCTACGTCGGGCCCGACGAGCTGCACCAGGCGTTCTCGTTCGAGTTCATGATGGCCGACTTCCACGCCAAGTCGTTCCGTACCGTCATCGAGAAGGCGCTGAAGGAGTCCGAGCTGGTCGGCGCGCCCACCACGTGGGTGCTGTCGAACCACGACAAGCCCCGCCACGTCACCCGCCACGGCGGCCTGGCCCGCGCCCGGGCGGCCACGCTGCTCATGCTGGCCCTGCCCGGCTCGGCCTACCTCTACAACGGCGAGGAGCTGGGCCTGCCCGAGGTGCTCGACCTGCCGGACGAGCTGCGCCAGGACCCGGCCTTCCGGCGCACCGGCGAGAGCCGCGACGGCTGCCGGGTGCCGATCCCGTGGACCGCCTCCGGCGACTTCGGCTGGCGCGACCCCTGGCTGCCGATCCCCGCCTCGTGGGGGCCGCTGTCGGCCGAGGCCCAGGAGCACGACCCCGCCTCCACCCTGAACCTCTACCGCGCCGCGCTGAAGCTCCGCAGGGAGCACCCGGCGCTCGGCGGCGGCACCGTGACGTGGCTCGACTCCCCCAAGGACGTGCTGGCCATCGAGCGCGACCCGGGGCTGGTCGTGGTGCTCAACACGGGCGAGGAGCCGGTGCGGCTCGACCTGGGCGGCGAGGTGCTGCTGTCCAGCGGCCCGCTCGCCGAGGACGGGGCCGTCCCGCCGGACACCGCGGTCTGGATCCAGCGCTGACCGGATCCGACCCCAGGTTGGGGGAATCTTTCCCTTAACGCGGCAAATGTCGGTAATCACGCTCGGTAACCTCACAGGGTGCCACCCTGGTGGGCCAGATCCCTGCGCGGACGCGTCACCCTCATCGCGACGGCTGTAGCCGCCCTCGTGCTCATCCCCGTGGCCGTCGCCGGGGTGATCACCGCCAGGTCGCTGATGACGGCCAGCGTCTTCCGCGACACCCGGGACACGGCCGAGCGGATCGCGTACGAGATGCGCGGCGGCGCGCTGCCCATGGGCGCCGCCATCCCGGTGCCCAACCCGCCGGTGGACCTGATCCAGGTCGTCGGCCCCAACGGCCAGATCCTGGCCAGCAGCGACGCGGCCAGGAACCTGCCGCCGCTCAGCGACATCCGCCCCACGCCCGAGAACCGGGTGATCAGCGTGATGAACTGCCTGCCGACCGAGTGCATCCACGTCACGGCCGTCCGGGTGAGCCTGTTCGCCGACTCCCCCGTGGTCTACGCGGGCCGCAGCACGCCGGACCTGCTGGCCAACCGCGGGCTGGAAGTGGTGGTGTTCATCGAGGTCGGGGTGCTGATCGGGCTGGCGTCGTGGGCCACGTGGCTGGTCACGGGACGCGCGCTGAGACCGGTGGCGACCATGCGGGCCGAGCTGGACGCCGTCCACGCGGGCGACCTGAGCCGGCGCGTCACGCAGCCGCCGGGCGCGGACGAGGTGTCCCAGCTCGCCAGATCCGTCAACGGCACGCTGGCCCGGCTGGAACGCTCGGCCCAGCAGCAGCGCCAGTTCGCCTCCGACGCCTCGCACGAGCTGCGCACCCCCATCGCGGGCCTGCGCGCCCAGCTGGAGAGCGCCCAGCTCTATCCCGACGACACCGACGTCGAGGCGCTGGTGGACAGCGCGCTGCGCGACACCGACCGCCTGGAGGCCATCATCACCGACCTGCTGCTGCTGGCCAGGATCGGCTCCCGGGTGGACGTGGTCAAGGAGCGGGTGGACCTCGCCGAACTGGTACTCCAAGAGGTGTCCGTGCGCTGCGACAAGGTGCCCGTGCACGTGGAACTGACCGAGGGGGTGGTGGTCGAGGGCGTACGGCTCCAGCTGGCCAGGGTGCTGACGAACCTGCTGGACAACGCCCAGCGCCACGCCGAGCACACGGTCCAGGTCGAGGTCCGCAGGGAGGGCGAGCACACGGCGCTGCTGGCGGTCGAGAACGACGGCGTGGAGATCGCCGAGGAGGATCGCGAGCGCATCTTCCAGCGCTTCACCCGCCTGGACGCCGCCCGCAGCCGCGACGCCGGCGGAACAGGCCTGGGCCTGGCCATCGCGCGTGACGTCGTGGTGGCCCATGGGGGCCAGATCACCGTTGAGGACCGTGTGGGCGGGGCGCGATTTGTGTTGAGACTTCCAGCCGTTTGACCGCTTTTCGTAGATTTCCGGTGCTCAAGTCATAGATCATGGTGCCATGACGGAACAAGCGCCGCAGGGCGTCGACCCTCACATCCCTAACGCGGCGCGCATGTACGACTACTTCCTGGGTGGCAAGGACAATTTCCAGGCCGACCGGGATCTGGCCGAACTGGTCCTGAGCGCGGTTCCCGAAACCCGTGAAGGCACCAGGGAGAACCGGGCGCTCATTGGCCGGTTCGTGCGTTACCTGTGCGAACAGGGCATCACGCAATTCCTTGACCTCGGCTCCGGCCTGCCGGCGCAGGAGAACGTGCACGAGGTCGCGCTCCGCCACACCCCCGATGCCCGCGTGGTCTACGTGGACAACGACCCGGTGGTGGCCACGCACGGCAGGGCCCTGCTGGCCGACCCGGACCGGGTGGCCATGGTGCTGGGCGACGTGCGCCGGCCGAAGGAAATCCTGGCCAACCCCGAAGTGCGCGCGCTCCTGGACTTCGAGCGGCCGGTGGCCGTGCTGATGATGTTCATCCTGCATCTGATCCCCGACGAGGACGACCCGAGCACGTTCGTGGCCGGCTACCGCGAGGCGATGGCGCCGGGCAGCTATCTGGCCATCTCGCACGTGGGCAGCGACTCCCACTCGGCGCTGACGGACCGGGTGGTCGAGTTCTACCAGCGGGCCAACATGCCGTTCAGGCCGCGACCCGGCAAGGAGATCGCGGCCTTCTTCGGTGACTTCGAGTTCATCCCGCCCGGCCACCTCGCCAACGGCATCGGGCCGGAGCTCGGGTGGCCGTACATCGATCGCGACATCCCGATCTTCCTCGACGCGGACATGTCGCGGCTGGGCTACGCGGGCATCGCCCGCAAGCTCTAGACCTTCGACAGCTCCCGGTCGCCCGACTCGTCGGGACCGGGGCGGTTGTCGTCGTCGTCCTCGTCCAGCAGCGTGGCCTCGTCGAACGGCGCGTTCCCGGCGAGCACCTGGGTCGCGCGCTCCCGGTCGAAGTCGCCGGTCCAGACGGCGACCAGCACGGTGGCGACGGAGTTGCCGGCGAAGTTCGTCAGCGCCCTGGCCTCGGACATGAAGCGGTCGATGCCCACGATGAGCCCGACGCCGTCGACCAGCGCGGGACGGTGCGCCTGCAGCCCACCGGCCAGCGTGGCCAGCCCGGCCCCGGTCACGCCCGCGGCGCCCTTGGAGGCGATCATCATGAACAGCAGCAGCGCGATCTGCTCGCCGAACTGCAGCGGCGCCCCGGTGGCCTCGGCGATGAACAGCGTGGCCATGGTCAGGTAGATCGCGGTGCCGTCGAGGTTGAAGGAGTAGCCGGTCGGCACCGTGATGCCGGCCACGGTCTTGCTCACACCCAGGTGCTCCATCTTGGCGATGAGCCTGGGCAGCGCCGTCTCCGACGAGGAGGTGGACAGGATGAGCAGGAACTCGCGGCCCAGGTACTTCAGCAGCGACCACAGGTTGATCCGGGCGACCAGCCACAGGATCGAGCCGAGCACGACGCCGACGAACAGCAGACAGGTGATGTAGAAGGCGACCATGATGATCGCCAGGCTCTTGAGCGCCTCCAGCCCGGTCTCCCCGACGACCGCGGCGATCGCGCCGAACGCGCCGACGGGCGCGGCCCACATGATCATGGCGAGGATGCGGAACGTCAGCCGCTGGAAGTGCTCGATGGTGCGCAGGATCGGCTCGCCCTTGGCGCCCATGGCCTGGATCGCGAACCCGGCCAGCAGCGCCACGAGCAGCGCCTGCAGCACCGAGCCGCCGGTGAGCGAGGACACCAGCGTCTTCGGGATGATGCCGAGCAGGAAGTCGACCGTGGTGGACTCGCCGCCCTTGGCCGCCTGCGCCTCCGCGGCCTGCTTGGCGGCGTCGCTGAGGTGCAGCCCGGAGCCCGGGTCGATGACGTTGCCGACCAGCAGGCCGATGAGCAGGGCTACCGTGGACATGACGATGAAGTAGCCGAGCGCGAGGCCGCCGACCTTGCCGACCTTGGCCGCCTGGCGTACCGAGCCGATGCCCAGCACGATCGTGCAGAAGATGATCGGCCCGATCACCATCTGGATGAGCGCCACGAAGCCGGTGCCGAGCGGTTTGAGCTCCTTGCCCACGTCCGGCCAGACGAATCCGACCAGGATGCCGAGTAGGACCGCCCCGATGACGGCCAGATAGAGGTAGCGAGTGCGATCACGCATGGGGGGCTCTCCAGCGGTGATGGAAATGACCTTCTAGACGCCCGAGTATGCGCCTCACAGTGACATAGGTCACCATTGAGTAAGTTTCGTTCACAGGAGAGATGTCAGATGCGGCGCTGGAGCCTGGCGGGCCAGATGCTGGTCCTGCAGCTGCTCGTGGTCGCCGTCACGGTGGCGGGCCTCGCGGTGCTCGCGCTCGTGCAGACGCACGAGCTGCTCACCGACGAGGCGAGCAGCAAGGCCGGGGCCGTCGCGGTGAGCGTGGCCGCCTCGCCCAGCGTGCTGGCCGCCCTCGACGACCCGAACCCGTCCGTACGGCTGCAGCCGTACGCCGAGCAGGTACGCCACCAGACGGGCGTCGACTTCATCACCATCATGAAACCCGACGGCACCCGCTACACCCACCCGAACCCCGCCGAGATCGGCAAGCACTACCTCGGGCACACCGAGCGGGCGCTGGCGGGCGAGACGTTCACCGAGACCTACACCGGCACACTCGGCGAGTCCAGGCGGGTGGTGGCCCCCGTCATGTCGGACGGCCGGGTGCGGGCGCTGGTCAGCGCGGGCATCACGATCAACAAGATCAGCGCCAGGGTCCGCGACCAGCTCGCCTGGGGCGGCCTCATCGTCGCGCTCGCGCTCTCGCTGGGCGCCGCCGGCACGTGGCTGGTCACCGCGCGGCTGCGCCGCCAGACGCACGGCCTCGGCCCGGTGGAGCTGGGCCGCATCCACGAGCACCACGACGCCGTCCTGCACGCCGTCCGGGAGGGCCTGCTGCTGGTGGGCAAGGACGGCACGCTGACGCTCTGCAACGACGCCGCCAGGATGCTGCTCGGCCTGCCCACCGACGCCGAAGGGCGGCACGTGGACGAACTCGGCCTCTCCGAGATGCTGGCCGACGACGACGAGCGCGTCCACCTGGTCGGCGACCGCGTCCTCGCGGTCAACAGCGCCGCCAGCCGGCTCGGCACCGTCGTGACCGTGCGCGACCACACCGAACTCCAGGCGCTGACCGGGCAGCTCAACGCCGAGCGCGACTTCGCCGACTCGCTGCGCTCGGCCGCCCACGAGGCCGCCAACCGGCTGCACACCGTCATCACGCTGGTGGAGCTGGGCCGTACCGAACAGGCCGTGGCGCTCGGCACGGCGGAGCTGCGCGCCGCGCAGGAGCTGACCGACCGGGTGGTCGGCGCGGTGCGCGAGCCGGTGCTCGCCGCGCTGCTGCTCGGCAAGAGCGCCGAGGCCGCCGAACGCGGCGCCGAACTCGTGATCAGCCAGGACAGCGAGCTCGACGACCTGGGCCTCGACCCGCGCGAGCTCGTCACGATCGTGGGCAACCTGATCGACAACGCCATCGAGGCGGCCTCCCGGGTGGAGGTCCACCTCAGCGTGGGCGGCGGCGAGGTCCTCATCAGGGTCGCCGACAACGGCCCGGGGCTGGCCGACCCGCAGGCGTTCGCGAAGGGCTGGACCACCAAGGGCGACGGGCGCGGGCTGGGGCTGGCGCTGGTGGGGCATGCGGTGCGGCGGCTGGGCGGCACCATCGACGTGGAGGGCTCGGTGTTCACCGTGCGGCTGCCGGTGCCGGAGCGGGTGCGATGACCATCTCGGCGCCGGGATCGGGCGCGAAGATATCCGTGCTCGTCGTGGAGGACGAGGAGATCACGGCCGAGGCCAACCGCATCTACATCGAGCGGACCCCGGGCTTCGAGGTGGCCGGGGTGGTCAGGACCGGCGGCGAGGCCCTGCGGTTCCTGCGCGGCAGGCCCGTGGACCTCGTCCTGCTCGACCTGTACCTGCCGGACATGCACGGGCTGGAGGTGTGCCGGGCGATCCGCGCGGGCGGGCTCATGTGCGACGTGATCGCCGTCACCTCGGCCCGCGACCTGGCCATGGTGCGCTCCGCGGTCTCCCTCGGCATCTCCCAGTACCTGCTCAAACCGTTCACCTACGCGACACTCTCCGAAAAGCTGACGCGTTACGCCCGGTTCAAGGACGAGGCGGGCCTGGCCGTCGGGCAGGGCGACGTGGACCGGGTCCTCGGCACCCTTCGGGGCAGCTCAGAGCTGCCGAAAGGCATGGCGCGCGACACCCTCGACACGGTCGCCGCGAAGCTGCGCGACAGCCCCGAGGGCATGGCGGCCCAGGCCGTGGCCGACGCGATCGGGGTGTCCCGCGTGACGGCCCGCCGCTACCTGGAATACCTGGTCGAGCTGGGGGTGGCGGCCCGCATCCCGCAATACGGAGGAGTCGGCCGGCCAGAACTCCTCTACCGGATCCCCATGGAAAGTTAATGATGGTGACGCTGGCCGTTCAATCCGGGGCTCTAGCTTCTGGTGCAGTCCGATGCACTGAGGAGACAGATCTTGCGAGTCCTGGCCGTAGTTCCCGCCCGCGGAGGTTCGGCGGGCGTACCCCTGAAGAACCTCGCCCTGGTCGGCGGCATCCCGCTGGTCACCCGAGCGGTACGGGCCGCCCAGCGGGCCGAGCTCGTGGACCAGGTCGTGGTCAGCACCGACCACGCGGACATCGCCGAGACCGCCCGTGAGGCGGGGGCGATCGTCGTGGACCGGCCCGAGGAGCTGAGCGGCGCGACCGCCTCCAGCGAGTCGGCGGTGCTGCACGCGCTCGACACCCTCGGCGAGGACCCCGAGGTCGTCGTGCTGGTGCAGTGCACCAGCGCGTTCATCGACCCGGAGAGCCTGTCCGAGGCCGTGCGCAAGGTGCTGGACGGGGAGGCCGACTCGGTCGTGTCGGGGCTGCCCACGCACGAGTTCCTGTGGACCGCCGCCGGAGGCGGCATCAACCACGACCCCGCCGTCCGGCAGCGCCGCCAGGACCGCGACCCCGAGTTCCGCGAGAACGGCGCCTTCTACGTCATGCGCACCTCCGGCCTGCGCGAGCACGGCCACCGCTTCTTCGGCCAGGTCGCCGTCCAGCCGGTGTCGCCCAAGCACGCCGTCGAGATCGACAACCCGGATGACCTCGAGCTGGTGCGCGCGCTCGCCCCGTTCATCGACGAGCCCGAGCCGATCGACGTGGACGCCGTCATCACCGACTTCGACGGCGTGCACACCGACGACCGCGCCTACGTCGACTCCGACGGCCGCGAGATGGTGCTCGTCAGCCGCTCCGACGGGATGGGCATCGCGCTGCTGAAGCGGTCCGGGGTGAAGGTGCTGGTCATGTCCACCGAGCACAACCCGGTGGTGGCCGCCCGCGCCCGCAAGCTCGGCGTCCCCGTGCTGCAGGGCCTGGCCGAGAAGCGGACCGTGCTGCGCGACTGGCTGACCATCGAGGGCCTCGACCCGGCCCGCGTCGCCTACGTCGGCAACGACGTCAACGACCTGGGCCCGATGGCCGAGGTCGGCTGGGCCATCGCCACCCCCGACGCCCACCCGCGCGTGCGCGCCGCCGCCAGGGTCGTGCTGACCAGGGCCGGCGGGTCCGGCGCCGTGCGCGAGCTGTGCGACCGCGTCGTGGCCGCCCGCCCCGAGCCGCCCGCGGCCGAGGTCCGCACGCGGCCCAGGCTCGGCCCCGTCGCGATCGGCGACGTCCTGGTCGGCGACGGCGAGCCCGTGTACGTGATCGGCGAGATCGGCATCAACCACAACGGCGACATCGACATCGCCCGCCGCCTCATCGACGTGGCGGCCGAGGCCGGTTGCCAGGCGGTCAAGTTCCAGAAGCGCACCCCCGCGATCTGCGTGCCCGAGGAGCAGAAGGGCCAGATCAGGCAGACGCCGTGGGGCGAGATGACGTACCTGGAGTACAAGGAGCGGACCGAGTTCGGCTACGACGAGTACCGGCAGATCGCGAAATACTGCGACGAGCGCGGCCTGCACTGGTTCGCCTCGCCGTGGGACGTGCCCTCCGTGGAGTTCCTGGAGGAGATGGACGTCCTCGTCCACAAGGTGGCCTCGGCCAGCGTCGCCGACCACGAGCTGCTGCGGGTCCTGGCCGCCACCGGCAAGCCGATCATCCTGTCCACCGGCATGTCCACGCTGTCGGAGATCGACGCGGCCGTCGAGATCCTCGGCACCGACAAGCTGATCATGATGCACGCGACGTCCACGTACCCGCTGCCGCCGGAAGAGGCGAACCTGCGCACGATCACCACGCTCAAGGAGCGCTACGGCGTGCCCGTCGGCTACTCCGGCCACGAGCGCGGCCTGCAGATCTCCCTGGCCGCGGTCACGCTCGGCGCGGTCACGGTGGAGCGGCACATCACGCTCGACCGGACCATGTGGGGCTCCGACCACGCCGCCTCGCTGGAGCCGGCCGGCCTCGAGCACCTCGTCCGTGACATCCGCATCATCGAGCAGGCCATGGGCGACGGCGTCAAGCGCGTCTTCCCCGGCGAGGAGGCCCCCAAGGCCCGCCTGCGCCGGGTGACCGTCTGACCTCGTCCGCACTCTGGAGAAACCACTCTTGATCACTCTCTCGGTCGTCGTGCCGGTGCTGAACGGCGAGAAGTACATCGCCGACACACTGTCGTCGCTCTGCCGCAACGCCCGGCACGACTTCGAGTTCATCGTCGTCAACGACGGGTCCACGGACGCCACCGCGGACATCGTCGACGACTTCACCCGCGACCTGCCCGGGCTGACCATGCTGCGCAACCCGGCCCCCGTCGGGCTGGCCGACGCCCGCAACACGGGCCTGTCGGCCGCCTCCGGCCGGTATGTCACGTTCATGGACGCCGACGACTGGCTCGCCCCGGGCTACCTGGCACGGCTCGTCGAGGCGATCGACGGGCTCGGCTGCGACTTCGTACGCGCCGACCACGTGCAGGTCGAGGGCCGCAAACGGGTCGTGCACCGCGCCCCCATGGCGCGGAGGGGCGTGGTGCTCGACCCACGGGAGGCGATCCTGCCCGCCGGCGTGCGGACCATGGTCGACTACCCGTACGCGTGGGCCGGGATCTACCGGCGCTCCCTTCGCGACCTGCTGCACTTCCCCGGCTCCCTGCACACCGCCGAGGACCGGCCGTGGATCTGGCGCCTGCACCGGGAGGCCGCCACGTTCGCGGTGGTGTCGCTGGCCGGGGTGTTCTACCGCCGGCTGGTGTCCGGGTCGCTGACCCAGGTCGGCGACGAACGCCAGCTGCACTTCTTCGACGCGTTCGACCTGGTGTTCAAGGACCTGGAGCCGGAGTTCATGCCCAAGGCGGTGCGGAACTTCTGCGCGCTCCTGGCCCACCACCTGGAGATCGCCGACCGGTTCACGCCGGCGCTGCGCTCGCGCTTCGAGGAGCGCGGCGCGCACATGGTACGCGCGCTGCCCCCCGAGATCGTGTCGGAATCGGTGGCGCGCATGTCCGTCGAACGCGAGACCACGCTGCGGGCCCTGGTGCCCGACCTGCCGCCCAGCCCGCACGTCCGGGTCCGCCGCGACCGGGAGGAGACATAGTGAAGGTCTTCTACGCCTCGACGCTGTTCGGGGCGATGTCGCTGGCCGCCGCCATCGACGACGGCCGCTTCGGCGACGGACGCCGCGTCCTGATCGTGTCGAACAACGCGGCCATCCCCGAGGTGTCGACGCCGCTCGACAAGACGCCCGGCTTCGCCGTGCTGCGCTCACGCTTCGACGCGGTGCACTCGTGGAACGACCTCATCGCGCCGCTGCACCCCTCCGACTGGCGCGCCCGCGTCATCGAGGTGCCGATGATGGAGCGCCTCATCCGCTCCGTCTGGGGCCTGGACGGGGTCGAGGAGCTGGTGCTGGAGTCCATCGCGGTGCCCCCGGCCCGGACCATCGCCGGGCTGGTGCGCGACTGCCCCATCACCGTCTACTCCGACGGCCTGATGAGCTACGGCCCCACCCGCGACCCGCTGCCGGCGGAGATCCACCGCCGCATCGGCCGCCTGTTCCACCTGGACCTCGTGCCGGGCCTGACCCCGCTGCTGCTCAGCGAGTACGACGTCGCCCCCTCGATCCTGCCGGACGAGCGGTTCATGTCGGTCGTGCACGAGGTCACCGCCACCGCCCCCGACATGCTGCCCGGGCAGGCGATGATCCTCGGCCAGTACCTGTCGGCCCTGGAGATCGTCACCCCGGAGGAGGAGGCGGCGCTGCACGAGACGATGCTCAAGGCCCTGGCCGCGCGCGGCTACACCGACATCGTCTTCAAGCCGCACCCCGCCGCCGGGCGGCGTCACGCCCAGCTCCTGCGGGCCGCGGCCGAGCCCCTGGGCGTGCGGCTGTCGGTGGCCTCCGAGAGCGTGCCCGCCGAGGTGTGCTTCGCGGCGCTGCGGCCCGAACTGGTCGTGGGCTGCTTCTCGACCGGGCTGCTGACCGCGCAGCGCTACTTCGGGCTGCAGGTGGCCGCGTACGGCACGGAGCTGGTGCTCGACCGGCTGGCGCCGTACGAGAACAGCAACCGGATCCCGGTCACGATCGTGGACGCGCTGCTGCCCCGGCTGTCACCGGACGGCGGCATCGAGCACCCGACGGCGGTGGACCTGCGCGGGCTCGTCCGGGCGGTGGGCTACTGCATGCAGGCCGAGACGTACCCGGAGCTGCGGCCGGCGAGCATCGAGTTCGACGCCCGCTACTTCAAGCGCAAGCGCCTGGAGACCCTCGGCCTGGTGACCCGCCCCACGGCACTCACCCGGCTGCGCCGGAAGATCCGCTCGGCGATCTGACACCTCTCCCCCGAAAGGCCGCAACCCCGACACCGGGGTTGCGGCCTTTCGTCGCGGGACCGGTGGCGAGACCTCGGCCCCCGCTTCCCAGGGGACCGCAACCCTGGGCGACGGGAGGGACCCTCTCCCGCCGTCCGGGGTTGCGGTCCTTTCGTGGGGAAGGAGCGCGAATAGCCGCGCCCCAGGCGGTCCTTCGGGGAAACAGGCGCGCGTGAGCCGCGCCCCCGGCGGTCCCTCGGAGGGACGGGCGTGCCGTTCAGGTGGGGCGGTGTGCTCGCCGCATCGGGAGGGCGGTGGTCAGCCGAGGGCCTTGAGGTAGCGGCGCATGCGGCGCTTGGCCCGGTAGCCGGCCCGCAGCATCGAGGGATGCACCTCCACCCGCAGCCTGGCCCGCCGCCGCGCCGCCGCGTGCTCCGGCCCGTCCAGCAGCGATCGAGCCGGTACGCGCGACCCGCCCGCCACCAGCCCGGCCAGCCGCCCGGCCCAGTCGTTGTGCGCCGGCGGGTGGAAGTAGTTGGCCTCGCACCACTCGGGAGCGGCCGCCCGGAAGCCACCCTTCGCCAGGTCGTCGAGCGTGCCCAGCAGCCCGCTGCCCTCGAACACCAGGTTGATCATCTCGGCGCTCACGCCGAAGTCCTCCAGCACCAGCGACGGCACGCCCAGCGCGATCGCCTCCAGCGCCGCCGTCGAGCTCACCGTGACGAACCCGGCCGCCCGTTCGAGCTGGTCGTGCATCGACCCCGCCGCGAACTCCACCCGCCCCGGCTCGCCCATCTCCCGCCACAGCCGCTGGTAGTGGTGGCGCTCGTTGTGCGTCTGCCGCTCGTCCTCGAGAGCCCGCAGCTTGACCACCACGTCCAGCTCTGGCCGCAGCCGGGCCAGCTCGGCCAGCGCCAGCAGGATCCGCTCGCGGTCCTGGCGCTCCCGCGGCACCTTGGCCTGGGTGGCGAACACGACCCGGTTCCCGCCCCCGGCGACCACGTCGGAGCGCAGGAACGGCAGCCTCGCCAGCCCCACCGCCCCTCCCCCGCCGAGCCGGCCGGCGATCTCGGAGAACTCGGCCACCTCACGCTCGCTGTGCACCACGAACAGGTCGCACCCGCTGCGGAACAACCACGCCTTCTCCGTCGCCGGCACCGAGATGCCCGGCAGCCCGCTCACGAACACCGGCCGCGGCCGCAGGTCGCCGAGCACGTCGGCCACCAGCACGTCCACCACCGGGCCCGTGCAGGCCACCAGCACCACGTCCGGGCGGATGCGCTCGGCCAGCCGCCGCACGGACCGCGCCGAGACCACCGGCGGCGGCTCCAGACCGCCCACGGCGGCGGCGATCTGCTCCGGCGAGGGCGCGATCGGCGTGCGCACCACCACGAGCTCCGCCGTGCCGCCGGGGGGAAGGTCGCCGAGCAGGCAGGCCGCCCACTTCAGATACGAGTCGGAGTCGGCGACCGCCAACACTTTCAACCGGACACTCCTGTCAGATGCGAGCGAAGGGCGGGGGCCGCCCTGCTGGTCCACCAGTCGTCAGGAACGTCCACGGGCTCCACGGCGACACCGCGCGGGCTGAGCAGCACCCGCAGCGAGGTGATCGCGGTCGAGGGCAGGCTGAGCACGCGCTGGCCCGCGTCCAGGCCGCGCAGCGTCAGCTCGGCCGGCGCGCCCACGTCGTGCACGGTGATGCCGGGGCGCTCCCTGATCAGGGCCACGTCCACGGGGTCCTCGCGGCGGTGCGGGTAGTACGCGAGCGGCTCCTGGGCCGCCAGGTCCGTCAGCCAGCGCAGGTAGTGGTCGCGGTGCACGAGCCCGTTGCGGACGAGCGAGGTGCCGAGGACGACCGTGCGCTCCGCGGGCCCCTCCGCGCTGGGCGGCTGGGCGCGCAGCCAGTCGAACTGGTGGCGTACCAGGTTGATCCCGGCCCGCCGGACGCCGTCCGCCAGGGCCTCGTCCACGGGCAGGGCGGTGAAGACCGACACGTCGCTCAGGCGCAGCCGCAGCGCGGCCGCCAGGCCCAGCACGGAGCGCAGCTTGGTCGGCTGGGCCCTGGCCCGCAGCAGCGGCCGGTACGGCCCCGCGGCCAGCAGCTCCAGCAGCCGGAGCGTGGCCAGCCCGTCGTCCACGATGACGATGCGTCCGGGACGCGAGGTGAGCCAGCGCATCTGCACCCTGCCGGAGAAGGCGTCACCGACGGCCTGCACGCGCCTGGGCATGCGCTCACGCGGCTCCGCCAGCTCCAGGCCGTCGGGCAGCCCAAGAGACCTCAGCTCCCGACGCGTGGCCTTCAACGGCCTCAGACCGGCGCGCGGCACGACCACCGTCTCGGGGCCGAGCACGCCCGCGTAATGGGCCTCGACGGCGCACAGCATCTGGAGCGGTGACTCCACCCAGGCCGACGCCTGTTCGACCACTCCTGTCCTCCCAGCCGGGTGATGGCCCGTTCACGACCGCTTCAAGCTAGCCCCGCCGCCTTAAGCCACCAGAAACGCGACGTGAACAATGGAGAGTATGAACTCGCTCATGCTCAACACCGACGGCGTGCAGATCCCGCAGCTCGGCTACGGCGTCTGGCAGGTGCCCGCCGACGAGGCCGCGCGGGCCGTCACGACCGCGCTCAAGGCCGGTTACCGGCACGTGGACACCGCCGCCGCGTACGGCAACGAAGAAGGCGTGGGGCAGGCCGTACGCGAAAGTGAGCTGCCGCGCCGGAAGCTGTTCGTGACCACCAAGCTGTGGAACGCCGACCACGGCCGCGCGGAGGCGGCCTTCGACGAGTCCCTGGCCCGGCTCGGCCTCGACTACATCGACCTTTTCCTCATCCACTGGCCGGTGCCGCAGCAGGACAAGTACGTGCAGGCGTGGAAGGCGATCGAGAAGATCTACCGTGACGGGCGCGCCAAGGCCATCGGCACCTCCAACTTCAGCATCGCCCACCTCACCCGCCTCATGAACGAGACCGACCTCGTGCCTTCCATCAACCAGATCGAGCTGCACCCGTACCTCCAGCAGCGCGAGCTGCGCGCCTTCCACGAGGCCAACGGCATCCTCACCGAGGCGTGGAGCCCGCTCGGCCAGGGCCAGGGCCTGCTGAACGACCCCGCGCTGGCCAAGCTGTCGGACAAGTGCGGCAAGACGCCCGCGCAGATCGTGCTCCGCTGGCACCTGCAGCTCGGCCACGTCGCGATCCCCAAGTCGGTCACCCCGGCGCGCATCGCCGAGAACATCGGCGTCTTCGACTTCATCCTCGACGCCGAGGACATGGCCGCCATCGGCGCGATGAACAGGGGCCAGCGGATCGGACCCGACCCCGACACGTTCAACATGACCTGACTCGTCTACGATCTCCCGCGTGCGGGATTTTGCGTGGGGCATAGCGGCGACAGGGAATATCGCGCGGACCGTCGGGGCGGCCATCGCGGCCGAACCGGGCATGCGGGTGGCCGCCGTCGGGTCGAGGAACCTGGGGCGGGCGCAGGCGCTGGCCGCCACGCTGGGGGCGGAGTCCGCGTACGACTCCTATGAGCGGCTCTGCGCCGACCCGGCCGTGGACGCGATCTACGTGGCGACGCCGCACGCCCAGCACCTGGAGGTGGCCGAGGTCGCCATCGCCGCGGGCAAGGCCGTGCTGTGCGAGAAGCCGCTGGCCGCCACCGTGGACGACGCGGAGAAGATGGTACGCCTGGCGCGCGAGGCGGGCGTGTTCCTGATGGAAGCGATGTGGATGCGGTTCAACCCGCTCGTCCAGAAGATCGCGGCCGACGAGCGCTTCGGCGACCTCCGCTCGGTGCACGCCTCCTTCGGCTTCGCCAAGCCCTACGACCCGGAGCACCGGCTGTGGGCGCCGGAGCTCGGCGGCGGGGCGCTCCTGGACCTGGGGATCTACCCGTTCGGGCTGGCCCAGCTGATCCTCGGCATGCCCTCCGACCTGCGGATCACCGGCACTCTGGCGCCCAACGGCGTCGACGCGGAGGCCGGCGGCGTGCTGCTCTACCCCGGTGGCAGGAAGGCTCTCGTGGAGACTTCGTTGCTCGGGAATTACCCGAACCATGCCAGTGTTGTAGGGACTCAGATGCGGGCGGACCTCCAGGCACCGTTCTGGGCTACGCCGCGGATTCTGCTGTCCGGGCCCTCCATGGAGCCGGAGGAGTACATCCTCGATCCGGCGGACAACGGGTACGCCGGGGAGCTCCGTGAGGTCCGGGCCGCGACGGCCGAAGGCAGGACCGAAAGTTCGATCATGCCGCTCGACGAATCCCTTGCCATGATGGGGCTTCTGGCCGAGGCTCGCAGGCAGGTCGCCTAGCTGGGCCTTTATCGATTTGTAACGCTCTTGCCTTATGCATTACGTTTGAGGCATTCTTGAGACATACGTCCGGTTTGTCCGGACTTGTCCGACCATCGCACGACACATCACAGGAACGTCCTGTGACCGCTGAATCCGCCCTCGGGCGGAACCGGGGACCCACGTCCTTTGGGGTGAATCGGCACTTCGGTGCCGTAGGGCAGCTTCCACGTCCGAACCCGTCAGCTAACCCGGTAAGCGGCATGGAAGCAAGGAGTAAACCCCCTCGATGGCCAACATCCGCTTTACCTCTGCTGCGAAGACCAACATCGCCCGCGCCCTTCTCGGCGCCACCATCCTCGGAACCGCGTTCGGCGCCCACATGACCAGCGCCACCGCAGCAGACAAGCAGCCGATCGACACCGTCGCCGGCACCGCCACCGTCGCCGACCACGCCGAGCGCTCGCGCGAGACCAAGGTCAGCGTCACCGCCGGCCAGGTCCTGGCGCTCGCCAAGTCCCAGGTCGGCATCACCGAGAACGCGGCCGGCGGCGGCACCAAGTTCCAGCGCTGGTACGCCAACTCGCAGCGCGCCGCGGAGACCATCGCCCGTGACGGCGGCAGCCGCGCCGACTACCTGAACGCCGCCTGGTGCGCGATGTTCGTCTCCTGGGTCGGCGAGCAGACCGGCGCCCGCTCGCAGATCGGCTGGGACGCCTGGACCGTCGCCCACGCCAAGTGGTTCCAGGCCAACCACCGCTTCGGCACCGAGGCCAAGCCCGGCGCCATCGTGTACTTCTCGTGGAGCGGCAGCAAGAACCTCGACGACATCAAGCACGTCGGGTTCGTCGAGAAGGACAACGGCGACGGCACCATCTCGACCGTCGAGGGCAACACCGGCAACGGCAAGGTCGAGGAGCGCGTCCGTCCCAAGTCCCAGGTCGTCGGCTACGGCTACCCCCAGTACCGTTCCTGACCGGACCGTCCCCCTCCAGGCTGGACTCCCCCAAGGCACCTCCTGGCCGGCCTTCCCCCAGCGCCGAACGAGCGCGCGTCCCGCAACGGGATGCGCGCTCGTCGCGTTTCGCCCCGCAGGTGCGGCGGGGTGCCGAGCGGAACCCGGCGGCCGGTGCCGTCCGGCCGTCGCGTTTCACCCCCGCGAGTGCGGCGGCCCGCCACCGGGGAAGACCCGAGGCGAACCACCCGCGACCTCGCCAAGGAGCCGCCCACCATGCCAGCCGCGCGCAGACGTCCCGGAAGGCTGGTCCGGAGTGGGCTGCGACGGGTCGCCGACGGGCTCTTCCCGCGCGGCGCCAACCCGCACGGCGTCCTGCCCGCCCTGCTGATCCTCCTGGCCTGCGTCACCGGCCTCGTGGACGCCGTCAGCTTCCTCGGCCTGGGCCGCGTCTTCGTCGCCAACATGACCGGCAACATCGTCTTCCTCAGCTTCGCCCTGGCCGGGGAGGCCCATATGTCCAAATGGCCCTCCCCGGCGGCCCTCGTCGCCTTCGGAGCCGGCGCCTGGAGCGCCGGCCGGGTGATCAGGCACACCGCGAACGCGCGACGGGCGTTCGCCGCCGCCACCGCCGTACACGCGCTCCTCGTCGCCGCCGCCCTCGCCGTCGCCCTCACGGCCGGGCACCGCACGACCTGGGCCCAGGCGGCCCTCATCGCGCTGCTCGCGTACGGCATGGGCCTGCAGAACGCATCCGTACGGGCGCTCGGCGTACCCGACCTGGTCACCAACGTCCTCACCACGACCCTCACGGGCCTGGCCGCCGACACGCCGGGCCGGGCCGCCCTGCGCCGATCCGCCTCCATTGCCGCGATGTTCCTCGGCGCCCTGACCGGCGCCACCCTCCACCTCACGACCGGCCCCGCACCCGCCCTGGCGATCGCCCTGGCCCTGCTCACCACCGTCGCCCTCGTCGCCCGCAATGGTCTCAGCCGAGAAAGAACTCCGCCAGCGCCCGGGTGACCCCGGCCGGATCGTTCTCCATCGGGATGTGCCCCGCCCCGGGAACGCGCACCAGCGTCGTGTTCGGCACCTCGGCGGCGAAGCGCTCGGCGTACCGGACCTCCTGGAACGTGTCGTCCTCCCCCCCACACCAGCAGCTTCGGCGTCCCATCGGCCTTGAGCGCGGGCACCAGGTCCAGCGTGTAACGGCTGTCGGCCGCGCCCGCCAGCGCCATCCACGACCGGCCCACCCGCGGGTCGTTCCACGGATCAAGGTAATCGGCCGGCTCCGCCTCGGTGGCCGGCCGGGCGAGCGCGGAGGCCCTGGCCGTTCCGTCGGCGGACGACTGCGCCCCGACCGCACGCGCTTTTCTCGACCAGCTCGGCGCCTTTACATTGTAGATCAGCGTGTACGTCGTCTACTACTGATACGTTGTACACCAACTCGTCGAGAGGAGGGCGATCCATGGCTGCCCCGCGCAAGCCCAATGACAGGCCCCCGCTGTGGGCCCGCCTCGAGCGCCCGGCGCCCGCCCCCCGCCAGACCCTGTCCCCGCACCGCATCGCCACCGCCGCCGTGGGCGTCGCGGACGCGGAGGGCCTCGACGCCATCACCATGCGGCGGCTGGCCACCGAGCTGGGCGTCGCCCCGATGGCCGCGTACCGGTACGTGTCGGGCAAGGACGAGCTGCTGGAGCTGATGGCCGACCACGTCTACGGCGAGCTGGAGCTGCCCGGCGAGACGGCGGGATGGCGCGAGACGCTGCGGGAGATCGCCGTCAGGACGCGCGAGCTGGTGCTGAAGCACCTCTGGCTCGCCCAGCTCCCGCCGAGCGCGCTGCTCGCCGTCACCCCCAACCGCCTGGCGGTGGCGGAACGCTCGCTGCGCGCCGTCGACGGCCTGGACCTGGACGCCGACACCAAGCTGGCCGTCGTCAACACCGTCGGCTCCTTCACGCAGGGAGTCACCGGCGCCGAGATCGCGATGCGCCGGCTCATGGCGGGTCAGGGCTGGTCCAGCGAGCAGCAGGTCTACCTCAGCATGGCCCCACAGCTCACGTACCTCCTCGACACCGGCCGCTACCCCGGCTTCCGGCAGTACATCTACGAGGGCAGGCACAAGGACCGGCCGGACTGGCAGTTCGAGACCGGGCTCGAGTACGTTCTGGACGGCATCGCTGCCCGGCTGTTCGCGCAATGAATCTCCCGCGTACGTGTCGATCCCGCCTGTCGCCGTTCGACGCGTTCGACGAGAGCTCGAACCGGACGAAAGAGAGACACCCATGAAATTCATGATCGTCGGCAAGGCCAACGCGGAGACCGAGGCCGGGGCGCTGCCCAGCCAGGAGGTCGTGGACAACATGCACGCTTACAACGAGGCGCTGACCAAGGCGGGCGTGCTGCTGGCGGCCGAAGGGCTCTACCCGAGCTCGCAGGGGGCCCAGATCGCGTACAGCGGCGGCAAGGCGACCGTGATCGACGGCCCCTTCGCCGAGGCCAAGGAGCTCATCGCCGGCTTCTGGCTGATCCAGGTCAAGTCCCGGGAAGAGGCGATCGAATGGGCGATGCGCGTACCGGTGCCGCCGGGGTACGACGGGATCGGGCTGGACGTGTGGCGGGTGTTCGACGCTTCGGACGTACCGGACGATTCGCTGCCCGCGGACGAGCGGGACCGCGAACAAGCACTACGCGACCGCCTCGGCGTCGACACGCCCAACCCCTGACCCGCACGCGCCCGCCCCGACCCTAACCGCCCCCTGGGACACATGACGGGACGCGGGTTGCCATCGGCGCCTTCGTGCTGCTCTCATGGGCCGGTGATGGCTTCCGACACCGACGACCAGGCCCGAACCCAGGCCACCCCCCGCCGTGGGACGGAGACCCATCGGGCCATCGAGGCGGTGTGGCGGATCGAGGCGGCCCGGCTCATCGCCGGGCTCGCCGGGCTGGTGCGCGACGTCGGCCTGGCCGAGGAGCTGGCCCAGGACGCGCTGGTCGCCGCCCTGGAGCAGTGGCCGGAGTCCGGCGTGCCCCGCAACCCCGGCGCCTGGCTGATGACGGTGTCGAAGCGCCGCGCCATCGACCTGATCCGCAGGAACGAACGCCTCGAACGTAACCTGATCGAGCTCGGCCACCGCCTCGACACGGACGAGGACCTGCCCGAGGTGGACGAGATCGAGGACGACCTCCTGCGGCTGGTGTTCACGGCGTGCCACCCGGCGCTCTCCGTGGAGGCCCGGGTGGCCCTCACGCTCCGCGTACTCGGCGGCCTGACCACCGACGAGATCGCCCGGGCGTTCCTGGTCCCGGAGTCCACGGTGGCGCAGCGGATCGTCCGCGCCAAGCGAACCCTGGCCGACAAGAAGATCCCCTTCGAGGTCCCCCAGGCCACCGAGCTGTCGGCGCGCCTGGAATCGGTCCTGGAGGTCATCTACCTGATCTTCAACGAGGGCTATTCGGCGACGGCCGGCGACGACTGGATGCGTCCCGCCCTGTGCGAGGACGCGCTCCGGCTGGGCCGGGTCCTGGCCGGCCTGATGCCCAAGGAGCCGGAGGTGCACGGCCTGGTCGCCCTCATGGAGATCCAGGCGTCCAGGTCGGCGGCCCGGGTGAGCCCGTCCGGCGAGCCCATCCTCCTCCTTGACCAGAACCGCGCCCGCTGGGACCGCCTCCTCATCCGGCGCGGCCTCACCGCCCTGGACCAGGCCGAGAAGCTGGGGGACGGCACGCTCGGCCCGTACACCCTCCAGGCCGCCATCGCCGCCTGCCACGCGCGAGCCCTCAACCCGGAGGACACCGACTGGGTACGCATCGCGAGCCTGTACGAGGCGCTGGCCAAGCTGTCCCGCTCCCCCATCGTCGAGCTCAACCGGGCCGTCGCCCTCTCCATGGCCTACGGCCCCGCGGTCGGCCTCCAGCTCCTCGACCAGATCGCCGACGAGCCGTCCCTCAAGGACTACCACCTGCTGCCGAGCGTACGAGGAGACCTGCTCTTCAAGCTGGGCCGGAGGGAAGAGGCCCGGACCGAGTTCGAAAGGGCGGCGGACATGACCCGCAACGCCCGCGAACGCACCCTCCTCCGGGAACGCGCCACCGCCTGCCACGTTCAGGGGTCCCGGTAGTAATGGCGCAGGATCCAACGGATATGCCGCCCATCTGTGCTTATGCAAAGGTCTCAGGCTGGCACGATCCCGACTGGGTGAACTGCGACAGTGACTCCTGCTCAACACAGTCTGGCCGGCTCAGTCGCTCAGCAGTGAAAGGCCCTGCCACCAGGCGTACAGCGGCTGTGGCGTCCAAGCCTCGGCGGTCATGGCCACGGACTGACCTGTGTAGGTCCAGGCAGGGCCCACCAATACGACTCCACCCATGTCTCGGCGTCGGCGTCGCTGCGGAACAGCACGATCATCGGATCGTGAACCGGACCCGACCGGACGGCCGTGCAGTCCAGAGCGGCCACCGCACCGGCGGCCGCCGCAGTGGTCGGCGGTACCACCCGTCCGGTTGACCCCGACACTCAACACGCAAAGCCCAGGCGTGCTGCCCTGGGGCGGCGTACCGTCACGGCCGTGACACGCCAGAGCGCACCGTGGGTCGGCGGCGGATGCCCCGCAAGGCGAACACCGACAGCACGCCCCAGTACAGGACGGTGATGCCTGCGGCGAGCATGCGTCGATTGGCCGACCAGATCGCCTCCGCCCCGTGGGCAGGCCGGCGGCGTGGGGCGGTGAGGTGATCATGGACTGGCGTGGTGACGACGTCGGCTGGGTGCGGGTGGGCTTTCGGCTTGGCCTCGGATTAAGCGGCTCTGGCACGGGAAGCTGCGCTGGACGGACGGCATGCACATCGGGGGGTGTAAATGCGATTTCGACCCGGTCTGGCGGGCTTCGCTGCTGCCGGAACTCTCGTTTTCACTGCCGCGGCGGGTGGGCTCGCCGGCAGCCCGCCGCCGCCATTGGCAGCCGAAGGGGTCCCGCTGCGCGACCCGCCGCAGTTGGTGAGTCACCACGGAGTCCTGCGCGCCCATTTGGTCGTGGAGAAAAAGCGGGTGGAGGTGGCCGGCCGAACACTGTCGGCGCTGACCTACAACGGGCAGTACATGCCGCCCACGCTGCGAATTCGGCCAGGAGACAGGCTGGAACTGGCGATGGAGAACCGGCTGGGCCCTTACACCAATCTGCACGTGCACGGCCTGCACGTGTCACCGGCAGGCCACTCCGACAACGTCTTCATCCACATCCATCCAGGCCAGACGTTCCACTACTCATATCAGTTCCCGGACGATCTCGCGCCTGGCACCTACTGGTACCACTCACACGCGCATCCGATCTCGGCACAACAGGTCGCCGGTGGAATGTCGGGCATCATCGTCGTCGATGGGCTGAAGCGCTATCTGCCGCCGGGTCTGCGCATCAAAGAGCACGTCATCGCGCTCAAAGATTTCCAGGTGCAGGGCGACGCGATCAAAACCAAAGATCTCCACATCAGTGCGCCGACCAACCGGACCGTCAACGGCCAGCTGAACCCGACCATCCACATCCGCCCGGGCGAGATTCAACTCTGGCGGCTGGCCAACATCAGCGCCAACATCTACTACCGGGTCAGCCTGCAGGGACAGCCGTTCCAGGTGATCGCGCACGACGCCAATCCCGTCGACCGGATCTGGACGGCGGATTCGCTCCTGCTCGCGGCCGGTTCCCGGTTCGACGTGCTTGTACGAGGCGGTCCGCCCGGGCACGCCCAGTTGTGGACGCTCCCGTACAGCACCGGGCCCGCGGGCAACCGGTTCCCGCAAGCCACGCTGGCGACCGTTGTCTCAGAGGGCCCTGCGATGCACCCGCCGGCTCTGCCCGCGACGTTCGCGCCGACAGAGGACCTGGGCCATGCCGCTATCGCCGCGCGGCGCACCATCGTGTTCTCTGAGAACAAGGCGGGCACCGCGTTCTACATCAACGGCAAGCAGTTCGACATGAATCGGGTGGACATCCGGTCGAAGCTCAACACCGTCGAGGAGTGGATCGTCCGTAACGACAGCAACGAAGAGCATTCCTTTCACGTCCACACCAATGATTTCCAACTGATGAGCATCAACGGGCGACCCCATCAAGGGCATGGCTTGCAGGACACCGCAAGCGTCCCTCCCAAGGGGCAGATCGTCATCCGGACGCACTTCCAGAACTACACCGGCAGGACCGTCCTGCACTGCCACATCCTCAACCACGAAGACGCCGGCATGATGGCGATCCTGGAGATCGTCAAGTAACCCAAGGACCACCCCTGCACGACCTTTCCCGGCTTTCACGTGCCGCTGAGTGCCTCGGCGAAGCGACCCGCCCGGGTCAGTCGCATCCGATCGAACCGCCTGCCGCGTTCAGGCTTGACCTGAGCTTTCGGTTCCGGATCGAAGGACTGTCACCGTCACCTGCTCGCCCGAAGCGCTCTGAATATCGGAGACAGCGCGCATAGCGGTGGTGAGGCCATGTCGGTTCGGAAGACGAGAGGCGGGTCAGCGGAGCTCGACCTCGACACCACGATCGGAGAAGATCTCCAGGAGGTCGTCCAGCTCGACGTTCGGTCTCCAACACCGCGGGTCGTGGGTGGGCCGGTCGTAACCCGGGACCAGATGCCGGCGAGCCACGTCGGAGTGGTGCCAGACCAGTCGGAACGGCCTGGCGGCGCCCCATCCGCCGAAGAGGCAGTCATGCAGGCCGTCGAGGTTCGAGCCGAAATAGCCGCCGGGACCGTTGATCGCCTCTCCGATGGTGCAGTAGAAGGCGTCGATGTCGGTGACGAGACGGCCGTCGAGGTGATACGTCGTGTCGGCCGGCTTGTCAGGCAGGCCCTGAGGACGATGGCCGGCGGCCACGCCCAGCCATTCGCGCCGCAGCAGCCGGTCGTAACGTGCCCACAGGTTGGGCTCGGCCGGGCCGCCATCGTACCACATCTGGAAGATCTCACGGGCGCCGCTCAGCCACGGCTCCCCCACCCCGCCGTCCAAGGCGATGTCCAGCAGACCGTCGCCCAACCTCGACGGCCGGGCGGAGACGACGGCGGCCGACAGCATCCCGGCCCATCCAGCGATGTGTCCGTCGCGTTGGATGGCGATGAGAGACGCCGTGATCCTCTGCCCCTCGACGAACCGCGGCAGCGGCGCCTCAGGGCGGAATCCGATCAGCGTCACCGGCCGGACGGGCGCGGCGGGGCGCACGCGGAAGACTCCGGCGACGTCCAGGCACTCGCCGAGCTTCTCGTTGTCGAGCGCGGACAGCCGGAACCCCGTCCCGTCGGGCTTCACCTCTGGCAACCCGTGCTCCGGAAACAGCCGGACATATCCGCGCAAGTCGAGGTCCACCAGGCCATCCCGCGCGGCCGACGGGCGTCGGCCGACCACGGTGACGTCGATGAGCTCCTCCTCGCACGTGCACCCGTGCTCGTACGTCCGGCACTTGGCGGGCCGGTGCCCCGGCCGGTGGACGGGCGTCAGGGCGATGCTGGGCAGCCATGCCCGCTCGGTCCCCAAATGCCGCAGCGCCTCCAGCAGCGGACCCGCAGGATCGCAACCGAGCAGGGTGAAGGTCTCGGGCGGAGGGACGGGCTCGGGGTCCACGAAGAGGCCGTCGATGTCGTGGCACACGCCCAGCGTGACGTCCGGCTCACCCACCTCTCCGGTGTACTCGTCCAGCAGCAACCACCGCGCGCCCGACAAGGCAGAAGTCATCATCACGACGGACCCTAACGGCCGAGCGGTACCGGCGTTCCGCGGCCCCGTCGTACGATCCACCGGCGTCCCCGTTTCAGCGAGATCGCGCTCCGAGGGTCCTACGCTTCCGGCGGGGGGTTCTCACTGGTGGTGTGACCGGGAGAAAGCGTGGTGGGTGCGGGTGACATGCCCTTGATGCGACACAAAAGATGCCTCTTGTGGTGGGAGCGCTCCCAAGCGGCCCTTTGCGAGGTATAACGCGAAAAATCCGGTTCTAGAGTGACAAACCGCCTCATTGGTAACGGTTGCGTTTCGGTGGATTGACGTGCAGACCACGTAAGTGCACCCTTTGTGGGAGCGCTCCCAAAGACTCCCACCGCGGCGGAGCGCGAGCCGCGGTGCACTCCCCCAACATTCACCCGAGAAGGGGTCCACCCATGATGATCAGCAAGCGTCGCGGCGGTCTCGCCGCGGCCTCTGCCCTGGCCGTGGCGGCGCTGACCGTCGCGTCCTGCAGCTCCGGCGGCGGCACCGCCACGGGGTCCAGCAGCGCTCCCGCCTCCTCCGCGGCGGCTGAGCCGGTCACCATCCGCGTTCAGACCTTTGGCGGCGGCACCAACTTCGGCTACAAGAACGCCATCACGAAGTGGAACGCCGAGCACAAGGACATCCAGATCAAGGAAGAGCACCTGACCGACCAGTTCGAGCAGCAGTACTGGCCGCAGATGATCCAGTGGTTGCAGGCCGGCAACGGCGCTGGCGACGTGGTCGGCATCGACGAGGGCGGCATGGGCCTGGCCAAGGCACACCCCGAATGGTGGGCCGACCTCAAGGAGTACGGCCTGGAGTCCCGCAAGGCGGACTTCCCGGCGTGGAAGTGGGAGAACGGCGTCACGGCCGACGGCAAGCTGTTCGGCCTGGGCACCGACATCGGCGGCATGAGCCTCTGCTACCGCACGGACCTGTTCAAGAAGGCCGGGCTGCCGACCGAGCGTGACAAGGTCAGCGCGCTCTGGCCGACCTGGGACGAGTTCATGAACGTCGCCAAGACGTTCCAGTCGAAGGTCAAGGACACCAAGTTCGCCGACGGCACGAACACGCTCTACCAGGTCGTCCTCTACCAGGAGGCGGCCAAGAACGGCAACGTGACGTACTTCGACAAGGACAACAACCTCATCGTCGACAAGAACCCGGCGGTGAAGGCGGGCTTCGACTTCGCCACGAAGATGAGCCAGCAGGGCCTGACCGCCAAGCTGCGCAACTTCACCGACGAGTGGGCGGCGGGCACCCAGAAGGGCGCGTTCGCCACGGTCGGCTGCCCGTCCTGGATGCTCGGCGTGGTCAGCGGCAACGCCGGCGACGGCGGCAAGGGCAAGTGGGACGTGGCCAGCGTGCCGGGCGGCGGCGGCAACTGGGGCGGCTCCTGGCTGGCCGTGCCCAAGCAGTCGAAGCACCCGAAGGAAGCCGCGATGGTCGCCGACTTCCTGACCAACGCGCAGACCGAGGCGAGCATCTTCACGGACTTCGGCAACATGCCGAGCAACACGAAGGCCCAGCAGGACCCGGCCGTGCAGGGCGCGAAGAACGAGTTCTTCAACGACGCCCCCATCGGTGAGATCTTCGCCAAGTCCGCGTCGAGCCTGCAGCCGGTCTTCCTCGGCGTGAAGCACGCCCAGGTCAAGAACGCCATCGAGTCCGTCATCCAGGGCATGGACGACGGCTCCGTCCCGTACGACAAGGCCTGGCAGCAGCTGGTCGACGACGCGGTGAAGGCCGCGGGCTAGTCTCCCCGCCCGGCCCGCGAGCAGCGGGCCGGGCGTGTTGCCGACGACAAGCTGCCGAAAGGTTCCGTTATGAGCCTCGACACCCTTCCGCGGGCGGCGCGGAACAACCATCGCCGCGCCCGTCCGCCCGGCCACCGCTGGCGTTCACGATTCGACGTCAAAGCGATGCCGTACGCCCTGGTGTCCCCTTATTTCCTGCTGTTCGCCGCCTTCGGGCTGTTCCCGTTGGCCTTCACCCTGTACTACTCGCTCTACGACTACGACCTGGCCGGGACCGTGGAGTGGACCGGGCTGGGCAACTACACCGCCCTGCTCGCGGACGAGGACTTCTGGAACGCCGTGGTCAACACGGTGGGCATGTTCGTCCTCGCCACCGTCCCCCAGATGATCCTCGCGCTGCTCCTGGCCAACGCGCTGAACAAGCGCCTGAAGCTCCGCCTGGCCATCCGCATGAGCGTGCTGCTGCCGCTGGTCACGTCGGTGGTCGCGGTCGCGGTGGTGTTCACGCAGCTGTACGCCCGCGACTGGGGCCTGGTCAACTGGATCCTGAGCTCGTTCGGCGTGGACAAGACGAACTGGCGGGCCGAGCGCATCCCGTCGTGGATCGCCATCGCCACCATGGTCGACTGGCGCTGGACCGGCTACAACGCGATCATCTTCCTGGCCGGCATGCAGACGATCCCCCGCGACCTGTACGAGGCCGCCGCGATCGACGGCGCGTCGCGGCGCAGGCAGTTCTGGCAGATCACGCTGCCGATGCTGCGCCCGACGATGATCTTCGTGGTGCTCAACTCCACGATCGGCGGCCTGACGCTGTTCTCCGAGCCGACCACGTTCTACAACGGCAACGTCGACGGCGGCTCGCAGGGACAGTTCCAGACGGTGGCCATGTTCATCGTCAAGCAGGGCTTCCGCGAGTTCGACTACGGCTACGCCGCGGCGGCCGCCTGGCTGCTGTTCCTGCTCATCCTCATAGGAGCGGCGATCAACTTCCTGTTCGTGCGCAGGATCGGGGGCACCCGATGAACAACTTCTCCCCGACCCTCGCCACCCGGCTCATGCTGGCCCTGGCCGTCCTGCTGTCGGCGTTCCCGCTGTACTGGATGCTCGTCATCGCCTCCCGTACGAACGCCGACGCCGTCGCGATGCCGCCGCCGTTCCTGCCGGGCGGGAACCTGGGCGAGAACATCGTCGCGGTGCTCAACAACGAGGACGCCAAGTTCCTGCTGGGCCTGACGAACTCGTTCATCGTGTCGAGCATCGTCACCGTCTCCGTGGTGATCATCTCCACGCTGGCCGGCTTCGCCTTCGCGAACCTGAGCTTCAAGGGCAGGAACCTGCTGCTGGTGCTCGTGCTGCTGACGATGGCGGTGCCGTTGCAACAGATGGGCGTGGTGCCCCTCTACCGGCTCATGGTGAGCCTGGAGTGGACCGGCACGCTCAAGGCGGTCATCCTCCCGTACCTGCTCAACGGGTTCGGCGTGTTCCTGATGACGCAGTACACCCGCCAGGCCGTGCCGATGGAGCTGGTCGAGGCCGCCCGGGTGGACGGCGCCGCCACGCTGCGGATCTGGTGGAACGTCGTCCTGCCCGCCGTACGTCCGGGCATGGCGGTGCTCGGCATCAACACGTTCATGCTCATGTGGAACGACTTCATGTGGCCGCTGATCGTGCTGACCCCGGACAACCCGACCGTGCAGATCGCGATCACCTCGCTCAACGCCAGGTTCTCCACGAACTACACGTTGATCTTCGCGGGAACGGCGTTGTCCATCATTCCGCTCATCGCAGTATTCGTCGCATTCGGCCGCCAGATCGTCGGCGGCCTCATGGAAGGTGCGGTCAAGGCGTGACGACACAAGAGGAACAGACGCGTGCCGGGCTGCGCTTCCCTGCGGGCTTCACGTGGGGCGCGGCGACCTCGGCGTACCAGATCGAGGGCGCGGTCGACGAGGACGGGCGCGGCGTCTCCATCTGGGACACCTTCACCAGGACGCCGGGCCGGATTCTCAACGGCCACAACGCGGACGTGGCCATCGACCATTACCACCGATACCGGGAAGACGTCCGGATCATGGCGGAGCTGGGCCTGTCGGCCTACCGCTTCTCGGTCTCCTGGCCCCGCATCCAGCCCACCGGCTCCGGCCGGATCAACCAGAAGGGTCTGGACTTCTACAAGCGGCTCGCCGACGAGCTCCGCCGGCACTCCATCGACCCCTGGCTCACCCTCTACCACTGGGACCTGCCCCAGGAGCTGGAGGACAGGGGCGGCTGGCCCAACCGCGACACGGCCTACCACTTCGCCGACTACGCCGCGGCCGTGCACGAGGCGCTGAAGGACCACATCCACACCTTCAGCACCGTCAACGAGCCATGGTGCGCCGCGTTCCTCGGCTACGCCTCGGGGGAGCACGCCCCCGGCAGGCGGGAGCCGGAGAACGCGATCAGGGGCGCGCACCACCTCAACCTGGCGCACGGGCTGGCCGTCCAGGCGATGGACGCCCGGCGCGTCGGCGGCTGCGTGAACCTGTACGCGGTCACCCCCGCCACCGACAGCGCGGAGGACCTGGAGGCCGCCCGGCGCATCGACGGGTTGCAGAACAGGTTCTTCCTGGACGCGCTGCTCACCGGCCGCTATCCGGAGGACGTGCTGGCCGACCTGCCGCTCGAGATCGACTTCATCGAGCCCGGCGACATGAAGACCATCAACGCACCCATCGACCTGCTGCTCGTCAACTACTACAGCCGCTTCACGGTCTCGGGAGCACCAGGCGGCAGGCAGTCGGCGGCGGCGGCCCCCACGGACTCGGCCTCGCCGTGGGTGGGCAGCGAGCACGTGTCGTTCGTCAGCGCCGGCTACCCGGTCACCGCGATGGGCTGGGAGATCGACGAGAGCGGCCTGGTGGAGGTGCTCACGAGGATCGCGCGGGAGTACCCGCCGATCCCCATGGTGGTCTCCGAGAACGGCGCCGCCTTCGAGGACGTGCTCGAGGACGGCCGGATCCACGACCGGGAGCGGCAGGCGTACGTGGAGGCGCACCTCGGCGCCTGCAAGGCGGCCATCGAGGCCGGCGTGCCCCTGGAGGGCTATTTCGCCTGGTCACTGATGGACAACTTCGAGTGGGCCTGGGGCTACGGCAAGCGGTTCGGCCTGGTGCGCGTGGACTTCGAGACGCAGGAACGGCTGATCAAGGACAGCGCGCTCTGGTACTCGGAGATCATCCGGCAGAATAGGCGCCATGAACCGACCGACTCTTGAGGCAGTCGCGGCTCGGGCCGGGGTGGGCCGGGGCACGGTGTCTAGAGTCATCAACGGCTCGCCGAACGTCAGCGCCAAGGCCCGCGAGGCCGTGGAGCTGGCCATCCGCGAGCTGGGCTACGTGCCCAACCGTGCGGCGCGCGCCCTGGTGACGCGCCGCACCGACGCGGTGGCCCTGGTGGTGTCCGAGTCGCAGCTGCGGGTGTTCGACGACCCGTTCTTCGCGGGCACCATCCGCGGCATCGGCTCGGCGCTGTCGGAGACCGGGCTGCAGCTCATCCTGGCGATGGCCCGCACCACCGAGGAGTACGACCGGCTGGAGCACTACCTGACCGGGCAGCACGTCGACGGCGTGCTGCTGCTGTCGTTGCACGGCGCCGACCCGCTGCCGGGGCGGCTCGAGGAGATGGGCGTGCCAACCGTGCTCGGCGGCCGGCCCGTCGGGCTCGACCCCTACAGCTACGTCGACATGGACAACCGGGCAGGGGCCCGGCAGGCGGTCAAACACCTGCTGGGCCTCGGCCGCACGCGCATCGCCACCATCGCCGGTCATCAGGACATGGGCGTGGGCGTCGACCGGCTGGCCGGCTATCGCGACGCGCTGTTGCCCGCCGGGCTGCCGGAGCTGGTGGTGTACGGCGACTTCTCGGAGGAGAGCGGCTCGGCGGCGATGACCCAGCTGCTGGCGAGCCATCCCGATCTCGACGCGGTGTTTGCCGCGTCCGACCCGATGGCCCTGGGCGCGATGCGCGTGCTCAAGGCGGCGGGGCGGGCGATCCCGGAGGACGTGGCGGTGATCGGGTTCGACGACTCCAAGGCCGCGCTGCACGCCGACCCGCCGCTGACCACCGTCCACCAGCCGACCGAGCAGATGGGCCGGCAGATGGCGCAGCTGCTGGTGGCCCGGATCAACGGCGAGGAGCTGCGCCAGCCGGTCGTGATCCTCGACACCCACCTGGTACGCCGGCAGTCAGCGTGAAAGGCTCCCGTGGACAGTAGAACCAAGCGCCGCTTATCCGACGCCGAGCTCGACGCCCTGCTCCGCCGCGCGCTGGGCACGGGCGTCGTGGCCGTCACCGAGCTGACCGACGGCTACGCCAACGCCGTCTGGCGGCTCAAGCTGGACGACGGACGCGAGGTGGTGCTCAAGCTGTCCCCGCCGCCCGACCTCGACCAGCTCAGCTACGAGCGCAACCTGCTGCGCATGGAGGCCGCCGCGTACGAGCTGGCGGCGCAGGCGGGCGTGCCGGTGGCGACGCTGCTGCGCGCCGAGTTCGACGACCCGGTGCTGGGCGGCGACTACCTACTGCTCGACGCGCTCGACGGGGTCTCGTGGAACGACGTCAAGCCGGAGGGCGAGGAGGCGCTGCGCCGGGAGCTGGGCCGCCACCTGGCCAGGTTCAACGCGGTGAGCGGCGAGGTCTTCGGCTACCCGCACGCCGGGATCGTCGGCGCCACCTGGCGGCAGGCGTTCCTGGCGATGGTGGGGGCGCTGGTCGGCGACACCGAGCGCTACCCGACGCCGCTGCCGCGCTCCCCCGGGGAGATCATGGGGCTGATCGAGGCGGCGTCGCCGGTGCTCGACGAGGTGACGACGCCGCGGCTGGTGCACTTCGACGTCTGGCCGGGCAACGTCTTCCTCGACGTCAGCGGCCCGCCCCGGATCCAGGCCATCATCGACCACGAACGGGCCTTCTGGGGCGACCCGCTCGCCGAGTTCGTCACGCCGACGATCTTCGGCGAGCTGGCGGAGGACGACCCGCTGCTGGCGGGCTACCGCGAGGTGACGCCGCTGGAGCTCACCCCGGCGGCGCGCACCCGCATCGACCTCTACCGCGCCTACCTCTACCTGATCCTGCTGGTGGAGAACGGACCCCGGCAGTATCCGGAGGAGGAGTACGCCAGGCTCCGCGACGCCTCGTTCGGCTCACTTACCGCGGTGCTCGACCGCCTCGTAGGCGCCTCCCCTGGCGGCCGCGGCTAGCCGGACGCACGAACGCGCGCCCTTGTTGGGCACGCCGAGGTCGACGGGTTTGTCACCCGTGCACAGCAGCGCGCCGCTGATCGTGCTGCCCGACAGGATCGGCGCCGTGTTGCCGGCCAGCAGGACGGCCCCGCGCAGGTCGGCGCCCACGATGGTCAGCGCCTTGGCGCCGCTGACGTTGAGCGCGCCGGTGAGGGAGGCCTTGAGCAGGTGCACGGCGGCGGGCTGCGCCGCGGTCAGCGTCCCGGCGATCCGGCCGCCCTTGACCACGAGCGAGGCTCCGGGCTTCACCGTGATGGGCCCGCTGATCTGGGCGCCGTCGAGGCAGGTGACGCCGTCGGCGGCGACGAGGGCGCCCTGGTAGACGCCGGTGACCGTGCGGGTGCAGGCGGGCGGCGGGGCGATCGTGGTGACGGTGAAGCTCTTCGGCGTGCCCTGGTTGCCCGCGGCGTCGATCGAGCGGTATTCGACCGTGTGCCGGCCGCGCGGCAGCTTCCCGTACACGAGGGAGTCGATGACCGTGCCCTCCTCGCTGAACGTCCACGGCAGCTCCGAGGAGGTGGGCCAGCCGAAGTAGTTGAACCAGCCGTCCCCGTCCACCCGGGACTCCGAGACCACGTAGCCGCCGCGGTCGTCCTCGCCCGCCAGCCGCATGGAGAAGGGGCCGTTGTAGACGTAGGCGTCGCCGACCGCGGCGAGCGGCTCGGACAGCTCGTAGCGGGTGGCGGGCAGGCTCGCGTCGACCTGCCAGTTGAGGGTCTGGCCGCCGAGGGCGGCGACGAGAGTGTGCGTGCCCGGTTGCAGGTTCAGCCTGCCCAGGTCGAGGTCGGTTCCGGTGCCCGCCGGGCGGCCGTCCACGGTCCACGTCACCTCGGGCACGGTCGCGGCCGGATGGGTGGTCTCCACGTACACGACGTCGGCGCGGCCCAGCGGCCGGTCGGCAGGGGTGGCGGAGACGAACGCGGCCTCGGCGCCGTCCGGCGGGGTGGTCAGCGACGTGTCCACCGTCCAGGTGCGGGACTTGGTGATGGCCGCCCTGATCGCCGGGTCCCTGACGAACTCGGTCGGGTCCGAGACGGTGGCCGTCACGGTGTGCGTGCCCGGAGTGAGGCCGAGGGTGCGCAGGTCGAGGGCGTCCTCGCGGCTCGCGAGGTCCTTGCCGTCCACGTTCCAGGTGGTCGTCAGCGAGTGGCCGACGGGGCGCATCGGCTCGACCCACAGCACCCGGTCGGCGCCGACGGGCTGCTGGTTGGGCGTGGCGTCCTGGATGACCATGGTCTTGGCGGTGATGCGCTGGACCATGACCTCGCGGCTGACCTGGTCGTAGGCGTAGCCGAGGGTCTTCATCATCGAGTGTCGGCTGGGCCGCCAGACGCCGGTCGTGTAGTACAGGCCGCCCTCGTAGCGGCCGATGGGGCCGCCCGACTCGCTGGGCTCGCCCAGCCAGCGCCACCACTTCTTCTGCTGGTCCTTCATCTGCTGCTCGGTCAGCAGGGTGTGGTGGGGGCTGGACGGCTCGGCTCCGGGGTAGGCGCCGCCGGGGACGCCGCGCTGGTAGTAGTCGTACTCGTCCTGGAGGCCGCCCAGGGAGTGGCCCAGCTCGTGCGGGCTGATCAGGGCGGACATGCTGTTGCTGCCCGAGGCGGTGGCGTACGAGCCGCCGGCGCCGCCGTACGTGCCGCTGTTGCCGAGCGCGAGGATCTGCCGGTTGCCGGAGGAGGTGCCGGTGACCAGGTCGGCGTAGCGGGTGGCGGCGGTGTTGTCCATGGTGATCAGCCGCTGGACGCTGCCGGGGTTGCAGCGGCCCCAGAAGCCCATGCCGAGCGGGGTGACCTTCTTCGGCGAGTCCAGTCCGGGGTCGCAGCTGATGCCCGACTCGCCGGAGACGATGTCCACGCGGTAGACGTTGATGTAGTTGCGATACGTCTTGAACGGCTCGATCGACCACATCACGTTGAGGTGCCGGTCCACGTCGGCCCGGAATTTGGCCTGTTCCGGCTCGGTGTAGCCGTCCCCCATGATGATCAGGTTGAATCGCCTGGCCGGGGAGCCCGTGACCTGGACGGGCACCACGGCTGCCGCGCCCGCCTCGGCGGCCGCCGCGGGCACGGGTAACACGGGTAACAGTGCGGCGGCCAGCGCCAGGGCCGCGAAGATACGCATGCCCTGCACTATCTACGATCAAACGCGCGTGACCAAGTCCCTAACTGCGTGTCAGGCCTCGGGGAGCTCGGCCAGCAGGATCGGCTGGGTCGTGGGCCTGCCGGAACCGGCCGCCGGCTCGACCGTGAGCGCCACGCGGTCGTCCCCCCGCTCCGGCGTGATCAGCAGCGGTGCGGTCAGGCCGCTCTCGGCCCGGTCGAGCATCCCGGCGGGGCGGGGGCCGTCCGGGCCCATCAGCCACAGCTCGTAGCCCTTGGAGCGGGGCAGTTCGGCCAGGCCGGACGAGGCGAACACCATGCGTCCCCTGGCGCGGGAGATCACGACCGTGCCGGTGCCGCCGGAGGTGGCGGGCTGACGTACCGTCTCGGCGTCGGGCGCGGCCAGCACGGCGATCACCTCGTCGTTCCTGGCGGTCAGGTCGCTCAGGTCGCGGCGGGCGTCCACGGCGACGGCGCCGAGCGCGACCGCGGCCGCCGCGGCCACGGCCGCCAGGCCCGCCGTCACCCTGGCCCGGCGGCGCCTGAGGAGCACGACGCGGCCGCCCTCGTGAGCCGCCGGGAGCTCCGGCGCGGTCCTGAACGCGGGGGGCCGCTCCGGCTCGGGCGGGATCCTGAGCGTCGGCGAGTCCTCCGGCGCGGACGGGGACGCGGACGGGGACACGGACGGGGACACGGACGGGGACACGGACGAGGGTACGTGCGGGGCCACAGGTGGGGCTGCGGGCGTGCGTGACGCCGGGGGCCGCCAGATGGTCGGGCTGTCGTCGGGCACCGCTCCTGACCCCCGCTCCGGGCGTTCCTCGGGCCGCCGCAGCTGGTGGGCGGCGGCGAGCAGGCGCTGCCGGAGCGTGGCGGGCGGCGGCTCGGCCACCGCCTCGGCGAGCCTGGCCGCCGTCTCCCGCAGCCTCCGGACCTCCATCCAGCAGGCCGAGCACGCCAGCAGGTGCTCCTCGTACAGCACCCACTCGGCGTACGGCAGTGCGTGCACGGCGTAGGCGCCCGAGAGGGTGTGGAGGTCGTCCGTCATCATCCACTCCCTTTGTGAGAGGCGGCTCACGCATGTACTTCGGCGACTCGGGCATGTCGGATGGCTGCGGGGGCTTGCTCTTTTCCCATGGCGTGAGACAATCTCATCGGGTGATGAATTATGAGCTGTGTAATAGCGGGGGGCGGGCCGGCCGGCGCAATGCTGGCGCTGCTCCTGGCCAGGGCAGGCGTCGAGGTCACGCTGCTGGAGAAGCACGGCGACTTCCTGCGTGACTTCCGGGGCGACACGATCCATCCGTCCACGCTGCAGGTCCTCGACGAGCTGAGGCTGGCCGAGGAGTTCCTGAAGATCCCCCATCGCAAGGCGTACGGGATCAGCATGGTGACCGACCGCGGGGAGGCCAGGCTGGCGAGCCTGCGCGGGCTGCCCGGCAAGTACGACTACATCGCGTTCGTACCGCAATGGGATTTCCTCAACCTCATCACGTCGGCCGCCGCCCGGTATCCGAGTTTCCGGCTGCTGATGAACGCGGAGGCGTACGACCTGATCCGCGACGGCCAGACCGTGCGCGGCCTGCGCTATCGGGACGAGTCGGGCGAGCACGAGATCAGGGCCGACCTCACCGTCGCCGCCGACGGGCGGCACTCGACCCTGCGCGAGCGCGCCGGGCTCGTGCCGGAGGAGCTCGGCGCGCCGATGGACGTGGTGTGGTTCCGGCTGCCCCGGCACCCGTCCGACCGTGACGACTCGTTCCTGCGGATCTCCGGCGGACGCATGATGGTGTCCATCAACCGGCAAAGTTATTGGCAACTCGCGTACGCGATCCCCAAGGGCGGGTTCGACGAGCTGGTGCGCGCCGGGATCGACGCGCTCCGCGAGCCGGTCGCGGAGCTGCTGCCGTGGCTGGCCGACCGGATCGGGCAGATCGGGAGCTACGACGACGTCAGCGTGCTCACCGTCGCGCTCAACCGGCTGCACCGCTGGCACCGGCCCGGATTCCTGTGCATCGGGGACGCCGCGCACGCCATGTCGCCGGTGTTCGGGGTGGGGATCAACCTGGCCGTCCAGGACGCGGTCGCCACCGCCAACCTGCTGGCCGGCTCGCTCAGGTCCGGCGCGCCGATCCCCGAGTCCACCCTGCGCCTGGTGCAGAAGCGGCGGATGCCGCCCACGCGCGTCACGCAGGCGGCCCAGCGGGTGGTCCAGAATCTGGTCATCAAGCGGGCCCTCAGCAACAGGCTCGACCCGTCCAGGATGCCCCGCGACCTCACGCGGATCCCCCTGCTCAGGCGGGTGGCCCGGCGTTTCATCGGGCTGGGGGTGCGGCCCGAGCACGTGTCCGTAAAGGAAGTTTGACCGCCTCTGAGTCCTCAGGGGTATAACTGCATTCTCACAACGTGGACAACGAGGTCCGTGGGCCCGTGGCCAGTGGATTACCCTCGTATCTCGTGAGCAGCAATCTCGTGGATCTCGATTCCTGGCGAGCCCTCCCCGCGGCGCAGCAACCTGACTGGCCCGACCGCGGCGAGCTCGACAAGGTCGTCGCCGAGCTCGGCGGCCTGCCCCCACTGGTCTTCGCCGGCGAGTGCGACCAGCTCAAGGAGCAGCTGGCCGCAGTCGCCCGGGGCGAGGCCTTCGTCCTGCAGGGCGGCGACTGTGCGGAGACCTTCTCCGGCGCGACCGCCGACAATGTGCGCAACAAGCTCAAGACGCTGCTGCAGATGGCGATCGTGCTGACGTACGCGGGCAAGGTGCCGGTCGTGAAGATCGGCCGGGTCGCGGGCCAGTTCGCCAAGCCGCGTTCCAAGGGCAGCGAGACCCGTGACGGGATCGAGCTGCCCGCCTACCGGGGCGACATGGTCAACGGGTTCGACTTCACCGCCGAGTCCCGCCGGCCCGATCCGTGGCGGCTGCTCAAGGCGTACCACTCCTCGGCCGTGACCCTCAACCTCGCCCGCGCGTTCACCAAGGGCGGCTACGCCGACCTGCGCCAGGTGCACGCGTGGAACCAGGACTTCGTGGCCGAGTCGCCCGCCGGGCGCCGCTACGAGCAGCTGGCCAGGGAGATCGACCAGGCGCTCGCGTTCATGCGGGCCTGCGGGGCCGATCCCGAGGAGTTCCACACCGTGGAGTTCTACTCCTCGCACGAGGCGCTCATCCTCGACTACGACCGCGCGCTCACGCGCATCGACTCGCGTACGGGGCTGCCGTACGACGTGTCGGCGCACATGGTCTGGATCGGCGAGCGCACCCGCCAGCTCGACGGGGCGCACGTCGACTTCTTCGCCCGCATCCGCAACCCGATCGGCGTCAAGCTCGGGCCCACCACGTCGCCCGACGAGGCCCTGGGCCTCATCGAGAAGCTCAACCCGGGCAACGAGGCGGGGCGGCTCACGTTCATCACCCGCATGGGCGCCTCCAAGATCCGCGAGCACCTGCCGGCCCTGGTCAAGGAGGTCACGGCCACGGGGGCGCGGGTCGCGTGGATCTGCGACCCGATGCACGGCAACACCTTCGAGGCGCCCAGCGGGCACAAGACCCGCCGGCTCGACGACGTGCTGGACGAGGTGGCGGGCTTCTTCGAGGTGCACCGGTCGCTGGGCACGCATCCCGGCGGGATCCACATCGAGTTCACCGGTGACGACGTGACGGAGTGCGTGGGCGGCGGGCACGAGATCGCCGAGGACGACCTCGCGACCCGCTACGAGACGGCCTGCGACCCGCGGCTCAACCGCGGCCAGTCCCTCGACCTCGCCTTCCGCGTCGCCGAGCTCTACCGCGGCTGACCTCACCGCGCATTCAAGGGGACGCGCCCGCCTTCCAGGCCCGCGTCCCCTTTCTTCTGCCGCCCGCCCCACTTCGACGCCCGCCTTTTGCCGCCCGCCCCACTTCGACGTACCGTCCCCGCGCGAGCGGCCGCGGCGCTTGAAGGCCCGGCGCACGGCGGCAGCGCGGCGGCGGTCGGGTGGTCCCCCGCGACGGCGCCCGCCCGATGGCGGCGCGGCCGGGGGTGCGGTGGCGGGTGGGTCCCAAGGGGGCGCGCCGGGGGGCTGTGTCACGGGGTGCGAGGGATGTGGGGCGGGGGGTGATGGTGATACGTGATGTACGTCTCACTGGCACCGCCAGTAGAACCAAATTCCGGGGAAACCGGGTAATTCACGGCTATGATCGCCCGCAAAAAGGGCGATATTTCAGGAGAAATCGTGGACAGTGCCCCGGAGGGGGTGGACCCTAACGTCCCCAACGTCGCGCGGATGTACGACTACTTCCTCGACGGCAAGGACAACTTCGCGGCCGACCGGGCAGCCGCCGAGCAGATCCTGCAGACGTTCCCCAACACCAAGGAGGGCGCCCGCGCGAACAGGGCGTTCCTGCGCCGCGCCGTGCGGCACCTGGTCGATTCGGGGGTGCGGCAGATCGTCGACCTCGGCGCGGGCCTGCCGACCCAGGGGAACACGCACGAGATCGCTCCTGAGGCGCGGGTCGTCTACGTGGACAACGACCCCGTGGTCTGCGTGCACGGCAGGGCGCTGCTGGCCAGGACCGAGAACGTGCACTTCCTGCAGGCGGACGTACGCGAGACCGACACGCTGCTGAACAAGCTGGGCGACGTGATCGACTTCGAGCGGCCGGTGGCGTTCCTGATGCTGGCGATCCTGCACTTCATCCCGGACTACGTCGCGTATGACATGGTGGCCAAGCTGCGGGCGGCGAGCGCGCCCGGGAGCCGCCTGGTGATCAGTCATGCCATCGACACCACGCCGGACACCACCCCGCAGGCCATCGAGATCTATCGGCGGGCCACGGCCGCGCTGAGCCTGCGGACGGGTGAGGAGATCCTGCGCTTCTTCGAGGGGTACGAGCTGGAGGAGCCCGGGCTGACGTACCCGAACGGCTGGAGGCCCGACGACCCGGACGCGCCCGGCAACGGGATCACGTTCGGGTACGTCGGAGTCGCCCGCAAACCCTGAGACCCCTGGGAAGGGTCAGTTCTGCTTCATCTCCTCGGCGAGCTCGGCCCTGATGGCGTCCATGTCGAGCGCCCGCACCTGCCTGATCAGGTCCTCCAGTGCGGGCGCCGGGATGGCGCCGGCCTGGGCGAAGACCACGATGCCGTCGCGGATGGCCATGAGCGTCGGGATCGAGGTGATGTCGAAGCCCTGGGCGAGGCCCTGCTCGGCGTCGGTGTCGATCTTGCCGAACGTGATGTCCTCGTGCAGGCCCGAGGCCTGCTCGAAGATCGGACCGAACTTCTTGCACGGCGGGCACCACTCCGCCCAGAAGTCGAGCAGCACGATCCCCTTGTCGGCGATGTCGTTGAAGTTCTGCTCTGTTACTTCGATGGTCGCCACAAGTGGCTCCTCGTCCCTCGCTGATAACTGTCCATGGTTATGAACCCCTACCCTCCCACCGGCATTCCAGTGTCCATGCCGGAGCGGACGGCCGGAGAAGGCCGGGGGTGGGCAGGACCGCGCGCCTGACGTCATGCATCGGGATCGGGGGCCGTCGAAGACGACCTCCCGCGGGGCCGGCTCCTTGATCAGCCGCACCACCTCGCGCGTGCCCGATTGATCGCCGCCGTCGTAGGTCCCGGCGCGCAGCGCGCGCGTCCGGGGTCGATCAACGTGCGCCAATGCACGCTCACCCTCTCCCAGGGGGGTTCGGAAGATCCATCCTATTTGCGGGTGCCCCGCGCGAGACCTGGGTGGGCGGGCGTTGTGACATTCATCACCCCGGCAGGGTCAGGCCGATGACCAGTGGGTCGTGGTCGGAGGAGCGGAACGCGTCCGGCTGGTAGAGGCCGGGCGGGTTGTACTCCGTGTTGTGGTCGCGGATGCGCGGCTCGTCGGAGTTGATGTGCCAGATCGTCGCGCTCGTCACCCGCTTGAGCAGTTGCCGCCCGACCATGGCGTGGTCGAGCTCGCCGGCCAGGCCGTCGAAGAGGTGGCCGTAGCGCAGCGCCGCGGGCACGAACCGCTTGGTGACGCTGGTCAGGCCGCCCGCCTCGAGCGGGTCGATCGGGTCCTCCTCGCCGTAGGCGTTGGCCGGCTCAACACCGCGGGCGAGGCGGAGAGAGCCACCACAATCAGGGCAGCAAGGGAGGCTCTGGATAAAGCGCCCATGCCCGGCACATTAGAGCCTATTTAGAGCGCATATTTCCGCATAAAAGTGGATAGAACATTAAAACATCGAACCTTGACACCGTCGCCGGCGGGTATGACCTCTTCATGGACTGGGTCACCTGCGCGCATTCCGCTGCCTGCACCGGAATCGCCAGCCGGACGACCGGCTTCTGCCTCGCACACCTCGCACCCGACGAACTCCCCCAGGCCCTCGACGAGATCTCCCCCGGCCGCCTGCTCGACCTGCGCGGCACCACCGTCAGCGCCGAACTGCTGTCCCGGGTGCTCGAAGCCACCGGCGGCAGGCCCGGCAGGGCCCGGCTCGACCGGGTCAGGTTCACCGGCGACGTACGGCTGTCCGGCGTGACGTTCACGGGCGACGTGTCGCTCGACGGCGCCAGGTTCGAGCGGCTGGCCTCGTTCTTCGGCGCCCGCTTCGAGGGCAACGTGTCGCTGGCCGGCGCCAGGTTCACCCGCGAGCTGTCCTTCCACGGCGTCACCGTGCGCGGGCACGTCTCCCTCGACCGGGCCGTGATGTCCCGCGACGCGCTGTTCAGCCAGGCCGTCTTCGGCCACGGGCTGTCGTGCGAGCGGGCCAGGTTCGACGGGTACGCCACCTTCGACGGGGCCAGGCTGGGCGACGGGGCCGCCTTCAGAGGGGCGCGCTTCGGCCGTACCCTGTCCTTCCGCAAGGTCAGCGGGCACGCCGGGTTCGAGGCCGCGCACTTCGCCGCCGACGCGTACCTCTCGGCCACCGGCAGGCTGTCGGCGGCCAGGGCCCGCGCCGACGGGCTCCTGGACGTGGCGGTGTCCCGGTGCGGCGTCGACCTGCGCGGCGTCGAAGTGGCGGGCACGACGACACTGCGACTGACCGACTCCCAGGCCGACCTGGAGGGCGCGGTGCTGCGCGGCCCCGCCACCGTGACCGGCCGGGGCAGGTCAATGCTGACCTCGCTGCGGCAGGTGAACGCGAGCGACCTGGCGCTGTACGGGCTGGACCTGTCGGCGTGCAGGTTCGCCGGGCTGGCCCGTCCGTCGGCGGTGCGGGTCAAGGACTGCACGTTCGCGCTGACGCCGCGCGGCCTGCGGGTGAGCCTGCGCTGGCCGATGCTGCGCTGGTTCTCCCGCCGGCGCGCGCTGGCCGACGAGCACACCATGCGCGGCTGGGAGGCGGCGGTCGACCCCGGCGCCACACCCGACCGGCTGGCCGACCTCTACGCCGGGCTGCAGCCCAGCGACCGCGCCACCTCGGCCGACTTCGCGTTCGCGGCCATGGAGATGCGGCGCCAGGCCGGTCACCGCTGGTGGCTGTCGGTCTCCTGGCTCGTGTGCGGGTACGGCATGCGCATGGGGCGGGCGGCGGGTTGGTTCGCGCTGCTGCTGGCGATCACCACGGCCACCGTGATGTGGACGTCCACCTAGCACGCCGAACGCCGGGCGGAGCCGCCGAGCCCGGCCCTGAACCCTTAGGCGTCCAGCTCCTCCACAACGGCGGCGATCGCGCGGAAGTGGCGCGAGCGCCAGCCGCCGCCCATGATGCGGCGGGAGAGCTGCTGCAGTTCGTCGCCCGGGTCGAAGCCCTCGTGGTCGAGGAACAGCCGGGTGCCCTTGCCCTCGGGCTCCAGCCGCCAGGTGACCGTCCAGTCGGCCCGCTTGTGGTCGCTCCAGCTGATCCTGAGCAGCTTCTCCGGCTCCAGCTCCAGCACCTCGCAGTAGACGATCCCGTCGAAGCCCACCTGCGGCTTGGGCTCCGTGGTGAACGTGAAGCGGTGCCCCACCTCCGGCTTGAAGTCGTTGGGCATGAGCCAGCGGGCGACCAGCTCGGGCTCGGTGAGCGCCCGCCACACCTTCCTCGGGGGATGCGCGATGAACTGGTCGATCCTGATCGCGCGCAGGTCCTCGGCCGCCGTGTCACGGGGCATGGTCGTCGTCCTCCATCTCGTCCAGCAGGGTCGTGAGGTCGGCCAGCTTCTCCCGCCAGAACCGTTCGTACGGGGTGAGCCAGTCGCGGATCTCCATGAGCGGCGCCGCCTCCAGCCGGTAGTGCCGCTCCCGCCCCTTGCGGCTCTCGGCCACCAGCCCGGCGTCCCTGAGCACCTTGAGGTGCTCCGACACGCTGGGCCTGCTCATGTCGAACCGCTCGGCCAGCCGGCCGGCGGGCTGGGCGCCCTCGTCGAGCAGCAGGCGCAGCAGCTCCCGCCTGGCCGGGCTGGCCAGCGCGGTGAACACGTGGTCGGCCGTCATGCCTGGCTGACCACGAACCCGTTGCCGAACGGGTCCTGGAACAGCAGCTGACGCCCCCATGGCTCGTCGCTCGGCCCCTCGAACGGCACGTCGTGCTCGCGCAGCCGCGCGGCCAGGACGTCGAGATCGGGCGCGGCCACCACCAGGCCGCCGATCGGGGCCATACCGGGGAACCAGGAGGCCAGCAGCAGGGCGGCCCCGGACCCCTTGGGGGCGACGGTGAGCCAGCGGCCCATCGGGAACGGGTTGTCGGTGCGCACCTCGAAGTCGAGGACGCCGGTGTAGAAGGCCAGCGCCCGCTCCTGGTCGGCGACGGGCACGGTGATGGTGAGGATCTGAGATATCGGCATGTCGGACACTATACGTAGGAGTTTTCCTACACATCAACCCGACCCCGGAAATATCGGGGAATTCCCCGATGGGAGACCGAGATCGTCCTCCGTAGACTGGGGTCCATGCGCATCGACGACTACGTGGCGGAGCTCGACAGCGCCCTGGCCGGCCCGCAGGGGGCGAAGCGCGATCTGGTCGTCGAGGCGCGCGACAGCCTGACCGACACCGCCGACGCGCTGGAGGCCGAAGGGCTCGCACGGGCGGAGGCGGAGCGGGTCGCGGTGGCGGAGTTCGGGGAGGTCGCGGAGGTCGCCCCCGGCTACCAGTCCGAGCTGACCGCCGTGGCGGGGCGCCGGCTGGGCTTCCTGCTGTTCATCAGCGTGCCGATCACCGCGCTGATGTGGTCGGTGATCTGGCGCATCTATCCCGGCGACGACCAGGCCTGGCGGCTCGCGCCCGCCTGGTACCGGCCCGTCTCGCGCCTGCTCGACATCCTGCAGCTCTGCGTCGGGCTCTACGGCGGGCTCGCGCTGTTCGCGCTGAGCCGGGGCGCCCGGTGGATCCGCCGGCCGCGGCTGGTGACCAGGTCGCTCGGCGTGCTCGTCTGGGGCATGCTGCCCGTCACCGTGGCGCTGGGCATGCTGCTCACCCTGGGCTCGAACGGGGCGAGCCATCTGGACGTCCTGCCCTCCATGCTGGCCAACGCGGTGACGTCCGCCTGCTGGGGCCTGCAGATCTACGGCGCGACGCGCTGCCTGCGCATCAGCCGGCCGCCCTTCGCGCGCCGCTGACCTCCCCGGCTTCCACGGCGTCCGCGCGGAGCACGCCACCGATCACGCTGGCGAACTCCTGCCACGCCGAGCGCTCCCCTTCGAGCTGCTTCCTGCCCGAATCCGTCAGCCGGTAGGTACGGCGCTTGCGCCCGCCCACCGTGGCCCACTCGCTGGACAGGTAGCCGATCCGCTCCAGCCTGCGCAGGGCCGGGTAGACGGTGCCCGTCGGCACGTTCAGCGCGCCGCCGCTGCGCTCCAGCAGCGCCTCGATGATGGCGTAGCCGTGCAGCGGCTCCCGCTCCAGTACGGAGAGCAGGAGCGCGTCCATGTGCCCGCGCAGCGCGTCCGGATTCATGATTCCGATCCTAGACACCGCACGGGCGACCCGGCATTCCCCGCGCCATCCATCGAAGTGCGCTCATGTAGTCAGTCTACATGTAGGCTGTCTATATGTAGACAGACACAACAACGGAGTTCGCGATGGATGTACTTGAACTGGCCCGGACGCAGTTCGCCGTGACGGGAAGCCTCCACTTCCTGTTCGTCGTGCTCACCCTGGGCCTGGCGCCACTGGTGGCGATCATGAACACGCGCTGGGCGATCTCGGGCAAGCCGCTCCACGAGGCCATGACCCGCTTCTGGGGCCAGATCTACGTCGTCAACTACGCACTGGGCATCGTGACCGGGCTGGTGATGGAGTTCCAGTTCGGCCTCTCCTGGAGCGGCCTGTCCCACTACGCCGGTGACGTGTTCGGCGCGCCGCTGGCCATGGAGACCCTGGTGGCCTTCTTCCTGGAGTCCACGTTCCTGGGCCTGTGGATCTTCGGCTGGGGGCGGCTGCCGAAATGGGCGCATCTGGCCTGCATCTGGCTCGTGACGCTGACCGCGTACGCGAGCGCCTTCTACATCATGCTCGCCAACTCGTTCCTGCAGAACCCGGTCGGCTCCGTCGCCCGCGGCGACCGCCTGGAGCTGGTCGACTTCGGCGCCCTGCTCACGAACAAGAGCCTGATCTTCTCCTTCCCGCACGTCATCGGGGCCGGGCTGTTCACGGGGGCCATGGTGCTGGTGGGGGCGAGCGCGTACCAGCTGCGCCGCCGTACCGAGCACGTGGAGTTCTTCACCAGGTCGCTGCGGACCGGCGTGGTCGCGGCGGCGCTCGGGATCTTCGTGACGATCGGCTTCGGGTACGCGCAGTTCGCCGGGCTCCAGGACGGGAAGTTCAGCGACAACGTGGGCGCGGCGCTCCCGCTCGGGTTGATGATCGAGTTCGGGCAGCTGCTCGCGCTGGTCGTGCTGTTCGTGATGCTGCCGATGGTCGCCGTGCTGCCGCGCTGGCGGTGGACGCATCCGCTGCTCATGCTGATGACGCCGCTGCCGTTCGTGCTGGCGATCATGGGCTGGCTGGCGCGGGAGGTCGGCCGGCAGCCGTGGATGATCTGGGAGAAGCTCACCGTGGCCGACGCCATGTCCCCCGGGCTGACCTCGGGCATGGTCACGGCCTCGCTCGTCGGGTTCGCGGGCGTGCTGGGGCTGCTGGCGGTCGTCGACTACGTGCTCATCGCCAGGATCGTCCGGCGCGGGCCGCGCGACGTGGCCCTGGGCGCCGTCCCCGCCGGTGAGACCCGCTCCCCCGCGCTGAGTTACTGAGTGAGGTGCCGACATGGAAGTGATCTGGTTCGTTCTCTTCGCCGTGCTGCTGGCCGGATATTTCGCCCTTGAGGGGTTCGACCTGGGGGTGGGGCTGCTGCTGCCGCTGCTGGGCAGGACCCGCGAGGGCCGCGACCGCATGGTGGCCGCGATGGCGCCGTACGTGCTGGCCAACGAGGTGTGGCTGGTGGCGGTCGCCGGGACGCTGTTCGGCGTCTATCCGCTGCTCGAGGGCGAGGTGCTGTTCAAGCTGTACCCGCTGGTGGTGGCCATGCTGCTGAGCTGGATCCTGCGGGACGCGGGGCTGTGGTTCCGGCGCAGGCTGGACGGGTTCAGGTGGCGGGGGTTCTGGGACGCGATGATCGCGTTCGGGTCTCTGGGGCTGTCGTTCGGGTGGGGCATGACGATCCACGCGGCGGCCACGGGGTTCGCGGGCCCGGTGGTGCACCCGGTGGGGGTGATGCTGGGGGCGGTCGTGACGCTGCTGTTCGCCTTCCACGGGTGGACGTTCCTGGCGTGGCGGGCGCCCGGGGTCTTCGGGGCGTCCAGGTCGGGGCGGGCCCTGGTCGTGTCGGGGGTCGTGGCGGCGGTGCCGGCGGTGGGCGTGCTCGTGGGCGCGATGCCGTACCTGCTGGCCAACAGCGCGCCGGCGGCCACGTTGAATGTGCTCAGTGTCATGGTGCTGCCGTTCGCACCCATCGTCCTGGGCGCGCAAGTATGGGTGTGGCGCACTTTCCGCCCAGGGAAGGACGCCGTCCAGCTTCCGTCGTTCTTCTGAGGGCTTCTGAGGGCTCGTGCACAAGGATCTCCTACGGCTCATGCGGGCCGAGCGGTCGGTCCGCCGCCACCTGGCCGTGACCATGGTCGCGGCGGTGCTGGCGGGGCTGCTCGTGCTGGTGCAGGCCGAGTTGCTGGCCGGGGTGCTGTCCGGCAGGTTCACCGCCGTCGCCCTGGCGGGGCTGGCGGCGGTGGTGGGCGTGCGGGCGCTGCTGGCCTGGACGCAGGGCGTCTTCGCCGGGCGCACCGCCACCGGCGTGAAGTCGGCGCTGCGCCACCGGCTGCTGGCCCGGCTGCGCGACCTCGGCCCCGGGCGGCTGACGCAGCACCGTTCGGGCGAGCTGGTCACGCTCACGGGGCGCGGCCTGGACGGGCTCGACGCGTACCTGACCGGCTACCTGCCGTCGATCGCGGTGGCCGGGGTGGTGCCGCTCGCGGTGCTGGTACGGCTGTTCGCCGCCGACCTGGCGAGCGCGCTCATCGTCCTGATCACGCTGCCCCTGATCCCCGTCTTCGGCGCCCTGGTCGGCATGACCACCAAGGCCGTCACCGAGCGCCAGTTCCTGGCCCTGTCGCGGCTCGGCGGCCACTTCCTCGACGTGGTGCGCGGGCTGCCCACCCTGCGGGCCTTCGGCCGGGCCCGCTACCAGGCGGGCGTCATCCAGCAGGTCGCGGACGCGCACCGGAACGCGACGATGCGGACGTTGCGGGTGGCGTTCCTGTCGTCGCTGGTGCTGGAGCTGTGCGCGTCGCTGTCGCTGGCGCTGGTGGCGGTGCCGATCGGGCTGCGGCTGCTCGGGGGGTCGCTGGATCTGACGACGGCGCTGCTGGTGCTGCTGCTGGCGCCGGAGGCGTACCTGCCGCTGCGGGCGATGGGGACGCGCTTCCACGCCTCGATGGAGGGGGTGGCGGCGGCCGACGCGGCCTTCGCCGTGCTGGACGGCGCGGGCGAGCCCGAGCCCGCATATGGGCGGGTTCATCCGGCCGGGCAGGGGGCGCCGGAGATCCGCCTGGAGAACGTGACCGTGCGCTACCCCGGCCGTGACGTCGCGGCCCTGGAGGACGTCTCGCTCACGATCGGCCCGGGGGAACGCGTGGCGCTGGTCGGCGAGAGCGGCGGCGGCAAGAGCACCCTGCTCCATCTCGTCCTCGGGTTCGTCCGGCCGTCGGAGGGCCGGGTGCTCATCGACGGCACCGACCTTCGCGAGCTCGACCTGGGGAGCTGGCGGGCGCGGCTGGCGTTCGTGGCGCAGCGGCCCCACCTGTTCGCCACCTCCGTGGCCGGCAACATCCGGCTCGGGGCTCCCGCGGCCTCCCCGGAGGAGGTCCGCAGGGCCGCGGCCGCCGCGCACGCCGACTTCGTGGACGCGCTGCCGCAGGGGTTCGACACGGTGGTGGGCGAGCGCGGCGCCAACCTGTCCGCCGGTCAGCGGCAGCGGATCGCGCTGGCGCGGGCCTTCTGCCGGCCCGCGGCCTCGGTGCTGTTGCTCGACGAGCCCACGGCCCGCCTGGACGGGCGCAGCGAGGCCGCCGTGGTGGCGGCCACCTCGGACCTGGCCCAGGGCCGTACGGCCGTCATCGTCGCGCACCGCCCGGCCATGATCGACCTGGCCGACCGCGTCATCCGGGTGCACGAGGGCCGCGTCGTCTCCGACACCACCCGTATGCACCGAAAAGCTGAACCCGCGGCGCGGCGGGGCGAAGGGAGCGGGCGGTGAACCGGCGCATGGGGACACGGCTCCTCTGGGCCGTGCTGGCGGGCGCGGCGGCGGACCTGGCGGGGCTCGGGCTCATCGCCGCCGCCGCCTGGCTGATCACCAGGGCCGCGCAGCAGCCGGGCCTGGCCGCCCTGAGCGTGGCCATCGTGGCGACCAGGGCGTTCGCCACGAGCAAGGGCGTCTTCCGCTACGCCGAACGCCTCACCGGCCACGACGTCGCGCTCCGCGCCCAGGCGGGCACCCGCGAGCAGCTCTACCGGGCCCTCATCCCGCCCCAGCAGCCCCGGCACGGCGGCGCCGACCTGCTCAGCCGCATGGTCGACGACACCGAGGCCGTACAGGACCTGCTCGTGCGCTGTCTGCTCCCCGCCGCGGCGGCGGCGCTGGCGGGGCTGGCGGCCGTCGTCATCGGGCTGGCCGTCCTGCCGGTGACGGCGCTCGTACTGGTGGCCGGGCTCGTGCTGGCCGGGGTGGCGCTGCCCGCCGGCACGGCCGCCGCGGCCCGGCGCTGGTCGGCCAGGATCGCCCCGGCCAGGGCGGCGCTGGCGGGCCGGGTGGCCGACCTGGTGCACGGCTCCGCCGACCTGGCCGCCTACGGCGCCGACGAGGAGGCGCTGGCCAAGGCGCTGGCCGCCGACGAGTCCCTGGCCGCGCTCGAACGCCGCCAGGCCCGCGTCCACGCCGCCGCCCTGGCCGGAGGCACGCTCGTGCAGGGCCTGACGGTGGCGGCCGTCGTCCTGCTCGCGCAGGGCGCGGGCTCGGTCGCGACGGCCGTGCTCGCGCTGACCGCCCTGGTGGCGTTCGAGCCGGTGCTGCCGCTGGCGGCGGCGGGCGAGCGCCTGGCCGGGATCACGGCGGCGCTGCGCCGCCTGCGCGAGGTCCGCGCCGCCACCCCGGCCGTCGCGGAGCCCGCCCGCCCCGCGCCCCGGCCCGAGGCCCCGCTGACCGTCGAGATCGACGACCTGGTGGTCCGCCACGGGTCCGCGCGGGCCGCCCTGGACGGCGTGTCGCTGACGCTCACGCCCGGCAGGCGGGTGGCGATCGTGGGCCCCAGCGGGGCGGGCAAGAGCACGCTGCTGGCCGCCCTGATGCGCCTGGTCGAGCCGGAGTCGGGCAGCGTCCGCGTCAACGGCGTGGACGTCCGCGACCTCGCCGGCGACGACGTGCGGACGCTCATGACCGGCCTCACCCAGGACCCCTACATCTTCCGCGCCAGCCTGAAGGACAACCTGCGCCTCGCGGGCCCGGAGGCCGGCGAGGAGGAGCTGGAGCGGGCCGTACGCGACGCCAGGCTCGACGGCTGGGTCGAGCGGACCGGGTGGGACGCCGAGCTGGGCGAGGACGGCAGGACCGTGTCCGGCGGCCAGCTGCAGCGCCTGGCCCTGGCCAGGGCCCTGCTGTACGACCCCCCGGTGCTGCTGCTCGACGAGCCCGCCGAGGCGCTCGACGAGGAGACGGCCGACCGGCTGATGGGCGACCTGCTCGACGTCACCCGCGACCGCACCACGCTCCTCGTGACGCACCGGCTCAAGGGGCTGGAGAGCGTGGACGAGGTCGTGGTGCTCGAAGAGGGCCGGGTCGTCCAACGCGGACGGCATGACGAGCTCGTCTCGGTGCCCGGCTACTACCGCGATCTGTGGGAGTCCGAGGTCCTGACCAGGCGCTGAGTCCCCTGACGAACACGGGATTGAGTTGGCGCGGCAATCTGGTTTAAAGTACAAACCAGTTTGAGGGACCGAGGAGTTTGCGATGACGAGCGACGACGACCAGGTGACCAGTCCTGAGGAGATGCTGCGCGTCATCGAGGAGCAGCGGGCCGCCACCACGAGGTGGCTGCACGGCGATCCGCTCCTGCTCTACGCCCCCTGGGGCATCGCCTGGCTGCTCGGCTTCACCGCGTTCTTCCTGCACTACGGCCTCGACGGCCACCCCTACGCGCCGATCTCCCAGATGCAGGCGCTGGGGGTGCTGATGGGCGCGCAGATCGTGGCCGGTGCGGTGGCCGCGTTCGGGATCGTGCGGATGAACAAGGGCATCCGCGGCGACCACACGGCCAGGGGCACGATGTACGGCTACGCGTGGTTCGCCGGGATGATGCTCGTGGTCGTCATCGCCTCCAGGGTGAGCGACCTCCTGCCACCCGCCGAGAGCGGCCTCGTCTGGGGAGGCGCGTCGCTCATGGTCGTCGCGGTCATGCACATGGCCGGGGGCGCGATCTGGCTCAACTGGCCGATGTTCTTCATCGGGGCGTGGGTGGCGGGCGTCGACGCCGTGGGCGTGCTCCTCGGCGCCGGCTGGCACGCGCTGCTGACGGCGGTGCTGCTGGGAGGCGGCTTCATCGTCGCGGGCCTGTGGCTCAGGCGCTGCCGGTGAGCACGGACAATGCACCGCCGGAGCTCGACCCGGTGATCCACGCGCAGGCCAGGCTCCGGGTGGTCGCCGCGCTGAACGTGCTCGGCGAGGGGAACGAGATGGCCTTCCCCGCGCTGAAGGACCTGCTGGGCATGACCGCGGGCAACCTGTCGGTGCACCTCAGCAAGCTGGAGGACGCCGGATACGTCCAGATCACCAAGACGCACAAGGGCCGCACGCCGGTCACGTTCGCGGCGCTCACCAAGCGCGGGCGGCTGGCCTTCGACGACTACACCAAGGCGATCCGCGCCTTGCTGGACAACGCTGGGACAACGCTGGAGTGATGCCATGACCATCCTCGCCAGAACGATCGAGGCCAGCCGCCGCTACGGCGACGTGCTCGCGCTCGACCGCGTCTCGCTCGACATCCGGGCGGGCGAGCTCGTCGGGCTGCTCGGCCCGAACGGCGCGGGCAAGTCCACCCTGATCAACCTGTTCGTGGGGCTGCGCCGGCCCACCTCCGGCACGGTCGAGCTGCTCGGCGGCTCCCCGCAGGACCCGATCATGCGGCGCGGGATCGGCGTGACCCCGCAGGAGACCGGGCTGCCCGAGTCGTTACGCGTCGGCGAGATCGTCGACTTCGTCTCATCACACTTCCCGAAAAAAGCGGATAAAGGGGAGCTGCTGGCCCGCTTCGGCATCGACGACCTGGCCAAACGGCAGGTCGGCGGCCTGTCCGGCGGCCAGAAGCGGCGGCTGGCCGTGGCGCTGGCCTTCGCGGGCGACCCGCAGCTGGTCTTCCTGGACGAGCCCACGACCGGCCTGGACGTCGAGGCCAGGCGCTCGCTGTGGGAGGGCGTCAGATCCTTCCACGAGGGCGGCGGCACGGTGCTGCTGACCAGCCACTACCTGGAGGAGATCGAGGCCCTGGCCGAGCGGGTCGTGGTGGTGGGCCACGGCCGCGTGCTGGCCGACGACACGGTGCGGGCCGTGCGCGACATGGTGGGTGTGCGGCGCGTCTCGCTCGTCGCCGAGAACCTGCCCGAGCTGCCCGGCGTGATCGGCACCGAACACGAGGACGGCCGGACCCACCTGGTGACCACCGACCCCGACCGGCTGGTCGTCGAGCTGGTGCGCAGCGGCACCCCGTTCTCCGGCCTCGAGATCAGGCCGACCACCCTGGAGGAGGCCTTCCTCACCATCACCTCGAAGGAGACCGCCCATGCCTAGCCTGGTCCTCGCGCACACCCGCTACCTCATGCTGGAGCAGCTGCGGGTGCCCATCAGCCTCCTGGCCAGCGCGTTCTTCCCGGCCGTGTCGATGCTGGCCTTCGTGGTGCCGTTCGCGGGGCAGGATCCGAAGGGGGCCACGATGGCGACGGCGTCGCTGATGTTCTTCGGGGCCATGTCGGGGGCGTTGATCGGGCTCAGCATCACCGTCGCCCAGGACCGCGAGCAGCCCTGGAACCCGTACCTGCGCACGCTCCCGGCGGGCCCGTTCCCCCGCTTCGCCGCGCGGATCCTGACGACGGTGGCCGTCATGCTGATCTCGGTGATCCCCGTGCTGCTGGTGGCGGCGTTCCTCACGGAGGCCACCATCACGCCGGTGAAGCTGCTGCTGGGGCTGGCCGTGCTGGTCGTCAGCGGGATCCCGTTCATGCTGCTGGCCCTGTTCATCGGCTTCCGGCTGAGCTCGAAGGCGGCGATCGCCGTGTCGCAGATCCTGTTCTTCCCGCTGGCGGTGCTGGGCGGGCTGCTGCTGCCGCCCCAGGTCCTGCCCGGCTTCATCGAGGCCGTCTCCCCGTACGTGCCGACCCGGGGTGCGGCGGAGCTGCTCTGGGCGGTGACCGCGGACCGCGCCCCGAACGTGGTCGCCGTCGTCATGCTGGCCGTCTGGACCGTCGTCCTCGCCCTCGCCGCGGGCTGGGCCTACCGCCGCGACGAGGGCAGACGCTTCTCCTGAAAGGGGGGGTGTGCCGCCGAGTCCGCAGCGATCTCAACGGCACACCCGTCCGGGAGGGGGTCCTTGTTACTTCTTCTCTTCGAGGGTCACGGTGACGTCGGCCGTCTTGCCGTCCCTCATGTATGTGATCTTGACCTGTTGGCCGGGTTTAAAACCTCTGACCTGCCCAACTACAGTATCTCCCCCGTCAACCGCCTTGTCACCGATCTTGGTGATCAGGTCGCCCTGCCGCAGTCCCGCCTTGGCCGCCGGGCTCCCGTCGGTGACCTGCCTGACGAGGGCTCCCGGCACGTCGCCGGTCGCGTCGGTGACGCTCACGCCGAGGAACGCGTGGCTGACCTTGCCGCTGCCGATGAGCTGCTCGGAGACCTGCTTGGCGGTGTTGACCGGGATGGCGAAGCCGACGCCGCCGCCCGCGGCGTCCGAGGCGATCGCGGTGTTGATGCCGATCAGCTCGCCCGCGGCGTTCACCAGCGCGCCGCCGGAGTTGCCCGGGTTGATCGAGGCGTCGGTCTGGATGGCGCCGGCGATCGTGGTGGCCCCGCTCCCCTGGTCCTGCTGCTGGCCCCAGCCCCAGCCGGGCGGGATCTGCTGCCGCTGCTCGCCGCCGACGGTGAGCGTGCGGTCGAGCGCGCTGACGATGCCCGCGGTGACGGATCCGTCGAGGCCGAGCGGGCTTCCGATGGCCAGTACGGGGTCGCCGACCTTGACGATGTCGCTGTCGCCGAGCGTGGCCTTGCTCAGCCCCGACACGCCTTCCGCCCTGATGACGGCCAGGTCGGTGGCCGGGTCGGTGCCGACGACGCTGGCCTTGGCGGTCTTGCCGTCGTTGAACTTGACGGTCATCTGCCCGCCGCCCTCGCCGGCGCCCACGACCACGTGGTTGTTGGTGAGGATGAGCCCGTCCTCCGACAGCACGACGCCGGAGCCCTCACCGGTCTGACCCTGGATCATCACGACGGTCGGCTGCACCTTGGCGGCCACCTGCGCGATGGTGAGCTGGTTGGAGGCCGACTTGAAGACGGGACTCGGCGTGGCGCTGCTGGCCAGCTGCGTCGGCTGGAACGCGTTGGCGACGACGGCCCCCACGACGCCGCCGCCGATGGCCGTGGCCGCCAGGGCCAGCCCGGCGACGGTCTTGCGACCCGCGGCGAAGCCGAGCTTCTTCGGTGGGGAGGAAGGCGGGGCCGGCTGGTCCATGATCTGAGTGTCCCGCCGGGGAAAGCCCCCGGCGGCCGGCGGGTTGCTGCCGAACTGGCTCCACCCGCCGGTCCCCTGCTCGTGAGGCTCGTTCGCGTTCATCTGTCATCTCCCTCGAGTACCGATGACTCCAGGGTGCCAAGCGACGCGTAAGCGCACGTTAAGCCGCTGATCAGAGCTTTATGAGAACTCTGAACGGGCGCCTTATCCGCCAAGGTGGAACCACCGGCGACGGTCCGGAGAAAATGCGGAAGATTTACCCGGAAGCCGGCCAGTACTCGTCCCTGAGCAGGCGCTTGTAGAGCTTGCCCGTCGGGTGGCGGGGCAGCTGCTCGCGGAAGTCCACCGACTTCGGGCACTTGTAGTGGGCCAGGCGCTCGCGGCAGTACGCGATCAGCTCCGCCTCCAGCCCCGGGCCGGCCTCGGCCATGGAGACCGGCTCCACCACGGCCTTGACCTGCTCGCCCATCTCCTCGTCCGGCACCCCGAACACCGCCACGTCGGCCACCTTCGGATGCACCGACAGGACGTTCTCGGCCTCCTGCGGGTAGATGTTCACGCCGCCGGAGATGATCATGTACGAGCGGCGGTCGGTGAGGTAGAGGAAGCCGTCGGCGTCCAGGCGGCCGATGTCGCCGAGCGTGGTCCAGCCCCTGCCCTGAGGGTCTTCCGCGGAGCGGGTCTTGCCCGGGTCGTCGTGGTACTCGAACCGGCCGCCCTTCTCGAAGTAGATCGTGCCGTGCTCACCCGGGGGCAGGTCGTTGCCGTCCTCGTCGCAGATGTGCACGATGCCGAGCAGGGAGCGGCCGACCGTGCCCTTGTGCCGGAGCCAGTCCTGGGAGTTGACGTAGAGGAAGCCGTTGCCCTCGGTGCCCGCGTAGTACTCGTGGATGATCGGGCCCCACCAGTCGATCATCTGCTCCTTGACGGGGACGGGGCAGGGGGCGGCGGCGTGGATCGCGTACGCGAGCGAGGAAATATCGTACTTTGTCCGGGTTTCCTCGGGCAGTTTGAGCATCTTGATGAACATCGTGGGCACGAGCTGCGCGTGCGTCACCCCGTACCGCTCCACCAGCGCCAGGAACTGCTCGGGGTCGAAGCGCTCCATCACCACCACCGTGGCCCCGAGCCGCTGGAACGTCAGGCTGTAGCGCAGCGGGGCGGCGTGGTAGAGCGGGGCCGGCGAGAGGTAGACGCTGTCCGCCGACGGCGCGAACAGCGCCTGGACGAGCTGGAGCAGCATGCCGGGCTCGGTGAGCGGGCCGTGCGCCGAGGGGATCTTGACGCCCTTCGGCCGTCCCGTGGTGCCCGAGGAGTAGAGCATGTCCACGCCCATGCACTCGTCGTCGATCGGGGTGGCCGGCTGCTTGGCGACCGCCTCCTCGTACGACGCGAAGCCCTCGGCCGTGCCGTCCAGCATGAGCCGCAGCTCGACCCCGGGCGTGGCGTCGGTGACCGAGGTGGCGACGGCGGCCAGGTCGGCGCTGGAGACGAACGCCCGGGCGCCGCAGTTTCCGATGATGTAGGCCAGCTCGTCGGTCTGCAGGCGGGAGCTGATCGGCGTGTAGTACAGCCCCGAGCGCTGCGCCGCCCAGGCGACGGCCAGGAAGAGGGGGTGGTTGGCGAGCATGAACGCGATGTGGTCACCGGGGCGCAGCCCGGCGGCGCGGAGCAGGTGGGCCAGCCGGTTCGACTCCTCGTCCAGCTCGCGGTAGGTGATGATCCGTCCGGAGCCCGCCATGATCACAGCGGGCTTGTCTGGGGTGACTGCTGCGATGGCTCCCGGATACATGACCGAACACTATTCGGTGCCGTGCGCCCACGCCAGGCTGCGCGCCGCCCATCCCCTTTGCGTGTAGGTGGGACGGGCGACGCGGCTTCGCGCGCGGGTGGGGTCACTCGGCGGGGATGACGGAGCCCTCGTACTTCTGCTTGATAAAGTCCTTGACCTTCTGGTCCTGCAGCAGCTTCCCGAGCGTGACGATGTTGGCGTCCTTCTCGTGGCCGGCCTTGACGACGAGGCCGTTCACGTACGGGTTGCCCTCGGTCTTCTCCAGCACCAGCGCCTGCGAAGCCGGCTTGAGCCCCGCCTCGATGGCGTAGTTGCCGTTGATGACGGCGGCGTCCACGTCCTCGAGAGAGCGCGGGAGCTGAGCGGCCTCAAGCGGCTTGAACTGCAGCTTCTTCGGGTTGTCCACCACATCGCGCTCGGTGGCGGCGGTGCCGACGCCGTCCTTGAGCTTGACCAGGCCGTTGTCGGCGAGCAGCTTGAGCGCGCGGCCCAGGTTGGTGGCGTCGTTCGGCACGGCCACGGTCGCGCCGGCGGCCAGCGCGGACACGGAGGTGATCTTCTTGGAGTAGAGGCCCAGCGGCTCCAGGTGCACCGGCGTGACGAAGGTCAGCTTGGTGCCCTTGGAGGCGTTGAAGTCGTCCAGGTACGGCTTGTGCTGGAAGAAGTTCGCGCTCAGCTGGCCCTCGTCGAGCTGCACGTTCGGCTGCACATAGTCGGTGAACTCCACGACCTCGAGCTTGAGCCCGGCGGCCGGGGCCAGGTTCTGCTTGACGAAGTTGAGGATCTCCGCGTGCGGCACCGGGCTGGCGCCCACCTTCAGCACGGTGTCGGCCGACTCGGCGGCCGACTCAGTGGCCGTCGTCGCGGACTGCGACGTTCCGCATGCGGCGAGCGACAAGGCCAGCGCAACAGCACCCGCTATATAACGAAATTTCATGATTTTTCCTTATTTGTGAGATAGGCGCCGAGCGACCCAGTCGCCCAGGCTTTGCAGAAGTTGCACGATGATGAGGAGCAGGACGACGGTCACGATCATCAGCAGCGTCTCGAACCGCTGGTAGCCGTACCGGACCGCCAGGTCGCCCAGCCCGCCGCCGCCGAGCGTGCCGGCCATGGCGCTGTAGCCGATGAGCGCGACGACGGTCACGGTCAGGCCCGCGACCAGCCCGGGCAGCGCCTCGGGCAGCAGGACCTTGCGCACGATGGTGGCCCGGCTCGCGCCCATGGCCTGCGCGGCCTGCACCACGTCCGGGCCGACCTCCCTGAGCGCCGTCTCGACGAGCCGGGCGAAGAACGGCACCGCGCCGACGGTGAGCGGCACCACGAAGGCGGCCGTCCCGATGGTCGTGCCGACGACGAGCCGGGTGAACGGGATGATCGCGATCATCAGCACGATGAACGGCAGCGACCGCCCGATGTTGACCACGAACCCGAGGGCCGACTTGAGCGCCGGCGCCGGCCGCAGCCCGTTCCGGTCGAACACCACCAGCGCCACGCCGAGCGGCAGCCCGAGCAGCGCCGTGAACAGCGTCGACCAGCCGACCATCTGCGCCGTCTCCAGCGTCGCCGGACCGAGCAGCGGCAGGATCTCGTCCCAGTTCATGCGCTTTCCTCCACGATCAGGCCCGCGTCACGCAGGTACGCCAGCGCGGCAGCGGTTTCGGCGCCGTCGAGCGCGACCCGCAGCCGGCCCACCGAGCCGCCGGCGAGGTCCTCGATCGAGCCGCCCAGGATGCTCAGGTCCACGGAGAACTTCCTGACCACCTCCGACACCACCGGCTGCCGCGGGTCGCCGGTGAACGTCAGCGTCACCGAGCCGGCCGGGGCGGGCTCGGGCAGCGGGAAGATCTCCCTGGTCAAGCGGGATCCGGGGGTACGGATGAGGTCCGCGATGGCGCCCGACTCCTCGATGCGCCCGTTCGCCATGATGGCGACCGAGTCGCAGACGCTCTTGACGACGTTCATCTCGTGGGTGATGAGCAGGATCGTCAGGCCCAGCTCGGCGTTGAGCCGCTTGAGCAGCGCGAGGATCGACTGGGTGGTGGCCGGGTCGAGCGCCGAGGTGGCCTCGTCCGACAGCAGCACGGACGGGTTGCCCGCGAGCGCCCTGGCGATGCCGACCCGCTGTTTCTGGCCGCCGGAGAGCTGGTTCGGGCGGTCCTTGCCGCGGCCCGCGAGCCCGACGAGCTCCAGCAGTTCGGCCACGCGGCGGTCGCGCTCGGCCCTGGGCACGCCCATGATCTCCAGGGGGAAGGCGACGTTGCCCGCGACCGTGCGCGAGTTCAGCAGCGCGAAGTGCTGGTGGATCATGCCGATGCGCTGGCGGGCGCGGTTGAGCTCGGCGCTGCGCAGCGCGGTCAGGTCCTGCCCCGCGACGGTGACGGTGCCCGCGGTGGGGCGTTCGAGCAGGTTGACGCAGCGCAGGAGCGTGCTCTTGCCGGCGCCGCTCTGGCCGAGCACGCCGTAGATCTCGCCTTCGCGCACGTGCAGGTCGACGCCGTCCAGCGCCACGGTGTCCCCGTACTGCTTGCGCAGGCCTGAAGCCTGGATCACGGAATATCCCCACGACTGAGAGCGGCCCGTCGGCGGGCCGCGGAAACGTACATCACATGAAGGAAGAAAAGGGGGCCGATGTCAGGGGGCCGGTGTCAGCGGGTGCCGGGGTGGAAGGGCAGGTGGCTCAGCCTGCGCAGCACGAAACAAGGTGCGATCATGGTGACCTTCGAGGAGGAGCGGGCGGATCTCTGCTTCAGCTCGGCATTCGCCCCATACGACAACACGAGCCGTCCCGGTGGGCGCTCGTGTCGTACGCGTATGCCTCGTTCACGCCCGATTCAACGGCTCCCTTGACTCCCCTTATTCCCTACTTCTTTGGTGATCTGAGTCACGATGCGCCAGCCGTGGCCTGGGACCACGGCCGGGTCCCCCCGATCGTCCTGGAAGGCGGCCCGCGCGTCGCCGATGAGGAAGCGGTGCGGCCGGTCGCCGAGGTTCAGCAGCGTGACGACCTCCTCGCCGGGTCCCCCGCGGCTGCGGAGCGCGACGGTGGTGTTGGTGAGCTGTTCGGCGGTGGTCCGGGCTCGGTGCAGCCACGGATGGCGCCTGCGGAAGCCGATGAGCCGCTGGTGAAGCCGGTAGACCTCGGTCCCGTACGGCGGCACACCGTCCGGCTCGGCGGGGAACGCCGGTCTGATCGCGTCATCGCCGCCCGCCCGCTCCTCCTTCAACCCTTGGAACGCCTGCTCGTCCCCGTAGTAGACGCTGGGCAGGCCCGCGACGGTGAACAGCACGGCCAGCGCGTGGCCCAGGTGGCGGGGGTCGTCGAGCCGGGTGGCGAGCCTGGTGACGTCGTGGTTCCCGACGAACGTGAGCGGCACGAACGTGTCGAGCAGCTTGTCGTGGCGGTCGAGGGCCCAGGCGAGCTCGAAGAGGTTGCGGTCGTTGAGCGAGCTCCAGATGGCCTTCCACAGCTCGTACTGGGTGACCGAGTCGAGCCCCGACTCGCTGACGTAACCGGTGTAATCGCCGTGGATCACCTCGCCGCCGAACCACGCCTCGGGGTGCCGTTCGCGTACCTCCGGCAGGACCTTCCGCCAGAACCACGCCGGCACGGCATACGCGGCGTCGAGCCGCCACCCCGAGGCGCCGCGGCGGAGCCAGTGGTCGAGCACGCCGGCCACGTATTGCTGCACGGCGGGTTGGGCGTGGTCGAGCGTGACGAGCCCGTGGTGGCCCTCGAAGACCTCGTAGCCGCCGGGGGCGCGCTTGAACCATCGTTCGCCGGCCGCGAAGGAGCGGCCCACGTGGTTGAACACGCCGTCGAGGACGACCCGCAGCCCGCGGTCGCGCGCCTTGGCGACGAGGGAGTCGAAGTCGCGATCGTCGCCGAGGCGCGGGTCGATCCTGAGGTGGTCGACGGTGTCGTACCCGTGGGACTCGGCGGCGAAGATCGGGCCGAGCTGCAGGCCAGAACAGCCCAGCTCGACCGCGTAGTCCAGCCATGACTCAAGATGCCGCAGCCGGTGCCGCACGCCCTCGGCAGGCTCTGCCGTGGCGGGGGCTCCGGTGAAGCCGAGCGGGTAGACGTGCCACCAGATCGCATGTTCAGCCCACGACGGCACGAACGCTCCTTTCCCGGCGTACCACCCAGGGCAGATACCCGAGCCCCAGGGCCAGCACGCAGCCGATGACCGTGTCCGCCAGCCGGTACCCGATCGTGGCGGGTGGCACACGTGCGCCGCCCTCCATGAGCAGCAGGACGAGCGGGGTCATGACGGTCGCGTACAGGGTGTAGTTGCGCTCCTTGAGCGCGGGCCTGACCGCGGCGAGCGCGGCGACGAGCAGCACGAACAGCCACGACGGCGGCACCCACAGCAGCACGGCGGATCCGGCGACCACTCCGGCGGCGGTGCCGGCGGCCCGCTCGACCGACCGCCTGGCCGCGCCGTCCAGGCGGCGCCGGACGACGATCACCACGGTGACGGCGATCCACGACGCGGCCGGCTGCGGCCACAGGAGCCCGACGGCCTCGGCGGCGGCGAGGCAGGCGGTCAGGCGGATGGCGTACTGCCACCCGGGCATGCTCCCCAGCGTCCGCCACCAGCGCCGCAGCAGCGCTCTCGCCGGAGGAGGAGCCGGCCGGGGCTCCCCCGGCCCGTCGTGCCCCTTCCGCGTGTGGAGGCAGAGCGCGGTGACCAGCAGGCCCCAGGCCGCCCCCTCGGCGAACAGCACGGCGGCGGCGACCGGCTCGACACCCTTGGCCACGCCGGTGCTGATGACCATGAAGACGATGAAGCGAGTGCTGTGGTCGGCCAGAGGGCGGCTGATGCCGCCGGCCACCGCGAGCAGGCCCGCGATCAGCACGACGGCGACGGCGGTGAGCCACCCGCGCCCCGCCACCACGACCCCGGCGAACCCGGCCACAGCCGTGCCCGCCACCGCGGCGGCGCCATGGGCCAGGCCCGGCCGGGCCTCGTTTCCGAAGAGGCCGCTCACGGCGAGGGCTCCGATGGCGGCCAGGGCGCCGAGCGCGGGCCGCCCCGAGGCGACTCCCCACGCGACCGGCCCGCCGAGCCCCAGCCCGGCGGCGACCATGTGTCGCAGCTCGATCCGCACGTGGCACCTCCCGACGCGGGAGCCTACCTCAATTTCCTACGCATTGCGTAGTAAGTCAGCGCGCTCTTGTCGCTCGATGCCGTCGAATTAGTAAGTGCTATCGTAATAATCATGGACGACGAGGAACTGCGGGGCACAGCCGTGGCACTCCGCCGGGCGACCATCGGCCTGGCGCGGCGGCTGCGCGACGAGCGCCCCGCGCACGGCCTCGGCCGCCTGGCCCTCTCCCTGCTCGGCCACCTGCACCGGCGCGGCGCGATGACGGCGGGAGAGCTTGCCGCCGCCGAGCACCTCCAGCCCCAGTCCGTGACCCGCGTGCTCGCCTCGCTGGAGGAGCAGGGCCTGATCCGCCGCTCGCGCGGCGAGGCCGATCGCCGCAGGCACCACATCGTCCTCACGGAGGACGGCACGGCGGCGCTCACCCAGCAGGTCGGCACCACGGATCTGTGGCTGGCCGAGGCCATGGCCGGCAAGCTCACCCCCGCCGAGTGCCGCATCCTGGCGGTGGCCGCCGACCTGCTCGAACAGCTCCGCTAACGGTACGGGTCGCGCAGCGGGGTGACGCGTTCGGCGAAGTCTGCCTTGATCCGCTCCATGCGCGGCCCCGGCGCGTAGAAGCGGCCCTTGGTCTCGCCGTACGGCCGGAGCCAGCCCTTGGCGGCCAGATCGCGCAGGTCACGCGCGGCCTGCCCCTGGCTGAGACCCTCGTCGGACTGGTAGCGGCTCCTGCGCAGCCGCCTGTTCACGAAGACCTCGTAGAGCGCGGAGACGGTACGGCTGTTGAGCCCGTCGGCGTCGACCTGTTCCTCCAGGAGCATCCAGATCTCTCCGGCTTCGGCCAGGCGCTGGCGGACCCGCTGGGCCTGCAGGTGATGCGCCTTCAAGCAGAACCGCACCCACGGCAGCGTGTCCCCGTGAGGGCCCCATCGCCGCCCTCCGACCTCGCCCAGCACGTCGTAGTAGTCGAGGGTGACGCGCTGCTGGCCGAGCCACTCCTCGATGGAGCAGAACTCGGGCAGCAGGATCTGCTCCCGGCCGAGGACGAGCGTCTGCAGCGCCCGCGACATCCGGCCGTTGCCGTCACGCCACGGGTGGATCTTGACGAGGTTGAAGTGGGCCATGGCGGCCCGGACATAGCCGGGGACATCGAGGTCGCCCTCGTTCAGCCAGGTGACCAGCTCGTTCATCGCACCGGGGACCAGCTCGACGTCGGGGCCCTCGTAGACGACCTCCCCCGTGTCGGAGTCACGGATGAAGATGGCTCCCGGCCGGATGACGCCCGGCCCCTTGTTGCGATGGTGACCGATGACCATGAAGTTGAGCGCGTTGAGCATCCCGGCGTCGTAGCGGAACATCTGCGCCCGCGACAGCACCTGGATGTACGTCAGCGCCTGCTGGTAGCCCGCGATCTCCTGAGCCACCGACGTCGACGTCTCAAGGGGCTCCTCACCCGCCATGATCGACTGGATGTCCTCGACACTGGCCTGGTAGCCCTCGATCGAGTTGGAGCCCTGGATCGCCCGCGCCTGCAACTGCCTGCGCAGCTGCCCGTCCCACCGGTGCGTCTCGGCGAGCCGGTACTTCAGGTCGCGCCGCATCTCCTCGATCTCCTCGAGGACTGCTTTGTCCGCGGGCTCCAGCGCCGGGGTCTCGTACAACATGCCCACATAACAGCATGGGCGAATCATCCAGTCAAACGACTGAATGATTCGCCCATTTATGCCCCGATTAGGCTGCTGCCGTGGCGGCCACCTTCGCCGGGGTCAGCGCGATGTCGAGAACCTCGCGCACGTCGCTCACCGCGTGGATGGTCAGCTCCTTGCGAACCTCCTCGGGCACGTCGTCCAGGTCCGGCTCGTTGCGGGCCGGGATGAGGACGGTCGTGATGCCCGCCCGGTGCGCGGCCAGGAGCTTCTGCTTGACGCCGCCGATCGGCAGGACCCGCCCGGTCAGGGAGATCTCGCCGGTCATGGCCACGTCACCGCGTACGAGACGGCCCGACAGGAGGGAGGCCAGCGCGGTCGTCAGCGTCACACCGGCCGAGGGGCCGTCCTTGGGCACGGCGCCCGCCGGGAAGTGGACGTGGACCGAGCGGTCCTTCAGCGCGGTGACCGGCAGCTCAAGCTCCGCCCCGTGCGAGCGGAGGTAGGACAGCGCGATCCTGGCCGACTCCTTCATCACGTCGCCCAGCTGGCCGGTCAGCGTGAGGCCGGTCTCGCCGGTCTCCGGGTCGGCCATGGACGCCTCGACGTACAGGACGTCGCCGCCCGCTCCGGTGACCGCCAGGCCCGTGGCCACGCCCGGCACCGAGGTGCGCTGGGTGGACTCGGGCAGCGACGACTCCGGCACGAACCGCGGCCGCCCGAGGTAGCCCACGAGGTCGCCCTCGCCGACCGTGACGGGCAGCTCGTCCTTGGCCGCCACCTTGCGCAGGATCCTGGCGACCGAGCGCTCCAGCGACCGGACGCCCGCCTCGCGGGTGTACTCGGCGGCCAGCTTGCGCAGCGCGCCGTCCTCGACCTTGACCTCCTCGGCGCTCAGCCCGGCCAGCTCCAGCTGCCTGGGCAGCAGGTGGTCGCGGGCGATCGCGACCTTCTCGTCCTCGGTGTAGCCGTCGAGCGTGACGATCTCCATCCGGTCGAGCAGCGGCCCGGGGATGGCCTCGAGCACGTTGGCCGTGGCCAGGAACAGCACGTCGGACAGGTCCAGCTCGACCTCGAGGTAGTGGTCGCGGAACGTGTGGTTCTGGGCCGGGTCGAGCACCTCCAGCAGGGCCGCCGTCGGGTCGCCGCGGTAGTCGGCGCCGACCTTGTCGACCTCGTCGAGCAGGACGACCGGGTTCATCGAGCCGGCCTCGCGGATGGCGCGGACGATGCGGCCGGGCAGCGCGCCGACGTAGGTGCGCCGGTGGCCGCGGATCTCGGCCTCGTCGCGCACGCCGCCGAGCGCGACGCGTACGAACTTGCGGCCCATCGCGCGGGCCACGGACTCGCCCAGAGACGTCTTGCCGACTCCGGGAGGGCCGGCGAGGGCGAGCACGGCGCCGCTGCGGCGGCCGCCCACCACGCCGACGCCCTTGTCCTGGCGGCGCTTGCGCACGGCCAGGTGCTCGATGATGCGGTCCTTCACGTCGGACAGGCCCGTGTGGTCGGTGTCGAGCACGGCCCGCGCGCCGGTGATGTCGTAGTTGTCCTCGGTACGGTCGTTCCAGGGGATGTCGAGCACCGTGTCCAGCCAGGTGCGGATCCAACCGGTCTCAGGGGACTGGTCGGAGGTCCGCTCCAGCTTGTCGACCTCCTTGAGCGCGGCCTCGCGCACCTTCTCCGGCAGGTCGGCGGCCTCGACGCGGGCCCGGTAGTCCTCTTCCTCGGTCTCGGTGTCGCCGTTGAGCTCCTTGAGCTCCTTGCGCACGGCGGCGAGCTGCTGGCGCAGCAGGAACTCACGCTGCTGCTTCTCCATGCCCTCCTGGACGTCCTTGCGGATCGTCTCGGCGACGTCGAGCTCGGCGAGGTGCTCGCGGGACCACTCGATCAGCCTGGCCAGGCGTTCGGCGGGGTCGGCGGCTTCGAGCAGCTCGACCTTCTGCGCCGTGGTCAGCCAGGGGGTGTAGCCGGAGCTGTCGGCCAGCACCGAGGGATCGTCGATCTGGTTGACCTGGTCGACCACCTGCCAGGCGCCGCGCTTCTGGAGGATCGTGGTGGCCAGCGCCTTGTACTCCTTGGCCAGCTCCTGAGCGCGCTCGCCGGCGGCGACGGTGTCGATCGTGTCGGCCTCGACCCACAGCGCGGCACCCGGGCCCGTCGTGCCGGTGCCCACGCGGACGCGGTTGACGCCCCGGACCACGGCGGCGGGCTCGCCGCCGGGCAGCCTCCCGACCTGCTCCACAACGGCCTGCACGCCGATGGCGCCGTAACGGCCGTCGATCCGGGGAACGAGGAGGACCCGCGGCTTGTTGCCACCGGATGCACGGGCCGCGTCTATGGCAGCCCGCACCTCGGAGTCGGACAGGTCCAGCGGAACCACCATGCCCGGCAGGACGACCTCGTCGTCCAGTGGCAGGACCGGAAGGATCAGGCTCTCACTCATGCGAACTCCAAAGGTTGAGTTATACCGACTCAATTCATTGGAGCCCTTCGTTGTTCCCTCTCTTGCCGATGTTCGCTCACGGCGATCGTAATTGTGTAAGCGATACCTGAGGGGGACGTGTGGGATCAAACCCTGGTGTGACGCCTGACGGGGCGCGCGCCCGTACCCTTGACCAGGTGATCTCCGTCCCCCGCCGCCGCTTCCTCAGCCGCCGCCGTCGCGCGGCCACCGAGGAACGGGCAGACGCGCCAGACGAGGCTGGCGAGAAGCGGGCAGACGTGCCAGGCGGGGGTGGCGACGAGGCGGCGGCCGAGCCGTACGACGATGACGCGGCAGCCCGGCGGCGTGGCGGCGGGGAGCGTTCGGGCGAGCGAGTCAGCCGGTCACCGTCCAGCACGGACGGCGCACGAAGCGGCGGCGAACGGAGCGGCGGCGAACGGGGGCTCTTCGGGCGGGTCGGGACGTCGGCGGGACGAGAGTTCCTCGGCCGGCTCGGGGCGTCGGCGGAACGCGGGTTCCTCGGGCGGCTCGGGGCGTCGGCGGGACGGGCCGTGTGGGCCGTTCGGGGGGCGGTCGGGCTCGCCTTCTTCCAGGGCGACGCCGATCCGCCACCGAAGGCGCGGCGGCTGGCGTTCGGGGTGCCGCAGTGGCTCAGGCCGCTCGTCCCGCTCACCACGATCAGCCTCGTCCAGGTGGCGGAGCTGATGTTGGCGCTGCTGCTCTACATGCAGACGGTGAACACGGTGTGGTCGTGGAACATCGGCCCACAGATCGGCCCTTACCGACAAGGGCCGATCTGGGAGGGCTTCGTCTACCTCACCGCCGTGGCGGTCGCGCTGCCCATCGCCCTGCGCGACCGGTGGCCGCTGGCGGCCTGGCGGGTGTCGTTCGCGCTGCTGCCCGTGGCCGTCGGGGTGACCCGGACGATCGGGTTCCCTCACGGCGAGATGCCGTACATGACGTGGCTGATCGTCTCCCATCTGCTGGTCCTCTACTCCGTGGCCGTGCGCTGCGACCGGCGGATCACGGTGGCCGTCTGGGTCGTCACGTTCCTGGCGACCTGGATCATCGACCCCAACTCGATGCCGGTCGCCATGGTCGTCGTGTCGGTGGCGGTGCTGTTCGGCTACAACGTGCGGGTCCGCCGTTCCGCCACGGCGAAGCTGAAGACGGAGGAGCGGCGCACCCGGCAGGCCGAGAGCGCGCAGGCGGTGCTGGCGGAGCGGGCCCGCATCGCCAGGGAGCTGCACGACGTGGTCGCGCACCACATGTCGGTGATCGCGATCCAGGCGGAGGCGGTGCCGCTCAAGGCCAGGGGCGATCCCGCCCAGTTGGAGGCGGGGCTGGCGGAGATCCGGGGGCTGTCGCTGGAGGCGATCGCCGAGCTGCGCCAGGTCCTCGGCGTGCTGCGCGATCAGGACGGACGCGTCGACACCGCCCCTCAGCCCGGGCTCGACCGGCTCGACGAGCTGGTCTCCAACGCCCGCGCCGCCGGGCTGGCCGTGCTCGTCAAGCGTGCCGGCCCGCTCGACCGGCTGTCTCCGGCCGTGGGGCTGTCGGCGTACCGGATCGTGCAGGAGTCGCTCAGCAACGCGATGCGGCACGCGCCCGGCTCGACGGTGGCGCTGGACGTCGCACACCGGCGGGGTGAGCTGTGGCTGCGCGTCGCCAACGGCCCGAGTACCGCGCCCGGCGCGGGGCCCGGCGCGGGTCAGGGGGTGGTGGGCATGCGCGAACGGGCGACGCTGCTCGGCGGCACGCTCGACGCCGGTCCGGCGACGGGTGGAGGCTTCGAGGTACGTGCCACGCTGCCCGTCACCGATGCCGACGCGGAGGCCCATGAGCACCTCATCGCAGGGGACGACGTCGGATGACCATGGAGAGGGAGAGGGCTTGATCCGGGTTCTGATCGCCGATGACCAGGGGATGGTGCGCACGGGGTTCACCGTGTTCCTGAGCGGGCAGCCGGACATCGAGGTCGTGGGCGAGGCGGCCAACGGGCGGGAGGCCGTGGAGCGGGCCTCGGCGCTGCGCCCCGACGTGGTGCTCATGGACGTGCGCATGCCGGTCATGAACGGTCTGGAGGCGACCAGGGAGCTCCTGTCGCGCGACGGGGCGCCGAAGGTGCTCATCCTGACGACGTTCGACCTCGACGACTATGTCTACGAGGCGTTGCGGGCCGGGGCCAGCGGGTTCCTGCTCAAGGACGCATCCGCCGCCCAGCTCGTGGAGGCGGTGCGCGTGGTCGCGGCCGGGGAGGCGCTCATCGCCCCGGCTATCACCAAGCGGCTCATCCACGAGTTCGCCAAGCTGGGCGGGCCGCGACCGGTGACGGGCAAGCGGCCGGCCGAGCTGACCGAGCGCGAGACTGAGGTGCTGACGCTGGTGGCGCAGGCGCTGTCCAACCAGGAGATCGCGGAGACGCTGTTCGTGGCGGAGCAGACGGTCAAGACGCATGTCGGGCGGGTGCTGATGAAGCTCGGCCTGCGCGACCGCGCCCAGGCGATCGTCTTCGCCTACGAGACCGGCCTGGTCCGCCCCGGCGAGTAACCCTGGGAGTGGTGCCCGCTCCCTTGCGCGGCCCCAGTCCCCCTCTCCCGACCAGGGTCGGTGCCGGCCCTACCGGTGGCGCCCCTCCCTTACACGGCCCCGTTCCCCCTCACCCGACCCGCATCCGTGCCGGCCTTGCCAGTGCCGCCCCTGCCTTACACGGCCCCATCCCCCTCACCCGACCCACATCCGTGCCGGCCTTACCGATGGCGCCCCTCCCTTGCACAACCCCCGTTCCCCTTCACGGGCCGCCGCCGTACAGTCGGCTGATGGACCCGGTTGAGCTCTTCCATCAGGTGGCGGCGACCGTTCCCGCCTACAGGGCCTTTCTGGCGGAGAACCGCATCAACCCCGAGCAGATCTCGACATTTCAGGATTTCGTCGGGCTGCCGATGACGTCCAAGGAGAACTACACCCACCGCCACCCCCTCCCCGACCTGTGCAGGAACGGCACGATCGGGGACATCATCGCCGTGTCCTCCGGCTCGACCGGCGTCCCGTCCTTCTGGCCGCGCTCGGCGGCGGACGAGCGCGTGATCGCCGCCCGTTTCGAAGAGGTCTTCAGGGACTCCTTCGACGCCCGCGAGCGCCGTACCCTCGCCGTCGTCTGCTTCGCCCTGGGCACCTGGGTCGGCGGCCTGTTCACCGTCAATTGCTGCCGACACCTGGCCGAACGCGGTTACCCGATCACCGTGGTCGCCCCCGGCACCGACCGGAGGGAGATCCTGCGGGTCATCCCCGAGCTGGCGCCCCACTTCGACCAGGTCGTGCTCCTGGGCTACCCGCCGTTCCTCAAGAACGTCATCGACACCGAGGACCTCCCCTGGGCCGACTGGAACATCAAGCTCGTCACGGCCGGCGAGGTGTTCAGCGAGGAGTGGCGCACGCTGGTCGCGCGGCGGGCGGGGATCGCGGACCCCGTCCGGGGCATCGCCTCCCTGTACGGGACCGCCGACGCGGGCGTCCTGGGCAACGAGACCCCGCTGTCCGTGGAGATCCGGCGCTTCCTGTCCACGCGCCCGGACACGGCCAGGGAGCTGTTCGGCGAGTCCAGGCTTCCGACGCTCATCCAGTACGACCCGCAGGTCCGCTTCTTCGAGGAGCACGAGGGCACCCTGCTCTTCTCCGGCGACAACGGCATCCCGCTCATCCGCTACCACATCGCCGACGAGGGCGGCGTGGTGCCGTACGAGGACATGCTGGGCTTCGTCCGGCGGCACGGCTTCGAGCCGGCGGCCGGAGGGCCGGAGCGGCCGTTCGTGTACGTCTTCGGCCGCAGCCACTTCACCGTGTCCTATTACGGCGCGAACGTCTACCCGGAGAACATCGCGGTCGGCCTGGAGCAGCCGGAGGTCAGCGGCTCGGTCACCGGGAAGTTCGTGGTGGAGGTGGTGGAGGACGCCGACCGGGACCGGCACCTGACGATCACGGTGGAGCTGATGCCCGGCGAGAAGCCGACCGACGAGATCGCCCAGGCGGTGGGCGGGTCGGTCCTGGCCCAGCTGCGGCGGCTGAACAGCGAGTTCGCCAGCTATGTGCCCGTCCCGCAGCAGGTGCCGTTCATCCGGCTACGGGAGTCCGGCGACCCCGAATACTTCCCCCCAGGTGCCAAGCACCGTTACACCCGCTGACCCGGGCGGGCGATGCGGAGCTCCACGACCCGCCGCTCGGCCCTGGCCAGGTCGTGGTCGTGGATGGACGGTCTCTCGCGAGTACGCACGCAGGCCGTCACCGTACACAGTGCCCGGCATTACCGGTCGGATCGCGGGCTGGGCGGGGTGATGGGGTACGGGCACCCGTTCCACACGGCGTTCTCCGACGACGCGAGGCGGCGCGGGACGCGGCGCTCTGTGGCCGGCTCGCCGAGCCGTCCTCCGAGCCTGATCCGAGGCGCCGCCGGGACGCCGCGCGCCTTCACACGCCGTCGGTAGGCCCGGACGGGTACGCCGAGGCGGAGCCTCGTTCAAGGCGATCGCTGGCCATTAGGCCACCGTACACGCACCGTAGTCCCGCATCACCCTCCAGTACTACGGGAAAGGTCAAACCCTGCGGTGACGCGGACGACCGGCCACTCTCCGTAACCTTCCCAGCATGCTCAGAAATCTTCTCCTCGCAGGGCTCGTGACGGTGGGGGCGCTCGTGGTGTGGCCGGGGCAACCGGGCGGGCGACTGGTGCGGGTCTACGGCGACCTGGCCACGGCCGACCGGTTGGCGGTCATCGTGCCCGGCGCCGACACGACGGTCGCCACGTTCGACGACGGCACAAAGCGGCCCGGAGGCGCGGCGAGGGCCCTGCTGGCGGAGGCCGCGCGGCTCGCCCCGCGCGAGCGACTGGCGGTGGTGGCCTGGCTGGGCTACGACTCCCCACCCACGCTGAGCCTGGGCGTGCTGACCAGCGACGCGGCGGTCAAAGGTGCCCGCGCGCTGCGCCGCACCATCACGGAGCTCCACGCCCGCACCCCGGCTCCGATCGCGTTGTTGTGCCACAGCTACGGCTCGGTCCTGTGCGCCAAAGCCGTCCCCGGCTTACCCGTGACCGACCTCGCGGTCTTCGGCAGCCCCGGCCTCGACGCACCCTCCGCCGCCGCCCTGACCCACCCGGCCCGCACCACGGAGGCCGCCCGAGCCACCGCCCTGACCCAGCCGGCCCACGCCGCAGAGGCCGCCCGAGCCACCGCCCTGACCCGCCCGGCCCACACCACGGAGACCACCCGAGCCACCCCGACCAACCCGGCCCGCACCGCAGAGACCGCCCGAGCCGCCGTCAGCGCGCTGACCGCAGACACCACTCGCGGCAAGACAGGCGGGTACGACGCTCAAGGTGCAACAGGCCCGCAGGACACCCACGGCACGACCGGCGCGCAGGACGATCAGGACGCGGCAGACTCACACAACGTCCAAAAGGCGACAGGCTCGGTCGGCGCACCGGATCCCACGGGCGCGCAGGAGGCAGACTCACCGGACACCACAGGCACGCCAAGCCCGCCGGATACCGGGGACACGGCAGACTTGCCGGACGCCTGGAGCACGGCAGGCGTACAGGGTGCTCAGGGCGGCGCGACAGGTGCGGCGGTGGTGCCGCTGCGGGTGTGGGCGGGGCTCGGAGAGAACGACTGGGTCAGGTTCGTGCCGAAGGTCAAGCTCGGGCCCGTGGGCTTCGGCGCCGACCCTATGAGCCCTTCGTTCGGAGCTCGTGTCTTCGCGGTGGGCTCAGGCGGTCACAGCGACTACTTCACCCCCGGGACCCCATCGCTGCGCAACCTGGCCCTCATCGCTCTCGGACACGAAGGCGAGGTGACCTCTTGACGTGGTGTTTCCTGGGTACGAGACAGAAGAGCCGGATTTTGATGACATGGTGTCGTCATCAGCTTGACGCCGGATGCCGATGTTTGTGACACTTTGTCATGAAACTTCCGTGCGAGTTGAGGTAGGCCGTGACCACCCCGTTCTCCGAAACCCTGAAGAACACCACCTGGGCTGACCACGAGTCCGCCGAAGGCGAGAGCTATCTCGCGGAGCTCATGGGCGGCCGGCTGAGCGAGCACGAATACGGCGAGATGGTAGCGCAACACTACTTCGCGTACATAGCGCTTGACGGCGTGTCACACCAGCTCGCCGACCATCCGGTGGCGGGCCGGTTCGTCTTTCCTGAGCTTTATCGGGAGCGAGCGCTGGAGCGGGACCTCGCGACGATCTACGGTCCGAGTTGGCGGAGCCGGATCGTGCCGTCCAAGGCCACCCGCACGCTGGTCGCGCGGATCCACCAGATGGCCGATTGGCCGAGCGGCTACATCGCCCACCACTACACGCGCTACCTGGGCGATCTTTCCGGCGGTCAGTTCATCCGCATGGAGCTGCAGAAGATCTACGGGTACGGCACGGGCGGGGGCGTCGACTTCTACATCTTCGACGGGCTGGGCAGCCTGCCGAGGTTCAAGAACGAGTACCGTGCGCGGCTGGACGAGCTCGAGCTGGACGACCGGGAGCGTCAGCGCATGATCCGCGAGGTGAAGCTGGCGTACCAGCTCAACACCGAGGTACTCGCCGAACTCCTCCACGTCGTCAAGACCGCCGCCTGACGACCAGCGCCCCGCCGTCGCCACTGCCGCCTAACGCCCGACGACCGGACTCACCCCGCTGTTACGGCTGTCGCCTCCCACCAAACGTGCCCCGCCCCTTGCCCAGCCACCAGCCGCCCGTCATCAGGACCCGCCACTTAGCGGCCGACCTCACCACGCGGTCACAACTGCCAGCCAATTAGCCACCGACGCCCCCTTACGTGCGCCGCCCAGCCACCAGCGGCCCCTCGTCACAGCCACCACCCAACGCCCGACGGCCCACCCCACCACGCCGTCACGGCCGCCACCCAACATCCGGCGGCCCACCCCACCACGCCGTCACGGCCGCCGTCCAAACACCAGCGGCCACCCTCACCACGCCGTCGGAAACGGCCGCCACCCAACACCCGACGACCGACCCCGCCGCCGTCACGGCCGCCGTCCAAACACCAGCGGCCACCCTCACCACGCACCGAAACCGGGGCCTGACCCCCGACAGCCGGGCCTCCCCCCAACGCCGGAATCACCATCCACCCCCAGCAGCCTCTCGCCACGGCCGCCACCCAACACCCGGCGGCCAGCCCACCCACGCCTTCGCGGCTGCCATCCATACACCAGCGGGCGCCCTCATCACGTCGTCAGGACAGCCCACTAACCACCGGCGTGCATCTCACGACATCATCAGGACCGACCACCAGCCACCGGCGGAACCCCCCGCCACGCCATCAAGAAAGCCCACCAACCACCGGCGCGCACCACACCACATCATCAGGACCAACCACCAGCCACCGGCGGAACCCCTCGCCTCATCATCAAGAAAGCCCACCAACCGCCGACAGGCGCCCCGCCGCATCATCAAGACAAGCCATCAACTGCCGACGGGCCGTTCTCGCTGGTCCGGTGTCCGTTGGCGGTGGTGGGATTCTGAGGGGAGGGTGAATGAGGGGAGTGCGCGTCGGCTTGTGACGATCTCGGCCTACGATGGGCGTATGCCTCGGATCTCCGCCGCCACGATCGGCGAGCATCGAACGCAGACGCGGGACCGGATCCTGCAGGCCGTCTCCCGACTGTCCAGGGTGCACGGTATCGACGCGATCTCGATGACGGACGTGGCCGGCGAGGCCGGGATCACCAGGACCGTCCTCTACAACTACTTCCCCGACAAGGCGGCACTGTTGCTGGCGTTCACAGAGCGGGTGACCCAGTACTTCATCGACAGCTACGAGCAGGAGCTGCCAGGGAGTGCCTCACCGGCTGATCGGCTGCGGGCGTTCGTGCGGCTGCAGCTGGCCGGGCTGGTCGCCCATCCGCACCCGGGTGCCGCCGATCTCAGTGCCGCGCTCGGACCGGATGCCTACCAGCAGTTGGCCGAGCATGTCGCGCCCATGCAGCGCATTCTGGTGGAGATCCTCGAGAGCGGGGTCGAGTCCGGCGATTTCCGGGTGCTCGACGTGCAGGCCACGGCTCGCATGATCCTCGCCGTGGTCGGCGCCGAGCGGGTTCCGCTGATCAGCGGGAGCGTGACGGTGGACCGGGCCGGGGAGCTGGTGTCCGAGTTCGTGCTGCGGGCCATCGGCGGACTCGCGTGAGCGGTACGGCTGGCGGCCCGGGGACGGCGCCCGTGAACGGCCATGTCCAACTCGGGTCCGCCCGGGGCCGCTGGATCCTGGCGGCGACCGTGCTCGGCTCCGGGCTGGCGCTGCTCGACAGCACCGTGGTCAACGTCGCCCTCCCGTTCCTGGGCAAAGAGCTCAACGCGGGCATGGACGGCCTGCAGTGGACGATCAACGCGTACACGCTCACCCTCGCCGGGCTGATCCTGCTGGGCGGGTCGCTGGGCGACCGGTACGGGCGGCGGAAGATCTTCTTGATCGGCACGGTGTGGTTCGCCGTGGCCTCGGCGCTGTGCGGGCTGTCGCCGAACATCGAGTTCCTGATCTCGGCCCGGGCCCTGCAGGGCATCGGCGGTGCGTTGCTCACGCCGGGTTCGCTGGCGATCATTCAGGCGTCGTTCGTGCGGCACGACCGGCCCCGGGCCGTCGGGGTGTGGTCCGGGCTGGGCGGTGTGGCCAGCGCGATCGGGCCGCTGCTGGGCGGCTGGCTGGTGCAGAGCGTGGGGTGGCGCTGGGCGTTCCTGATCAACCTGCCGTTCGCGGCGCTGATCGTGCTCGTGACCCTGCGGCACGTGCCGGAGAGCAAGGACGAGGAGGCGGCGGGGCGGTTCGACGTGCTGGGGGCGGCGCTGGCGGCGCTGGCGCTGGCCGGGATCACGTACGGGCTGATCGAGACGGGCGCGCCGATACCGCTGATCGCGGGGCTGGTGCTGGGCGCGGCCTTCGTGGTGACCGAGATCCGCAGGTCGCCCGACGCGCTGGTGCCGGTGGAGATCTTCCGCAACCCGGTCTTCACCGCCGTGAACGTGGTGACGCTGATCATGTACGCGGCCATGGGCGTGGTGTTCTTCCTGCTCGTGGTCCAGCTCCAGGTGGTGTCCGGATTCGGGCCCATCGCGGCGGGGCTGGCGATGCTGCCGACGACGATCCTGATGCTGCTCCTGTCGCCCCGGGCCGGAGAGATCGCCAAGCGACGCGGGCCACGCTGGCCGATGACGGGCGGGATCCTGCTCGCGGCCTGCGGGTTCCTCGCGATGAGCACGATCGGGCCGGGCGCCTCCTACGCGCTGCAGGTCCTGCCCGCGGCGACCCTGTTCGGGCTGGGGCTTTCGGCGGCGGTCGCGCCGCTGACCTCGACCGTGCTGGCCACCGCCGAGGAGCGGCACGCCGGCACCGCCAGCGGCGTCAACAACGCCGTGGCCCGCACCGGGAGCCTCCTCGCCGTGGCGGCCGTGCCGCCGCTGGTCGGGCTGGTGGGTGACGCGTTCAGGAACCCGCCGGTGTTCAACGCCGGATTCCACATGGCGATGCTGGTCAGCGCCGGGATGATGGTGGTGGCGGCGCTGATCACGTTCTTCACGATCAGGACGAACGTGCTGGCGGTCGACGACGACCAGCCCGACTGAGTCCCGTCACAGCGTCAGCAGGTGAACGGCTGGGCGCGGACGCTGTTGTCGAAGTTCGACAGCAGCAGGTCGGGCTCGCCGACCGAGCGGATGTCGGGCAGCCTGGTCAGCAGCTCGCGGAACATCGTACGCATCTCCTGCCTGGCCAGGTTGGCGCCGAGGCAGAAGTGCGGCCCGGGGCCGCCGAAGCCGACGTGCGGCTTGGTCTCGCGGGTGATGTCGAACGTGTCGGCGTCGGGGAAGACCGACTCGTCCCGGTTGGCCGATCCGTAGAACAGGACGACCTTGTCGCCCTTCTTCAGCTCCAGCCCGCGCAGCGAGCAATCCTCGGTGACCGTGCGCCGGAACTGCATGATCGGTGACACGTACCGGACCATCTCCTCGATCGCGCCGTTGATGTGCGTGTCGAAGTCGCTCATCAGCAGCTCGCGCTGCGCCGGGTTGTCGGTGAGGAGCTTGATGCCGTGCGCCATCGTGTTGCGGGCCGTCTCGTTGCCCGCGACCAGCAGCAGCGAGAAGAACGAGCCGAGCTCCTTGTCGGTCAGCTTCTCCCCGTCGGGGTTGGCGTTGACCAGCAGGGACACCAGGTCGCCCTTGGGGTCGGCGACGCGCTCGTGGCCGAGCTTGATGACCATGCGCTGCAGGGCGAGCAGGGCCAGCATGTTCTGGCCGGCCATCTGGACGCTGCGGGCCAGGCTGGGGCGCACACCGGTGTACGCGGTGGAGATGTCGACGTGCTGGTGGACCTTCTCGCGCAACTCCTGCGGGATGTCCAGCATGTCGCAGATGACGTGGATGGGCAGCCGGGCGGCCACCTGGGTGACGAAGTCGCTCGGCCCGTCCCTGACGACGTCGTCGACGATGCGGGCGCAGGCCGCCTCGATGTCGCTCTGCAGGCCGGCCAGCATCTTCGGGCTGAACGAGCGGGTGACGATCCGGCGCAGGCGGGCGTGGCGCGGGTCGTCCATGTTGACCATCGACTCCCCGAACACCTGCTTCACCCAGCCGGGCGGCTCCGGGTTGGTGACGGCGGGCTCGCTGGAGAAGATCTTGGCGTTGCGGCTGGCCTCGACCACGTCCGCGTGCCGTACGAGGGCGTAGAAACCCTTGCCCGAGCGCAGGAACGGCACCTTCTTCTCGGGGAAGAACACCGGATGCTCCACCTGCCGGAGCCGGGCGAATGCCTCGTTTCGCTCTTTCGGCGGCTTACGCCAGAAATCCAGATCCGCGAGATCGATGTCCACGCGTCTATCCTGGCACGTTCCCACCACGCCGTGGATCGCCAAGCGATGTGCATCCGGCTCTCCTGGGCCGTTCTCGCGCTGTTCAGGCACGGTTCGACCTGTGTGGACATTACTTCCGTTATGAACCTTCTCCTCGCCGCCTGCCTGGTTCTCCCCCTCGCCTCCGGCACGACTCCCGCCGCGGCACGGGCGTGCGGCGGGCACCCTCTCGACTTCGACGGCGACGGACGGCCCGACCTCGCCGTGGCCGCGCCCTACGACGACTCCCGGGCCGGGTCGGTGACCGTGATGTACGGGTCCGGGAAGAAGGTGAAGCTCACCCAGAACGGCGCCGAACCCGGTGACTCGTTCGGATCGGCGCTGGCCGTCGGCGACTTCAACGGGGACAAGTGCGCCGACCTGGCCGTCGGGGTGTCGGAGGAGTTCGTGGGGACGCGGGTCCCGGGCGGGGACGGGAACGGGGTCGTCCAGATCTTCAACGGCTCGGTCGGCGGGCTGGTCCCGGGCAAGGAGCTGGCGCTGGCCAAGCCGTCCAGCGACCGGTTCGGGGCGGCGCTGGCCGCCGGGGACCTCGACGGGGACGGCAAGGACGAACTGGTCGTCGGCGCGCCCAGCCACCGCTCGGGCGGGGCGGTGACGGTGTACTGGATGAAGGGGCGCAAGCCGTACCAGATCACTCAGAAGACGTCGTGGGTGCGGCAGGCGGCGAACGTGACCGACCAGTGGGGCGCCGCGCTGGCGACCGGGGACTTCGACGGGGACGGCAAGGACGAGCTGGTCGTCGGCGCGCCCGCCGACAGCGTCACGCTGGACGGGCAGGGGTCGGTGACCGTCGTCGACGTACGGGCGAAGCGGGCGCGGCTGCTCACCCAGAGCAGTCCCGGCATCAAGGGGGCCTCCGAGAAGTGGGACGCGTTCGGGGCCTCGCTGGCCACGGGCGACTTCAACGGGGACGGGCGGGCCGACCTGGCCATCGGGGTGCCGAGTGAGGGGCTCAGTGCGAACCAGCGGGCGATGGACTACGGCGACGGCACCGTGGACGTCCTGTACGGGTCGCGCGGCGGGCTGACCACCCGCAAGAGCGAGGCGTGGTCGCAGAACACGCTCAAGGGGGTGCCCCGGTACTACGACCGGTTCGGGGCGTCGCTGGCCGCCGGGGACTTCAACGGGGACGGGCACGACGAGCTGGCCATCGGCGTGCCCGGGGAGAAGGCGGTCCAGGTGCTGGCCGGGCGGGCCTCCGGCGGGTTGACGCGGGTGGGGAACCTGCTGATCAAGGGCGAGGGGCGGGACTTCGGGGCCGCTCTGGCCGCTTTGCCGCTGAGTGAGCGGTATCGGGCGCTGGGGGCGCGGCGGCCGCTGTACGGGCTCGTGGTGGCGGCGCCGGACCAGGGGCTGGTCATGTACGCTCCCGGGTCCCGGAAGGCGGGGCTGAAGCTGGGCAAGGTCCGCCGGCTCAGCAAGGGCACGGGGCTGTACGGGTACACCTTCGGCTGAGCCGCTGACGTGCTGAGTTCCAGGGGACGGTGTGGGACGGGGTTCGGGCCGAGCGTGACGGGGGTGGCGGTGTCGGGGGTGGCCGTGTCGGAGGTGGCCGTGTCGGAGGTGGCCGTGACGGGGGCGGCCGTGATGGGGGCGGGCTTGACGGGGGCGGGTGGTCAGGTGGGGGGTGGGGTGGCGGTGGTGGGGAGGATGATGCGGAAGAGGGCGCCCTTGCCGGGTGAGCCTTCCGCCATCACGATCCCCCCGTGCGCCTCCACCAGCGTCGCCGCGATCGACAACCCCAGCCCCGACCCGCCCGCGCTCCGCGCCGGATCCGCCCGGTAGAAGCGCTCGAAGACGCGTTCGGCCACCTCCGGCGGGAAGCCGGGCCCCTCGTCGGCCACCTCCACCACGGCCTGGTCACCGTCCAGCCCGACCCGCACCTGGAAGGGCGTGCCGGGCGGCGTGTGGGTGAGGGCGTTCGTGACGAGGTTGTTGATCACCTGCCCGAGCCGCGACTCGTCCCCCGTCACGGTCACGTCCCCTTCGCCGCCGAACAGCCGCACCAGCTCGATCCTGCGGTCCGGCGCCAGCGTCTGGGCGTCGATGACGGCGGTGGCGGCCAGGCTGAGCAGGTCCACGGGCCGGCGGGCCAGCTCCCGCCGCTGGTCGAGGCGGGCCAGCTGGAGCATGTCCTCCACCAGCAGCCCCATGCGGGCCGCCTGCCCCTCGATGCGGCTCAGCAGCCGTACGGCCTCCGCCAGGTCCTTCTCCTCCCCCAGCCGGTACAGCTCGGCGAACCCCCTGATCGACGTCAGCGGCGTGCGCAGCTCGTGGGAGGCGTCGGCCATGAACCTGCGCATGAGCTCCTCGGAGCGCCGGGCGGCCGTGGCGGACTGGCGGGCGGACTCGGCGGCCGCCTCGCGCTCGCGCGCCGCCGACTCGATCTGCGCGAGCATGCCGTTGAGGGAGCGGCCGAGCTTGCCGACCTCGGTGGTGGCCGCCCACATGGGCACGCGGCGGGACAGGTCGCCGCCCGCGATGTCCTTGGCCGTACGCGCGATCTCGCGGAGCGGGCGCAGGCTGCGGCGTACCAGCCAGTAGCACGCGAACCCGAGCACCACCAGCGTGCCGCCGCCGGCGACCCCCACGATCAGGGCGAGCTGGGAGACCGTGGCGTCCACGTCGTTCAGGTTGACGGCGATCACCCGGGTCTCGCCGTCCCGGACCGGCACGGCGGTGACGCGCCAGCTTGGGCCGCCGGCGGCGCGCGACTCGACGGTGAAGGGGTGGCCGTGGAGCTCCAGGACCGTGGCGAGGTCGAGCTTGGGCAGGGCGGGCGTGTGATCTTCGGTCGACTCGCTGAGCGTCCTGATCGGGGCGCCGGCGGAGTCGAGGATCACGGCGTAGAACAGGCCGAAGAAACGCTGCGGGCGGGTACCGGGACGGGGCTGGTCGGTGGGCGGCGGGGGCGGCTCGCGCAGCGGGCGGCTGGCCGCGAGCAGTTGCTGGTCCACGCGCTCGACGAGGTAGCCGCGCATCAGCCGTACGGCGAACAGGCCGGTCACGGTGATGGCGAGGGTGACCAGCAGGAGGGTCGCCGACACCAGCCGCAGCCACAGCGGGGACCTGGCCAGGTGTTTGCGGACCGCCGCGCCCTTCGCGCGGAGGTGTTGAGCGGGAGAGACGGCGCCGCTCATATGCGGGGCGGGCGCAGGATGTAGCCCACCCCGCGCAGCGTGTGCAGGTATTTGCGGTCCCCCGTGTCCACCTTCCGCCGCAGGTAGGAGACGTACGACTCGACGAGCCCGACGTCGGTGCGCCAGTCGCCGTTCCAGACGTGGTCGAGGATCTGCGTCTTGGACAGCACCCGGCCCACGTTGAGCATGAAGTAGCGCAGCAGCCTGAACTCCGTCGGCGACAGCTTCACCGGGATGCCGTCGCGCCACACCTCGTGGCTCTCCTCGTCCAGCTCCAGGTCGGCCACCCGCATCCGGTTGGGCGGCGGCACGCCGCGCCGGGTGCGGCGCAGCACCGCCCGGATCCTGGCGATGACCTCCTCCAGGCTGAACGGCTTGGTCACGTAGTCCTCGCCCAGCCCCAGCCCCGCGATGCGGTCCTCGGGCGTGTCCTTCGCCGTCACGAACAGCACCGGGACCCGGCGGCCGCGGGACCGCAGCCTGCCCGCGACCGCCAGGCCGTCCAGGTCGGGCAGCATGACGTCGAGCATCACCAGGTCAGGTGAGCTCTCCTCGGCCACCCGCAGCGCCTCCATGCCGTCGGCCGCGGTCAGCACCTCGAAGCCGGCCATGCGCAGGCTGGCCGAGAACAGCTCCCTGATGTTGGGCTCGTCGTCGACCACCAGCAGCCGGGCTTCGGGCTCGCGCGTCATCGCGGGCCTCCTCCCAGGTTCCCCTGCGTGATCGACGTCGCGGTCACCGAACCGTCGCCGCCCTGCCGGCCGCGGACGACCACCGTGGTGCCGGTCTGGAGGTCGGTCACCTTCCCGGGCTTGGAGATCTGGACGGTCGTCTGGTCGTCGGTGGCGACCGTGACGGTGGAGCCGTCCATGGTCTTCACGTAGACCTTGCCGCCCTCGACCTTCTCGACGGTGCCGATGGTGCCTCCCCCGCCGCCGCCCATCCGCTGGCCTCCACCGTAACCGGGCGGCTGTCCGGATCCGCCGCGCTGCTGGCCGAAACCGCCCTGCTGCTGGCCGTACCCGCCGCCCATGGGGCGCTGCTGCGCCCCGGCGGCGGAGGCGGCCGGCGAGCCGAACAGGTTGGCGGCCTGAATGCCGATGAGGATACCGGCCACCAGCACGACGCCGGCGGCCAACGCCAGCGTGAGCTTGGAGGTGCCCTTCCGCGGCTGGACGGCGAGCTCCTCCTTCAGGTCGTCGGGGTACGGCGAGGAGTCGTCGAGCTGGGCCATGTCATTCTCCTTACTCGTGGCGCAGGGCCTGGATCGGCCTCAGCTTGGCCGCCCGGTTTGCGGGATAACTGCCGAAGAACAACCCGATCCCCACCGACACGCCCAGCGCGAGCGCCACCGACGACGGCACGAGGACCGGTTCGATGCCGGCCACGGTGAACCTGGTCCCGAGGAACGCCACCAGCACCCCGGACAGCCCGCCGACCAGGCTCAGCAGCGTGGCCTCCAGCAGGAACTGGCCCAGGATCGCGCTCCTGGGCGCGCCGATCGCCTTGCGGATGCCGATCTCGCGCGTGCGCTCCGTGACGGTCACCAGCATGATGTTGGTGATGCCGATGCCGCCCACCAGCAGCGAGATCGCGGCCACGGCGCCCAGCAGCACGGTGAAGGTGCCGGTCGCCGCGCTGACGGTCTCCTGCAAGGTGGCCTGGTTGAGGATGCGGTAGTCGGCGTTGTCGTTCTTGATGCCGTGCCGCTGGTTGAGGATGGCCGTGACCTCGGCCTGCGCCGCTGTCGTGGTCTCCGCCCCGGACGCCTGCACGACGATCGAGTTGAGCGAGCCGAACCCGCTCAGGCTCTGCTGTACGGCGGGCAGCGGCGCGATGGCCACGTCGTCGGCGTCCTGCATGCCGGTGGACCCGGCCTCCTTCAGCACCCCGACGACCGTGAACGGCACGCCGGACACGCTGACCTGCTTGCCGATGGGATCGACGGTGCCGAACAGCTCCTCCACGACGGTCTGGCCGAGCACCACGACCTTCCTGGCGGCCAGCACGTCGTCGTTGAAGAAGTACGTGCCCTTCGTGACCGGCTTGTTGACGGCCTCGAAGTAGCTGGGGTAGGTGCCGACGAACTGCGAGATCGCGTGGCTGGCGGCCCCGTACGTGGCCGTCGAGGAGGAGGCGGTCACGACCGGCGAGACGCTCCTGACGGAGGGCGCCAGGGTCTTGTCGGTCAGCGCCTTGGCGTCGGTCAGGCTGAGCTGCCTGGCCTGGGTGCGCGGGCCGGTGTTCGTGCCGCCGCCGGACGCCCGCATGACGCCACCACCACCACCGCCGCCACCACCGCCGCCCGAGAACTGCGGGGAGATCGTCAGGGTGTTGGCGCCGAGGCGCTGGATGTTGCGCTGGATGCTCTGCGAGGAGCCCTCGCCGATGGCGACCAGCATGATGACCGCGGCGACGCCGATGAGGATGCCGAGCGTGGTCAGCGAGCTGCGCATCTTGTTGGCCAGCAGGCCGCGCAGCGCGAAGCGGAGGATCTCGAGCTGGTTCACCGGGCCGCTCCCGCCATCCGGGGCGGCGGGCCGTCCACCGGGCCCTGGCGGCGGTCCTCCACGATCTCGCCGTCCACCAGCCTGATCACCCGCTTGGCGTGCGCGGCCACGTCGTTCTCGTGGGTGATGAGCACGATCGTGCGGCCCGACTCGCTGAGCCGGTCCAGGATCTCCAGGACGTCGTGCGTGGAGGCGGTGTCGAGGTTGCCGGTCGGCTCGTCGGCCAGCAGCAGCGCGGGCGCGGTGACCAGGGCTCTGGCCACGGCCACGCGCTGCTGCTGGCCGCCGGAGAGCTGGTTCGGCTCGTGGTGCACGCGGTCGGTCAGCCCGACCTGGTCCAGCGCCGCCAGGGCCCGCCTGCGCCGCTCGGCCTGGCCGATGCCGCCGTACACCAGCGGCAGCTCGACGTTGGCCAGCGCGCTCATGCGCGGGATCAGGTTGAACGACTGGAACACGAACCCGACCCTGCGGTTGCGCAGGATGGCGAGCTGGCGCTCGTCCAGCTGTCCCACGTCGGCGCCGTCGATCAGGTACGTGCCGGAGGTGGGGATGTCGAGGCAGCCGAGGATGTTCATGAGGGTGGACTTGCCGGAGCCGGAGGCGCCCATGATGGCGACGTAGTCGCCGCGCTCGACGTCCACGCTGATGCCGCGCAGGGCGCGGACCTTCGCGTCCCCCTCGCCGTACTCCTTGACCAGGTCCTGCACGCGCAGGACAGGGGGAACCTCCGGGGCCGTCATCGCCCGCCTCCCGGACCGCCGCCGCCGGGCACCCCACCGCCGCCGGGGAAGCCGCCGCCACCGCCGAAGCGCAGGTTGCCGCCCGTGGTGCTCGTCGTGGTCGCCGGGGGCACGATCTGGTCGCCTTCGGAGACGCCCGACTTGATCTCGGTCAGCGTCGTGCCCTGCACGCCGACCTCCACCGGGGTCCTGGTCTGCGTGCCGTTCCTGATCAGGGTGACCGTGGTCTGGCCACCGCTGGTGGAGACCGCCGTCGAGGGTACGGTGACGACGTTGTCGGCCTGGCCGACCACGACCTCGACCGTGGCCGTCTGGCCCAGCCGCACCTGGCCCGGGACCTTCGTGAACGTCACCGTGACCGGATATTGCACGACATTGTTGCTGGTGGAGGCGACCGGCTGGATCTGGGTGACCTTGCCCGTGGCGGTCACCCCCGGCAGGGCGTCGAACGTGACCGTGGCCTCCTGGCCGTTCTTGAGCTTGCCGACGTCGGACTCGGTGAAGGTGCCCACGAGCTGCAGCCTGCCGGTGTCGGCCAGCTCGACGAAGCCGCCGGAGCTCTGCGTGCCGCCGGAGCCCGAGCCCGAGGACTGGCCCGTGCCCTGGCCGGAGGCCGCGCTCGAACCCGACCCGGAGCCGGATCCGGAGCCCGATCCCGAGCTGCTGCCGCCGACCGAGCCGTTCACCGCCGTGATCGTGCCCTTGAACGGCGCCTTCAGCACGGTGGCCGCGACCGTGCGCTGGGCCTCCCGGTAGGCGTTGCGGGCCTTGATGTAGGAGGCGTAGAGCTGGGCCGTCGAGGTCCCGTCGTCGACGGCCTCGTCGTACGTGGCCTTCGCCGCCGACAGGCTCTCCTGCGCGGCGTCGTCGTCGATCCTGGCCAGGAGGTCGCCCTTGCTCACCTTGTCGCCGGCCTTGACGTAGATCTTCTCGACCGTCCCCGTCGTACCGAACGAGAGGGCCCTGGACTTGGAGCTCTCGACCGCGCCCGACGCGGACACCGAGGCCACCACGGAGCCGCGGCTCGCGGTCACGGTCCTGACGGCCGTCTGGCCCGCCGCCTGGCCCGTGCCGAGCTGGGCGTACGCGAGCGCGGCACCGCCCAGCAGGAGCACCATCAGCGCTCCGTTGGTCATCAGCGCTCTGCGCCGTGTGGACACCTTCACAGGCGGTGACCCTTGCACACCAGGCTGCGCCGGAGCCGCGAGCGAGCTGAACGTTCGCTGACAACCTGAGGGTCCCTCCAGGTACACAGGTAACTCTTAGGCTGCTCGCAGCCTGGCGCGAGCCGGCTTCGCCAGGATGGGCCGCCATGAGACCGACTTTCGCGCTGGGCGGCCTCGCCCTCGCCGTGCTCGTGGCCGGGTCCGGCCTGGCGCTGGCGCTGCGCGACGACGCACCGCCCACCGTCCAGGTACGGCTCGCCGCCGCGCAGCGCGGCCAGGTCACGGCCACGGTCAGCGCGGCGGGCAACACCGTGGACGGCTCGCGCAGGGACCTGGCGTTCGGCTCTTCGGGGACGCTGACCAAGGTGTACGTCAAAGTCGGGACCAAGGTGACGAAGGGTCAGGTGCTGGCCAGGGTCGACGGGCGGTCGGCGCGGGAGGCGTACACGGCGGCCAAGGCCGATCTCGCCGCCGCCGAGGAGGCCCTGGAGGACGCCCAGGAGAAGGCGGCGTCCCCGACCACCGCCGCCAGCCCCGCAGCCTGTACGCCGTCCGGGAACGGCGCGACGCCGACCGCACCCACCAGCGGGACACCTGCTGGTTCGGCGACGCCCACCAGAGGTGCGACCCCCACGGGCGCGGCCACGGGTGCGGCCACGCCCACGGGCAGGCCGAGCGGTGGCGCGGTCGGCGGCAGCGGGGCGCTCGGGCCCACGGCGCCACCCACCCAGGGCGTGTCGTTGAGCAACGGGAGCCCGGCCACCGGCTCCACACCCCGCCCCACCAGCACGCCGACCTCCGTGCCCACGGACCCCGGCCCCACCGGCCCCGGGCCCGAGCCGCAGCCCACGGTCACCGTCACCGTGACGGCCACCGTCACCACGACCGTCACCGCCACCCCGACCGGCGACGCTCCCCAAGGCGGCACCCCGGGCGGGGGCTCGGACCAGTCCGGGAGCCGTCCCACCTCGGACGCCACGCCGTCCGCCACGAGCTCCGGCAAGCCGTCCACCAGCGCGAAGCCGTCGGCGACCGGCCGCCCCACGGGTAGCGGCAAGCCGTCGGCGAGAGCCAGCACCAGGCCGACCGGCGGCGCCGCCCGGCCGAACGCGCAGTCCTCCTGCAACCGCGGCACGGGCTCAGCGGGCCAGAGCCAGAGCCAGGCTCAAGCCCAGACTCAAGGCCAGGGTCAGGCTCAGGGGCAGGGCGGCGTCAGCGAGGAGCAGGCCGGCGCGAACGTGGACCGCGCGCAGGCCGCCCTCGAACAGGCCGCCGACGCCGTACGGGCGACCCGCATCGTGGCCCCCGCGGCGGGCACGGTGCTGTCGCTGGCGGGCGCGGTCGGCGACCAGGCGGGCACCGGCACCTTCGTCAGCCTCGGCGACCTCAACGAGCTGCAGGTCCAGGCCATGGTCACCGAGTCGGACGTGAACCGGCTCAAGCTCGGCCAGAAGGCCCGGATCACCCTGGCCACCCGAAACGGCCGGCAGTACGAGGGGACGATCACGGCCATCGCGCCGACCGCGACGGTGAGCGGCCAGCTCGTCCGCTACTCGGTCACCCTGGCCTTCGACGAGCCGCCCACCGGGCTCATGCTCGGGCAGACCGCCTCGGTGACGGTCACCACGGACACGGCCGCGGACGCGATCTACGTGCCCGCCTCGGCGGTCCGCAGCAGGTCGGACGGCGCTCAGGTGGTCACGGTCCGGGCGGGCGGACGGGACTCGGCGAAGGTGGTGCGGACGGGCGTCCGCGGCGACCAGTACGTGGAGGTGACCTCAGGGCTGCAGGAGAGCGACGAAGTGGTCATGTCGGGCGCCACGAACGGCGAGTTCCCGGACGCGAGCTGGCCCGGCGCCTGATCCCCCTGGAGCGGCGCTTAACCCCCTGGACCGGCGCCTGACCCCCTGGACCGGCCCGGCACCTCCTCTCCCGCCGGGTCCCGGGCAGGGCCGCACGTGGCGCGTGCCGCCCCGGCCCGGCGCGCCCACCGGCGGCGCCACCCGGCGCCTCCGGTGGGCGCGGCAAACGCGCCCGGGAGCACGGCCGGCCCGCCAGGCGTGTGCGCGGTTGAGGGGATTTTCAGGCTGCTCCCAGCAAACGTTCAGCCGACGCGCGGCGCGCCCGCCCGGCCGGCGGCCGCGGGACCGGTGGTCGCGGGGATCGTGAGCCGGTGAGCGGTCTTCGCCTGCGCGCCCCGCCGGGAGATGTAGTCCAATGTCCGGTAATCCACGGAAAGCTCATCCCGGGTCAGCCGCGCCATCAGATACCCCCGCCGCTGGTCGATGAAGGAGATGTGCGGGTTCTCCTGCAGCGCCTCCGCGATCCACGTCCGGTCCCGGTACCCGTCCCCGTCGCTCGCGATCGACGAGGCGATCAGCTCCTTGGCCACCACCGGCGAGTCCGGGTCGTCGAAGTCGGTCTTGAGCTCGGCCAGGTGGTGCATGTGCGCGTCCCCCGTCAGCACCACCGGGTTCTCGGTGCCCGCCAGCGACCCCAGCAGCCGGGTCCGCTCGGCGGCGTAACCGTCCCAGGAGTCCAGGTTCACCTCGCGCCCGGGCCCGACCTTGTAGTCGCGCTGCGCCATCATGATCTGCTGCCCCAGCAGGTTCCAGCGGGTGGTCGAGCCGCGCAGGCCGCTCTCCAGCCAGCGCCACTGGTCGGACCCGAGCAGCGTCCGCCCCGACGCCAGCCGGTCGTCGCACCCGGCCCGCACGCCGTCCAGGCACGCCTGGTCGTCGCGGAACTGCCGGGTGTCCAGCAGGTGGAAGCGGGCCAGCGTCCCCCAGGAGATCCGCCGGTTCACCCTGAGCACCGCCCCCTGGAGGCTGGCGCGGCGCAGCGGCATGTTCTCGTAGTACGCCCGGAACGCGTGCGTCCTGCGCGTGGTGAAGCCGGGCGCGTTCGTGCTGGAGACGGGCCCGGCCCAGTTGTTCTCCACCTCGTGGTCGTCGAACGCCACCAGCCACGGCGCCACCGCGTGCGCGGCCTGCAGGTCGTGGTCGCTCTTGTACTGGGCGTGCCGCAGCCGGTAGTCGGCGAGCGTCTCGCACTTGCCGGGCGTGTGGGTGCGTACGCGGCCGGCCAGCGCCGTGTAGCCGCTGGGGCCGTACTCGTACATGTAGTCGCCGAGGAACACCACCAGGTCGGGCTCCTGCTCGGCCAGGCGGCGGTAGGCCGTGTAGTAGCCGTGCTCGTAGTGCGCGCACGCCGCCACCGCGAAGTTGAGCGGCGTCTCCCCGGCGGGGGTCGTCCTGGTGCGGGCCGCCGGGGAGAGCCTGCCCTCGCTTCTGAAGCGGTAGAAGTACTCGCGCCCCGGCTCCAGCCCGTCCAGCTCGACGTGGACGCTGTGGGCGTCGCGCGACCTGGCGGTGGCCGTACCGGACCTGACGATCTTGGAGAAGCGCTCGTCGGCCGAGACCTGCCAGTCCACGTCCACGTCACGGGCGGGCATGCCGCCGCGGCCGTCGCCGGCCAGCGGGTCGAGCGCCAGCCTGGTCCACAGGACGAAGCCGTCGGCCGACGGGTCGCCGGAGGCCACGCCCAGCGTGAACGGGTCGGATCTGAGGGTTCTGGCCGCTGCCGCCGGTGTGGCGGTCTGGGGGAGGAGGAGTCCGGCTGTCGCCGCTGTCAGGAAGGCTCTGCGGTCCACGTTCACAGGTATGTCCGCCCGCGCTGACCCGGCCGTGACAGCCGAGTCAAGCACGGGTGAACAGCATCAGTCGTCCTGTTCGCGAGGTTTGGCCTCGGCCGATGACCTCACTGAGCGTTCATCCGATGGCTCTGTGAACGCCAGACAGCGTTCCGCGGAGCGTGGCCGCGTCCGTGAAGTGCACGCCGGTCATGCCCGCGCGCTCGGCGCCCTCGACGTTCTCCTCGCGGTCGTCGATGAAGACGACCTCGGACGGGTCGGCGCCCAGCGCGCGGGCCATCGCGTCGTAGATCTCCCGGTCGGGTTTGACCAGGCCCATCCTGCCGCTGTAGAAGCGGTGGCCGACCTCGGCGATCCAGGGCAGCTCGTCCAGGCCGTCGCCGACGCAGACGGGCATGTTGGACAGCAGCGCCACGTCACACCCGGCCCCGACCAGCTCGCCGAGCAGGGTGACCGTGCTCTCGTTCGGGTACGCCCAGCTCGCGACGTCCATGGCGACCAGGCGGGCGAGCTCGGACCGGGTGACGGGCCGGTCCAGCACGGCCGACCAGTAGTCCAGCGGGCCCAGGCTCCCCCGGTCGAACTCCAGGCGGTGCTCCCAGTAGCCGTGCCGGAACGCGTCCGGATCCGCGCCCACCGCCCGCGCCATGGCCTCGTTGTCGGACTCGAGCTGGGGCAGGCACAGCACGCCGCCGTAGTCGAACACAATCCACGTCATGCCAGGAATGGTCGCAGATGCGGGTCGAGCGCCGGGCAACCTAGGTACTTCTCGACCGTGTGAAAGTCGATCCAGTCCAGGTTGACCAGCTCTTCGGCGTCGATGCCGGTGAAGCTGACGGCCAGGTTGGGCGGGATGGCGGCGATGTCGTCCTTGTCGGCGATGTTCACCCAGCGCCTGACGCCCGGGGGGCGTTCGCCATGGCCGTTGATGGGGGCGGGCAGGAGGCGTTCGAAGACGACGTTGCGCATGCCGAGCGGGCTGCCCAGGGTGACCAGGAGGTCGATCCGGAGACTGGGGTCGCCCCACAGCGTCTCGTACGCGACCACGCTGCCGAGCGAGTGGGCGATCACCACCTTGGGCCGGTTGCGCCTGATCGTGTCGGCCACGGCCTGCCGGCACCTCTCGCGCCTGATCGCGTCCGTGAGGTACGCCGCCACCTCCGGCGCGAACAGCTTGGCGAACGCCGCCGACCTGCCGTCCAGCCGGTCGAGCAGCCAGCCGGTGAACGACTTGAGCGCCCCCGTCACGTGCTCCCCCACGCCCAGGTTCTTCGCCCAGGCGACGAGCACCTGCTGGATCTGGCCCTCCGTCACCGCTGCGGCCCTCGCCTCCTCCTCACCGCCCTTGCCGCTGTGCAGGTGGTGCGAGAAGTAGGCGACCTCGCTGAAGTACGGCCGCGCCTCGCCCCCGAGCGCCACCTGCAGATAGCGGTCCCACTTGACCCGCATGGCCTCGGCCGCCCCGGTCGCGGACCGCCCGGCCTCGAGGTAATAGTTGTACTTGCCGATCCCGTGCACGCCGACGATCGCGGTCACAGCGCCTCCCCACCCGTGATCTCCACGCGCGATGGTGGCACACGTCACTTGCAGTCCGCCATCGAGCGGATGGGGAAAATGCCGTTGCGCGCGGCATATATCACCCATTTACTGTTAATGCTGGTGAGAGAACAGGAGTCCCGCCCATGCCCGGCCCGCTGATCGTCAACGACTCGATCGTCATTCCCGACGTCGAGCTCGTCTGGCGTTTCTCACGTTCGTCGGGCCCCGGTGGCCAGGGCGTCAACACCACCGACAGCCGCGTGGAGCTCGTCTTCGACGTGGCCGCCAGCACCGCGCTGCCGCCCGCGCTGAAGGCCAGGGCGCTCGACCGGCTGGGCTCCCCGACGATCACGATCGCCGCCTCCGAATACCGCTCCCAGCTGCGCAACCGGGAGGCCGCGGCGCACCGCCTGGCCCAGCGCCTGCGCGAGGCCATCGCCCCGCCGCCGAAGCGCCGCCGCCCGACCAAGCCCAGCCGCGGCGCCGTCGAGCGCCGCATCGCCGCGAAGAAGCAGCGCTCCGACCTGAAGCGCCTGCGCCGCGAACCCTAGCGGGGCCGTGAGCCCCGACCGAGCCCTCAGCCCTGATCGGGCCCTGAGCCCTGGCCGATCAGGCGGGGCAGGTCCGTGATGGTGGTCGACAGGTAGTCCGCCACCGGCTCGGGGACCAGGTGCCGGGACGTGATCTCCGAACGGTTCAGCCGTACCCGCTCCACCTCGTACAGCCCCCGCGACGGGTCCTCGAACTCGGGCCCGTGCCGCAGCCCCGGATCCATCGCCACCAGGCGGCAGCCGTAGACGTGCTGCGTCTTGAGCTCGCCCTGCCACGGGTAGGACAGCGTGACCAGGGGCGTCACCGCCGAGACGGTCGCGCCCAGCTCCTCGAGCAGCTCCCGGTGCAGGGTGTGCTCCAGCGTGTCGTCCCCCGGTTCGACATGCCCTCCGGGGATGCTCCAATAGACGTCGCGTCCCGGAACCGTACGACGGAAGATCACCAGCCGCTCGTCGTGGTCGAGCAGGACACCGCGGACACTGGGTCGCATAGGGACACCCTATTTGACCGGTATGTCCTTCCGGTAGCCTAACCTACGGTACCGTAACCTGAAGGAGAAGATCTTTTATGGCGATGACTCAGACGGAGCTGCTGCACGAGCTGGAGCCCGTGGTGGCCGTGGAGCTCGACCGCCATCACACGATGGCGAAGGAGTGGTTCCCGCACGAGTACATCCCGTGGAGCGAGGGCCGCGACTTCGACGGCATCTACGGGGGCGAGGCGTGGCAGGAAGGCGACTCCAAGATCCCCGAGGCGGCTCGCATCTCGCTCATCGTCAATCTCCTGACCGAGGACAACCTCCCCAGCTACCACCACGAGATCGCCAGCACGTTCGGCCGCGACGGCGCCTGGGGCACCTGGGTGCACCGCTGGACGGCCGAGGAGGACCGCCACGGCACCGCGCTCCGCGACTACCTCACGGTCACCCGCGCCGTCGATCCCGTGGCGCTCGAGCGCGCCCGCATGCACCACATGGAGAACGGCTTCACCACCGAGTACGGCACCATGCTCCAGCAGCTCGCGTACGTCTCCTTCCAGGAGCTGGCCACCCGCATCGCGCACCGCAACACCGGCAGGGCCTCCGGCGACGAGGGCTGCGAGCGCCTGCTCGCCAGGATCGCCGCCGACGAGAACCTGCACATGCTCTTCTACCGCAACCTGCTCAAGGCCGCCTTCGAGCTGGACCCCAACCAGACCATGCGCGCGGTGACCGACGTCGTCACCACGTTCCAGATGCCGGGCTCGGGCATCGAGGGGTTCACCCGCAAGGCCATGATCATCGCGAACGAGGGCATCTACGACCTGCGCCTGCACCTGGACGACGTGCTGATGCCGGTGCTGAAGCAGTGGGCGGTGTTCGACAAGACCGGGCTGGACGCCGAAGGCGAGCAGGCCCGCGAGCAGCTGTCCGCGTTCCTGGCCAAGACCGAGACCACGGCCGCCAGGTTCGTCGAGCGCCGCGAGGAGCGCCGGGCGCGCGCCGCCGCCCGCTGACGAGCCATCGCCCCGCCCGCTGACGGACCCGCGCCGCCCGCTGACCGGGGCCCCCGAGGCACGTCGCTGACATGTGGCGAGGAGCGCCGCCGTGGAATGATCCTGCCCTATGGATCTCCCCACCCAGCTGCTCCTCAGCGTCTTCACGCTCCTGATGATCATCGGCCTGGCCACGGCGGCGCAGCGCCTGCTGGGCGTCAGGTTCGGCAGGCTGCGCACGTTCCTGGCCGCGCTGGTCGCCTTCGGGCTGGCGCAGCCGATGCTGGAGCCGATCCTGACCTCGCTCGGCCCCATCGGCCGCGAGAACCCGCCCGCCGCGCCGGCGCTGGGGATCCTGCTGCTCATCGTCATGAGCGTGGTGCTGATCCCCATGGTGATCCTGGTGATCGCCGAGGCACTGGTGCCGCCGGGCTCGGTGCCGGGGCCGCTGGAGCTCATCCGGTCCGTACGCGGCCGCCTCTCCCGGGCCAGGCGCTACTCGCAGATCACCAGGATCGCCATCAAGCACGGCCTCGGCCCGTACCTGCGCGGCCGGGGCGAGCGGCTCGACGACCGCCCCGGGAAGGTGCGTCTGGCCAGGTCGCTGCGCGAGGCCCTCGACGAGGGCGGCGTCACGTTCGTCAAGCTCGGCCAGGTCCTGTCCACCCGGCGCGACCTGCTGCCCGCCGAGTTCGTCGAGGAGCTGGGCCGGCTGCAGGACCAGGTCGCCCCGGCGCCGTGGCCGGAGATCGAGCCGGTGCTCGCCGCCGAGCTGGGCGGGCCGGTGGACGAGGCGTTCGCCGAGTTCGACCGGACGCCGCTGGCCGCCGCCTCCATCGGGCAGGTCCACGCCGCCCGCCTGCACTCGGGCGAGAGCGTCGTGGTCAAGGTGCTGCGGCCGGGCATCTGGCCGGTGGTCTCGAAGGACCTCGACATCGTCCGGCGGCTGGCGGCCACACTGGAGTCCAGGACCCGCTGGGGCCGCTCGCTCGGGCTGCGCGACCTGGCCGACGGGTTCGCGGCGGCGATCCGCGAGGAGCTCGACTTCCGGGTGGAGGCGGCCAACATGGCGGCCGTGACCGCCGGCGGCGGTGTCACGTACCCCGCCCCGATCAGCGCCATGTGCACCGAACGCGTGCTCGTCATGCGGCGCCTGACCGGCCGGCCCGTCACCGCCGCCGCTCCCGAGCAGGGCCCGCAGCTGGCCCGCGACCTGCTCGACTGCCTGCTCAGGCAGATCCTGATCGAGGGCGTCTTCCACGCCGACCCGCATCCCGGCAACCTCATGCTGCTCGACGACGGCACGCTGGGGCTGCTCGACTTCGGCGCGGTCGGGCGGCTCGACGACTCCGTGCGCTCGGCGCTGCGGCGCTTCCTGCTCGCCATGAACCGCCAGGACCCGCTGGGCGTCACCGACGCGCTGCTCGAGGTCGTGCCCAGGCCGGAGGACATCGACGAGGCCGCGCTCGAACGGGCGCTCGGCCAGTTCATGGCCAGGCACGTGACGGCCGGCATGGACAGCGCGCAGATGTTCACCGATCTGTTCAGGATCGTCTCGGCGTACGGGCTGTCGATCCCGCCCGAGGTGGCCGCCGTCTTCCGCGCGCTGGCCACGCTGGAGGGCACGCTCGTGCGCCTCTCCCCCGGGTTCGACCTCATCGGCGAGGCCCGGTCGTTCGCCGGCCGCCATCTCGCCGAGCGGATCACCCCGGAGACGATCAAGGAGTCCGCCACCCAGGAGCTGGTCGCGCTGCTGCCGATGCTGCGCCGCCTGCCGCGCCGTGTCGAGCGCATCGCGAGCGCCGCGGAGCACGGCCGGTTCTCCATGAACGTGCGGCTGCTGGCCGACGACCGCGACCGCCGCTACGTGACGGGCCTGCTCCACCAGGTGCTGCTGACGGTGCTCGGCGCCACGGCCGGGGTGATGGCGGTCATCCTCCTCGGGACGGCCGGCGGCCCGCCGGCGCTGGCGAACACCACGCTGTTCCAGCTCATCGGCTACAACCTGCTGGTGATCGCCGCCATCCTGGTGCTGCGCGTCCTGGCCCTGATCTTCCGCCGCCCGCGCGCCTCGGACGATCACCCGGCGCGGCGATAGGACGCGAACGGGCCCCAGTCGTGTCTTGACCCGGCACTGGTCTTGGACATCCGAGACATCGGGCAGGTTCCTGGAAACTTCGGAACCGCTCGGGAGCAGAGGGTGAAAATCATCGGGATCGCCGCCAGTCTCCACGCGGGGTCGTTTATCAACAAATTGCTGGACGCGGCGGGTGGCGAGCTGCCCGTGGGCGTCGACTTCGCGGTGTGGCCGGGGCTGGGCGAGATCCCCCCGTACGCGCACGGGCCGGTACCGGTCATGGCGCGCGAGCTCATCGGGCTGGTCGCCGCGTCCGACGCGGTGCTGCTGACCGCCCCCGAGCACAGCCTGCTGCCGGAGGAGCTGACGTACGCGCTGGACTGGATGTCGGCGCGCAACGGGCTGTCGGGCAAGCACGTGGCGGTGATGAGCGCGAGCGCGCGGGCGTGCGGCGCGATGTGGGCCCAGGCGGAGCTCTACAAGCACCTTCAGGCGGCGGGCGCCGTCGTGATGGGGGCCGAGCTGGTGATCTCGCCGGCCTGCCCGCACTTCGACAAGGACGGCCATCTCACGGATCCCGCCCTGCGCGCCCAGGTGCGCAGGGTGATCGGCCAGCTGTGCCCCTCCGAGGTCATGGAGCCCGCGCTCTCGCTCTGACCCTCCTCAGTCCGTCGCCGGCGACGCGTCGTCCGCCGGGCGGACGAGCTCGATCCGGTGGTCCTCGACCTCGCCGCTGTCGGCCCATCCCGTGGGCAGGGCCGTCGCCTGGGCGGCCAGGCGCAGCCGCATCCAGGTGAGGCCGGTACGGAATGTCTGCGGCAGGCTCCAGCGCAGCTCCGCGGTGGTGGCGTCCTTGGCGACCTGCGCGGTGGCCCGCTCGTCCGTGTCGAAGCGGCCGTCGTGGTCGGCGTCGATCCACCCGGTGAGGTACGCGGGCGACCCGGCCCGTACGGGCACCGTCAGCGTGCCGACCCGGTCCCGGACGGTGATCTCCGCCGGCGAGCCGGTCACGGCGTCGTCCTCGTCGGCGCTCACCTCGCGGGCCGCCGTGCTCACCTCGTCCAGATGGTCGGCGGTCACGGAGGCCCCCAGAAAGGAGTCGGTGATCGCATGGGAGGCCGCTCCGTATGAGGCGGGCGCGTCGGAGTCGTCCTCGGCCAGCGTGATCTTGAACGCGGCCCACAGCTGCGGGCCCGGGCCCCCGAGCGCGTAGCGCACGTCACGGGCGCTCAGCCGGATCGAGAACGCGGTGACGGTGCCCTTCACCTTGGCCGTGCCGCAGGTGTAGACAACCCCGCAGGTGGTGGACTTGACGGGACGGACCGCTTCCGGCTCGATCGAGTCCGCCGTGACCCGGTAGCCGGGGAAGCCGGCCGCCGCGGAGAAGGCGGGCGTGGCCGGGGTCCCGTCGACCAGGTCGATGGCGGGCCAGTAGTCGTCGCGGCCGCGCCTCGGGTCGCGCGACACGCCGCCCGTGCCGAACACGTGCAGGTGCGGGTCGCGTACCGGCCGGGAGAACGTGAACGTCAGCATGGCCACGCCGCCCCAGCCGCCGGGCCGGGCCGCGAAGTCCTCGTAGAGGTCCATGAATCCCGCCGTCATCTTGGCGTTGGCCGGGACGAGGAATTCGTCGTCGGGTGCAAACGTGCTCGCGGTCAGCACCTCGGCGGAGGCCACGCGCGTCTCCCCGATCATGGTCTTGCGCACGGTCACCGTCACGCCGGACGGCGTCCGCCCCGAGGCCGTCGCCGGCGAGTTGGTGAAGGACGACGGCGCGTCCTCGGCCACGGCCCCGGGGACGCCGGCGAACACCGTGACCACGCAGGCCAGCACCGCATGAAGAACCACTCTCGCTCCCCCCGAAGCGGCTCTGCCCGGATTCACGGCCGAGCTCCCCGCAGGCGGCCCACCAGTCCCCTGGTCACCCGGCGGGCGGCGAAGTCGCAGCCGCACACGAACCGCATGGCCGGTCCGAACGTCGCCGCCGCCGCGAGCCCGACCAGGTGCAGCCCCGCGACGGACGTCTCGAACGCGGGACCGAGCCGCGGCGCCGGACCGGGCGCCGCCACCGCGCGCCGCAGGTCCTCGTGGAGGATCCCGATCCTGGCCACGTCCACCCGGTAGCCGGTCGCCGCGATGACGTGCTCGGTCTCGAGCATGGTGACCGCTCCCGCGAGGTCCCGCAGCCGCAGCCGGACCCCGTCGCGGTACTCGGAGGCCGCCAGCCGCGCCCCCAGGGTCACCTGCACCGTGCCGTCGAAGCGCTCCTTCAGCCACCAGGATCCGGCCGGCCCGAGGGTGTTGCGCACGATGTGGGCGCGGGCCGCCCGCGGCAGGTGCCTGACCGCGTACGGCATCCGCGACCAGGCCACGGAGGGCCAGCCGCTCCCGAGCGAGGAGCGGGGCGCCAGCACGCGCGACATGACCGGGCGCCGTTCGACGGGCACGTCGTTCCAGGCCAGGGCGCCGGTGCGGGCGACGAGCCGGACGGCCGCCCCCGCCTCGGCCAGCAGCGTCGCGGTCTCCAGCGCCGACTGCCCGGCTCCGAGCACGGTCACGTCCCGGCCCGCGAACCCGCTCAGGTCATGGTGGTCGGAGCTGTGCGTGGCCACCTCCGGCGGCAACGCCGCCAGGGCGCGGGGCCGGTGGGCGAACGGCAGGAATCCCAGGGCCAGCACGACGGTCCTGGCCAGCACGGACGCGCCCGACGACAGGGAGAGCGCGAACAGCCCGCCCTCGACGCCGACGGCCGACACCTCCGTCTCCTCCAGCGCCCGGCCGACCGCCTGCTGACGGAACCACCTGCCGTAGGCGACGAACCTCTCCACCGGCACCGGCTCCCCGTAGGAGTACCGGTGGAAGGCGTCGAGGCCGTGTCTGCGATCCGGGTCGCCGAGATGGGACGCGTCCGGCTCGGACTTCAGCAGCATGCCTCTGGGCATGTGGCGTTCCCACGCCCGCATCGGCTCGCCGAACACCCGTGCGTCGAGCCCGGCGTGCAGCGCGTGCGCCGCCACCGACAGCCCGTACGGTCCGGCGCCCACGATCGCCACGTCGATGACCGAGGTAGGCACATTATCCTCCATTCGCCGTGCTAGGCCCGCTGCCGGGCCAGCCGGGTGAATCCGCGTTTCATCGCCTGCCTGGCCATGGCCACGAAGGGCCGGGGGTCGTCGGCGGACAGCCAGGCAAACTCGTCCGCCGAGCACAGGGCACGCAGGCTCTTCGGGCCCGCGGTGATGAGGTCGTAGTTCTCCACCACGTAGGTCCGGCCGTGACCGGCCCGTCCCCGGGGCGCGCGCCGGCCGGACAGGTGCAGGTGGGCGGCCCGTACCAGGTCCAGGCCGCTGCTGTCGCTGAACAGCCGGAACTGGGCGCCGAGCCGGGGGTTGAAGTCCAGCAGGTGGTAGGCGTCCCGGCCGGCGTCGTGGCGGAAGTCGATGTCCAGCACGCCGCGGTAGCCCAGCCTCTCCGCCAGTTCGCGGGCGGTGCCCTCCACGACGGGGTTGGGCAGCCACCGCCCGTAGGTGGTGAGCCCGGCGCCCTTGGGATGGGCGCGCTCCTTGCGTCCCGCGCCGCCGTACAGGCAGCGGGAGTTCTCGTCGAAGTAGCCGTGGAAGAACCAGTCCGCGTGCGGCCCGCCGGGCACGAAGCGCTGGAACAGCAGGTCGCAGCCCTCCACGTGCTGGAGCAGCCGGGGCACCTGGCCGGCCCGCCGCACCAGGCTGGTGTTGCGCAGCCCGACGCCGGCGGGCAGGAGCCACGGCTGCGCCCACTTGGCGACCAGCGGCAGCCCGAAGTCGGTGATGGCGTCCGCGGCGTCGCGTTCGCCGGTGATCAGCCGGGTCTCCGGCTGGACGACCCCGAACGCGGAACACAGCTGCGCCAGCAGGCTCTTGTCGGCGAGGGCGCGCGGCAGTCCGGGCACCTGGTCGGGGATGAGGTAGTGCGGGCGCAGCTCGGCCGCGTGCTCCGCGACGGCGATGGCGCCCGCGTCGTCCAGGGCCAGCAGGACGGCCGGGCGGCCGATGCTCTGGGCGACCTGCGTGAGCGTCCGCACGATGTCCCCGGGGTCCCCGCCGCGCGGCCACGCATGCGCGCGCGCCAGGTACTTGGAGCGGGAGGTCGGCGAGTCCGTCTCCCCGAGGAGCCCGTGCACCTCCACTCCGGCCCTGCCGAGGGAGCGAATGGCGCCGAGGGTCCCATGATGAAAGTTATTGGGGTCCAATCGCAGCACAAGCGCCGGGACAGTGCAATCGAGCATCTTCCTTCTCCTTCGCGAAAAGCTATAAATCAGGCAAATCGCGAGTCGGATATCCGGATTGCCGAAACATGGGGTATGGAGAAGGAAGGAGAGGCGAGAATCGGGGATGTGCGATCGTGGCAGGAACGAGATATCTGCGCTTTTCGCTCGCGATAATCACGGGTGCGGCGGTGGCATCGTTCGGTCTGGGCGCGACGGCGCCCGCTCCGGCGAGCGGTCCCGCGGCGCTGGGCGTCTTCCTCGCCTCCGACGCGCGCGGTCCCGAGCTCCTGACGGGCTTCGAGGCGTGGTTGGGGCTCAGGGTGACGGTCGGGCGCACCTATCTCCCCGGCGAACGCTGGAAGTCCCTCGAGGGGGGCGACTCCGAGATCCTCGACGCGTGGACGCGCTGGCGGGCCGCCCAGCCGGGCCGCGTCCTGGCGCTGAACGTGCCGATGGTCACTCCGAACGAGTCCATGATGTCCGACCGCACCGTGGCGCGACGACTGGCCAAGGGGGCGCACGGAGCCCACGACGGCCGCTTCAGGAAGCTCGCCGGGAAGCTGGTCTCCTCCGGCGCCGGTGACACCATCATCGTGCTCGGCTGGGAGATGAACGGCACCACCTACTCCAGCAGGTGCGGACCCGACCCGGAGACGTGGAAGCAGTACTGGCGGCGCATCGTGAAGACCATGCGCGAGACGCCCGGCCAGCGCTTCCGCTTCGACTTCGCCCCCAGCCGCGGGCTCGACGCGGTGCCCTGGACGCAGTGCTACCCGGGTGACGACGTGGTCGACATCATCGGCATGGACAGCTACGACCAGGGGCCCGGGCACGAGTTCGCCGAATACATCGACCAGCCGTACGGCCTGCGGGCGCACGCCGACTTCGCCGCCCAGCACGGCAAGCCCATCTCGTTCCCCGAGTGGGGGCTGTTCCGCAACGGCGACCGTCCCGCCTACGTCGAAGGGATGCTCGACTGGATCAGTACTCACAACGTGGTCTATCACTCGATCTCCGATTACTGTCCGCACGGCGTCTGGCAGTGTTCGTCGAACCCCGGCTCGTCGGAGGCCTTCCGCAGGCGGCTGCTGGAGCACGCCTCGCCGCCCAGCACGGCCAGCGTGTGCGTGGCGAGCCCGTCCAGCGCGCCGTCCACGCCGAACCCGGCCGCCAGCGTGGCGGCGGCCACCCCCTCGGCGCCGGCCAGCTCGGGCTGCCCGAGCCTGACCAGCAGCGCCTCGGCCAGCCCCACGCTGTCCTCCGGCTGAACGAGCGCGCCGACTCCCCCGGTCACCACCTCGGTGAGCCCGGGCACCGCGCAGGCGACCACGGGCCTGCCCGTGGCCAGCGCCTCCAGCGCGGTGAGCGGCAGGCCTTCCCAGCGCGAGGGCAGCACCACCACGTCGGCGGCGGCGTACCAGGGCCGGACGTCGGCCACGCCGCCGGCGAAGTGAACGCCGGGCACGGCCCGCGACCGCAGCGCGCGCAGCATCGGGCCGTCGCCGACGATGGCCAGCCGGGCCCGCCCGTCGCGGGCGGCGACGCGCTGCCAGGCCGACAGCAGCAGGTCCTGGCCCTTCTGGCGGGTGACCCTGCCCACGCAGACCGCCAGCGGCGTGTCCTCGGCGATGCCGTGGCGGGCGCGCGCCTCGGCCCGCTCCCGCGGCCCCGCGGGACTGAAGCGGCGCAGGTCCACGCCGTTGCGCACCACGACGAGGTCGCCGGGCACGCCGTACCGTCTGGCCAGCGCGGCTTCGCCCTCGCCCACGCAGATCACCCGGTCGGCCCAGCGCGCGGCCAGCCGTTCCCAGGTCAGCGCCGCGGCGGCGACGGCGCCCCGGGCGGCCAGCCAGGACCAGCCGTGCGGCTGGAAGAGCGTGGGCACCCGGCCCCTGAGCGCGGCCCGGCCCGCCAGCCCGGCCTTGGACGAGTGCAGGTGCACCGCGTCGGGGCCGAACTCGCGCACGATCCGCCGCAGCCGCGCCGCCTGGACGACGTCGCCGAGCCCGGGCGCGCGGCCGGCCGTCCAGTCCAGCCGGGGCACGCCCAGCCGGTCCAGCTCGCCGGCCAGCGGGCCGGCCAGGACATCAGGCGGGGGGCAGGCGACCGCGACGCGCCAGCCCCGCCGTGCCTGGTCGGCGGCGGCCATGGCCACGTACGCCCCCACGCCGCCGTCCACCGGCTGCGTGACGTGCAGGACTCTCGGCCTCATCGCCATGCCGAGACCTTCGCCGCCAGGCGCGGGCAGCGCCTCTTCAGCAGCTCCTTGCCCGCCTTGTTCACGCCCGCCAGCGCGGCGTAGGCGGCCGCGCGGGAGCCGCGCCCGAGCATCACCCGCCGGTTGACCACCGCTTCGGCCTCCCACCTGGCCTTGTGCGGCTCGGCGCCGCGCAGCATGCTGAGCACGGGCTTGCCCAGCCGGTGCGTCAGCTCCAGGTTGGTACGCAGCAGCATCGTGACCAGGTCCACCCGGGCCCGCAGGTCCGGGTGGACCCCGTACAGGTAGCCGCCCACGAAGTCCTTGCCGATCACCGCGAAGTCGCAGGCCAGCAGCCGCCCGCCCACCCGGTACTCCCACAGCGCCCCGTGGTTCTCCGCCACCAGCGCCTGCGCGGCCCCGGCCAGGTGGTCCAGGAAGCGCGGCTGCGCGTGCTGGGCGTTGATCCCCCGGCTCTTCCACTGCATGGTGTGCAACCGCAGCAGCTCGGCCGTCGACGCTCTGACCCGGTCCGCCTCGACCACGGTCACCGACACGTTCAGCGCGTCGAGCTTGCGCAGCGCGGCCCGCACATGCTGGGCCCGGCGGCTCTGGAGCCCGGTGAGGACCTGCTCGATGGGCTGTCCGGGCAGCTGGAGGCAGGTGGAGGCGGGCAGCGTCCAGGCCCTGCCGTCCCAGATCTCCGCCAGGCGGCGGATCGCCGAGCCGGGCCGCGCCTCGGGCAGGTCGATGACGTCCCAGCCCGGCTGGGCGAGCAGCCCGGCGCGCAGCTCGCGCAGGCCCGCGTCGCCCTCGGAGTCGTCCACCACGATGTCCGTGAAGTCGGACTGCGCTCCCCCGACGGGTGTCAGCACCCGGCAGCCGAGCCGGTGCTCCAGCCTGAGCGGCGCGGCCGCGACCAGGCGTCCGTCCCGGTGTGCCAGGAACACCCGCAGCCGCCCCGGGGTCCCGTAGACCCGCCACCAGGAGCTGAGCCAGCCGTACGACTGGAACGGCGTGGCGGCCGAGCTGCGCGCGTACAGATCCGCCCATTCCGCCGACAGCGCGGCCAGTTCCGCGCTCTCCCTGACGATCCGCAGCGTGAGCCCCGCGCGCGAGGTCCCCTGCCGGGCGGCCCTCACGCCGGCGCTCCGGTCAGCGCGGCCGGCTCCGGCCGCGCCTGAGGACGGGCCTGCGGCGCGGCCAGCCGGACGAGGCCGGCCGCCAGGGCCGCCCCGCAGGCGCCGATGGCCACGCTGAGCAGCGGCAGCGGGGACGAGGGGCGCAGCGGAGGCACCGCCGAGGCGAAGGGCACCAGCCGTACGCGGGTGTCGGCGGCATGGGCGTTGGCGTAGGCGATCAGCGCGGCGGCCGCCTGGTTGACGCGGTCGGCGGCCTCCCGCGCGCCGGTCGCCACGGAGGTGAGCCGCACCAGCGGGGCGTCGGGCGAGGCCGCCGCCCGCAGGCTGTCCGGCTCGTCCGCGGCGCCGACGAGGAAGCCGGGATGACTGGATATCCGTGCGTAGGCGGCGGCGAACCCGGCCGCCTGCGCCGGGTCACCGCCGGCCACCGCGACGTACGCCTCGGCGGCGTAGACGGTGTCGCGGGCCAGCGCGTAGGCCACCCCGCCCAGCGCCCCGAGCGCCAGGGACAGCGGAAGCCACCATCGCACGAGCAGGCCCGTGATGCGGACCCAGGTCCATGTCATCGTCACTCCTCGGTGGGTTCGGCGCCCAGCAGGCGCAGGTAGAGCCGCTCCAGCTGGTCCGCCTGGCGGCGGACGTCGTAGAGCCGGACGGCATCGGGCGGTGGCAGCCTGAGAGGCGGGCTGGCGGCGAGGCCGGACAGCTCCGCGCCGAGCCGGTGCGGCTCGACGCGCCGTGCTCCCGGGGCCGAGCCGGGCGGCAGGTCCTCGACGGCCGGGCAGGCGTCGTACAGGACGGGCAGGCCGGACGCGAGCGCCTCGACGACGGCCACGCCGAACGTCTCCTCGACGGAGGGCGCGGCCAGCACGTCCATCGCCATCATCAGGGCCCCCACGTCGGGCGACTCCCCCGCGAAGATCACCCTGTCCTCGGCCCCGGCCTCGCGGGCCAGCTCCCGCAGCCGCGGCTCGCAGGAGCCGGAGCCGACCAGGAGCAGGACGGCGTGTTCGAGCGGCGGCAGCGCCCTGATCAGCGTGTCGAAGCGCTTGCTCGGCTCCAGGCGGCCGACGCCGCCGATCACGAACGCGTTCTCGGGCAGGCCGAGCCGCTCCCGGGTGCGCCGGCGCAGGGCTGCGTCGAAGCCGAAGGCCTCGCCGTCGACGCCGTTCGGGACCACCGCGATGCGCGCGCGGGGGACGCCCCACCTCGACAGCCGGTCGGCCACGGTCGGCGAGACGGCCACGGTCAGGTGCCCGAGCAGCTCGCTGGCCAGGTACAGCGCCCTGATCGAGCGGGTCAGGCGGCGTCCCTCGACGTGCTCGCGCCCGATCGAATGCTCAGTCGCCACGATCGCCGGCACGTTCGCCAGCCGCGCCGCCAGCCGGCCGTACACGCAGGCGCGGTACAGATGGGTGTGCACCACGTCGTAGCGGCCCCCGCGCATGAGCCGGGCCAGCCGGCCGACGGCGCGAAGGTCCCTGTTGCCGCGCATGCCGACGTGGTGGACGGGCACGCCGGAGCCCTCGATGGCCTCCGCGACCACCCCGTGCCCGGTGAGCACCGCGACCTCGCACCGGGCCCGCAGGTACGGCAGCAGGGCCCGCAGCTGCTGCTCCGCGCCGCCCGCGGCCAGGCCGGTGATGACGTGCAGGACCTTCACCAGCCCCACCGGACCCGGTGCCGCGCCCGCTTGGCGTGCAGCCGCAGCGCGCCGTCCCGCTCGCCCACGTACGTGCGCGGCAGCGCGTACGGGCCGGTGAGCTCGGACTTCCAGATGGCGCAGGCGTAGGAGTAGCCCGTCTCGCGGACGGCGGCCAGCTCGCGGGCGTTGACGTGCCCGTACGGGTAGCAGAACCCGCTCACCTGGCGGCCCAGCAGCTCCTCCAGCGCCGCCTTGCTGCCGGCCACCTCCTGGTGGAGCTCGTCGTCGCGCAGCCCGGACAGCGAGTAGTGCCCGGCCGAGTGCGAGCCGATCTCCATGCCCTGCCGCGCGGCCCAGCGCAGGCCCTCGGTGTCCATGAGCCGCTTGCGCGGGGAGCCGGCGTCCCAGGCGTTGTGCTCGCCGATCAGGCCGGTGACCACGAAGACCGTGGCCGTGAAGCCGTACTTGCGCAGGACGGGGACGACCTCGCTGAGGAAGTCGCCGTACCCGTCGTCGAAGGTGAGCCCGACCAGGCCGCGCGTGCTCCGGGCGCGCGTGAGCTCCAGCATCGAGACCCCGCTCAGGCCGCGCCGGGCGAGCCAGCGCATCTGCCGGGCGAAGCGGTCCGGCGAGACCGTGACGTGAAGCGGGTCGCTGTCGTATTTGTCCACGGAGTGGTACATGAGCACCAGCGGCATCGCGGTCATGAGCGACCTCGCATCCTGATCAAGTGGGTGATCTTGGTGGTGTCGGTGAGCGTGGCCGTGGCCCCCGAGAGGGCCGCGACAGCGGAGAAGGTGACGGCGATCGCGACACCGGTCGAAGCCAGGGCGATCGGCGGCGGCAGGTCCGCCAGCAGCGTCCGCGCGCCCCAGCCCGCTCCGACGGCGGCCGCGGTGGCCAGCAGCAGGCCGCTGAGCGGGACCAGCGCCGTGTGGGCGGGCAGGGCGAGGGCCTGCCACCGCAGTCCCGCGAGCAGCAGCGCGGCGGTCAGCGAGATCCCGGCCGCGTTCGCCGCGGCGATCCCCGTCACGCCCCACTCCGGGCGGGCCAGCACGACCGTCGCGGCCAGCCCCGCGCCCATCGCGAGGACCGGGTACCAGGACGCGCGGGCGCCGCAGAAGTAGACGCGGCAGACGACCCCGACCACGGCCTGGCCGAGCAGCCCCAGCGCGTACACCCGCATGATCCGCGCGGTGGCGGCGGTGTCGGCCTCGGTGAACGCGCCGTACTGCAGCAGGAGGGCCACGACGTCCGTGGCGCAGACGAGCAGCGCCGCGGTGGCGGCCAGCACGATCGCCGAGGCGCTGACCAGGTCGTCGGCGAGCCTGCGCCGCGCCCGCGCGGTCTCGCCCGCGGCGAGCGCGCGGGCGAGCTGCGGGAAGGTCACGGTCGCCACGATCAGCGACAGGACCATCGGCACCTGGGCGATCTTCTGCGCGTAGTTGAGGTGCGAGATCGATCCTTCGGCCAGCTTCGAGCCGACGAACCTCTCGACGAAGACCTGGCTCTGGCGAACGAGCGTGAAGACCGCGACCGGCAGGAAGGCGATCATCGGCAGCGCCACGCCGCGCGTGGGCCACAGGGGCACCCCGAAGCGCCGCACGAACGCCGGGACCTGGGCCAGCACCATGCCCGCCCCGCCCGCGGCCACCCCGATCGCGGCCGCGTACGCGCCCTGGTCGCGCAGGGCCCACACGCAGGTGACAATCCCCAGGTTGTAGGCCACGTAGATGGCGGCCGGCGGCGCGAACGACTGGTGCGCCCGCAGCGCCGCGCTCAGGTACCCGGCCAGCCCGAACGTCAGGATCGTCACCGACGCCACCCGCATGCAGTCCACGGCGAGGTCGGCCCGCCGGATGCCCGGGGCGAGCACCCCGACCAGCCACGGCGCCCCCGCGACGGTCAGCGCGGTCAGCACCAGCAGCCCGAGGCACAGGTACGGCAGCGTCGACGACGCCAGGCCCCTCAGATCCTCGCCCGCCTCCATCGCCCGGCTGAACAGCGGGACCAGCACGAACGCCATCGCCCCCTCGATCAGCAGGGGCGCGGCGGTCTCCGGGATCGTCCAGGCGACGAGGAACGCGTCCGTGCCGGCGTCGGCGCCGAAGAACCGGCCCAGCAGCAGGTCGCGGACGAAGCCGAGCAGCGAGCCCAGCGCGGTCAGCAGGATGGTGACGCCGACGGCCCGCGCCATGGGCGAGGTGGCCGGTGATGTGGACGTGGTCATCGCGCCACGCCCAGCGCGACCGGGACCTCGCCGGCCCATCCCGTCGCCGGGGGCCGGGCGACGAGCGACAGGACCAGCCCCAGGACGACGGACATGACCACGGTCGAAGGTCCGCCGACGTCGCCGTAGAGGAAGTCGATGCCCTGCCAGGCCAGCAGCCCGGCCGCGGCCGGCACGGCCGCCCGCACGGCCCACCAGGCCATGGACCCCAGGCACGCGCCCAGCGCGGCCAGCCCGAGCAGGCCCTGCTCGCTGAGCGTCAGCAGGTACATGTTGTGCGGGGAGAGCAGCGGCATGCGCTGGAAGCCGTTCACCGGGTCGTCGGTGTCGCTGCCGGACGACAGCTCGATCGGCGCGTAGGCGTCGCGCAGCTCCGCGAACCTGCGCGGCCCGGCCCCCGTCAGCGGGTGGTCCAGCCAGATCCTCGTGGCGGTGAGCCACAGGCTGTAGCGGTCGCTCACCGACTGGTCGGGATGGGAGACGACGGAGGTGATGGAGGCCAGCCGCCGCCCCAGCAGGTCCGGGTCCGAGCCCGCGCCCGGGCCGAGGACCAGCACGGTCGCCGCCGCGGCGCCGAGCAGGATCACCCTGGCCGCCAGCGCCCGGCTGTGCACGAAGAGCACCACCAGCGACGCGCCCAGCAGGGCGAGCCAGGCGCCGCGGCTGAGCGACAGGGCGAGCGGCACGCAGAGCAGGGCGGCGCCGCCGAGCGCGGCCGCCCGGCGCCCGCCGCGCCAGGCCAAACCGGCCGCCAGCAGGACGATCACGCCGTAGCTGACCACGCTCGCCATGCCCATGATGTCGAGCGCGCCGAAGGTGCCGACGGCCCGTACCCGCTCCCCCGCGTACGACGCGCCGGTGCCGGTGACCGCCTGGACGCAGCCGACCAGGCCCTGCAGGGCGGCCGTCCCGACGAGCGCCCCGCCCACGATCAGGGTGTCGGTACGGTCCCGGACCGCCACCAGGACGGCCAGCGGGACCAGCACGAACACCTGGAGATACCGGACGTAGCCCGGCATGCTCGTCAGGACGTCGGGAGAGGCCAGCATCGCGATCCCGGCCGCGCCCGCCACCGGAGCGAGCACCAAGGCACGAACGGGCACCACGGCCGGCACGGCACGGGCAGGCGCCGCGGCACCGGCGGACGCCAGGGCACGGACGGGCAGCGGGCGTGTCAGCCGGCTCGCGAGCGCGACCGTCGCCGCGATGGCGATCAGCAGGAGCGAGGCCACGTCGGCGGCCGTGACCTGGACGCCGGAGGACAGGTCCTGGCGGCCCGCCGGCAGGCAGGTCAGGAGCACGGTGGCGGCGGCCGCCAGACTGGGCCGCCGGAAGAGAGCGCGCATGCCTAGCCCCCGCCCGGCCGGAGCAGGGACCACACCGTCTGCAGCATGATCTTGAGATCCGCCCGGAGGGTCCATCCGTCGATGTAGTGGTTGTCGAACCGGACGCGGTCCTCGATCGAGGTGTTGCCGCGCAGCCCGTGGATCTGGGCCCAGCCCGTGATGCCGACCGGCATCCGGTGGCGCAGGCCGTAGCCCGGGATCGTCCCGGAGAACTTCTTGACGAAGTGCGGGCGTTCGGGCCGCGGGCCGACGATGCTCATGTCCCCTCTGAGAACGTTCCAGAGCTGGGGAAGCTCGTCGAAGGAGGCCTTGCGCAGCAGCCGGCCCACGGGCCCGATCCGGCTGTCGTGGGCGATGCTCCACAGGGTCTCGGACTCGAGCGCGTCGGTCGGCTTCAGCGTCCGGAGCTTGATCAGTTCGAGCGGTTCGTCCCGGTAGCCCACGCGCCGCTGCCGGAACAGCACCCCGGGGCCGGTCTCCAGCCGGATCAGCGCCGCGCAGAGCGCGAGGATCGGCGCGCTGACGATGAGTCCGGTCAGCGCGACCGCGATGTCCAGCGCCCGCTTCAGCGGCCAGGCGAGGCCGCGCTGCGCCTCCGGGCGCATCCGCACGAGCGGGAAGCTGCGTACGTGCTCGCGCAGCGTCACGAAGTCGATGATGAGCTCGCCCTGGTCGGGCGCGAGGTAGACGTCGCAGCCGAGCGACCGCGCCGTTCTCGCGATCGACTGCTGGCCCTGCCCTGCGATGACCCCGGCAATGACCACCGCGCGCACCCCGTGGGCCTGGACGACGCGGACGACGTCGCCGGGCCCGCCGAGCACCGGGACGCACTGGTCCTCGCCGGGCGTCTCGTCCAGGAAGCCCAGCGGGAGCAGGCCGTGCTCGGGGTAGGCGAGCAGGTTGCGCGCCAGCCCGTGGCCGTGCGGCCCCGCGCCGACCACCAGGGTGGGCGCGGCCCTGCCGCGCCGGCGTGCCCGGCGGATCAGGAAATACAGGACGCTTCTGCCGCACACGGCGAGAAAGGTGAAGAGCAACGCGACCAGGGCGACCACGATGAGCGAGGCCGTCTCCCGGAACGCGATGAGCGCGCCCACGAGTCCAGCCCCGGCGAGCCAGAAGCCCCGGTCCAGGCTGGAGGGCAGGACGCGCGGCGCGTACACATGGCCGAGGCCGCCGACCGCGACGACCAGGATTCCCGCCAGCGCGATGCGCGGCACGGCCTGGCCGGCGTTGGCCGCGGCGAACGCCATGCAGATCAGATCGATGCAGATCAGGCCAAGTGGCTGGACAGCCCTCCCGAGCCCCGACCTCTGCTGCCCTCCCCACCGCCTGACCCAGCGGTGGCCCCCAACACTAACAGCCACTACTTCTCCGGAAATAAACTAGTTTGACTGGATCGACAGTGAAACTGTCGATCTAATCCCCCCAAAAAGCTAATAGTCCCCCTTCGGGCAATTTGCCACCCCATATTTCCGTAGCAAGGTTTTTCCTACGGAATACGCGAACAATCGCCCAACGAAGCCTTGAGCGTAGCCGCGCGACTCGCGGAAATCGAGAACGTCACGGGCTTGGAGTCCTTGTTGTCGCGCAAGTTTTCATTGGTCCTGCGTTGGCGATATGGAGGTGGTTACCGGGTTTAAGGTCAGCTTTGGGCAGAGAGTCCGGATTGAGAGGGATGTTCCGGGTGGTGTCCGGATCCGGGGAGCCCGTTCGTCATGCTGGTGACAGCACGACACGCAAGGAGCGATCGATGAAGTACATGATGTTCGTCTGCACCGACGCCGAACCGGACACGGACTCAACCGGCAGCGAGGACATCGAGAAGTGGGTGGCCGACAACGACGGCCGCGGCCGGCGGCTGGACGGCAACGAGCTGGGGCCGGTGTCGGCCGCCACGACGGTCCGCGTCCGCAACGGCGAGCTGCTGGTCTCCGACGGGCCGTTCGCCGAGACCCGGGAGGTGATCGTGGGCTACGACATCCTCGAGTGCGCCCATCTCGACGAGGCGATCGAGGTGGCCCGGGCGCACCCGATGGCCCGGTACGGGCGGCTGGAGCTGCGGCCGTTCGCCGGTCAGTGACGAGGGGACGCCCGGCACGGCCCCCCGCGGCGGCACAGCCCGCCGCGGGGACCGGCGCGAATACCGGTGCTGGGACCGTCGCGGAGGCTGTCGCGGCAGTCGGCGCGGACTCCTACACCAGGATCGTCGCCACCCTGATCCGCGTCACCGGCGACTGGACGCTCGCCGAGGACAGCGCCCAGGAGGCGCTCGCGCAGGCCCTGGAGAGGTGGCCGCGGGACGGCGTGCCGGACAACCCCGGCGGCTGGCTCATGACCGTCGCCCGCAACCGCGCCACCGACGTGCTGCGCCGCGCGTCCGTCGAGCGCCGCAAGCTGCACGAGCTGGCGGAGCTCACGCTCACCGCCCCGGCCACGGACGACCCGGAGGAGGAGGTCGTGGACGACCGCCTGCGGCTGATCTTCACCTGCTGCCACCCCGCGCTGGCCCTGGAGTCACGGGTGGCGCTCACGCTGAGGACCGTCTGCGGGGTGCCGACCGCCGACATCGCGCGGGCGTTCCTCGTCCCCCACGCGACCATGACGCGGCGGCTGACCCGGGCCAAGACGAAGATCGCGGACGCGCGCATCCCGTACCTCGTCCCGAGCGGCCCGGCGCTGGCCGAGCGCCTGCCCGGCGTGCTGGCGGTCCTGTACGTGCTCTTCACCCGCGGCTACGACGCCGACGGCGAGCCGGGCTTCGCCGACGAGGCGGTCCGGCTGGCCCGCCTGCTCCACCGGCTGCTCCCGGACCAGCCCGAGGTCGCCGGCCTGCTGGCGCTGTTCCTGTTCCAGCACTCCCGGCGCGAGGCCCGCCGCGACGGCCAGGGCAACCTGCTCACGCTCGACAAGCAGGACCGCGCCCGCTGGGACCGCGCGGCGATCCGCGAAGGGCTGGAGACGCTGGCGGCGGCGCCGGCCGACGGCCCCTACGTCCTGCAGGCCCGCATCGCCGCCTGTCACGCGACCGCGACGGACTCCGGCGCGACGGACTGGCGGGCCGTCGCCCGCCGGTACGACGAGCTCGTGGAGATCCACCCCTCACCGGTGATCGCCCTCAACCGCGCCGTGGCCCACGGCTACGCGCACGGCCCGGCGACCGGGCTGGCGCTGATCGACCAGGTGCTCGCCACCGGCGCGCTGAAGGACTACCCGCTCGCCGTCGCCGCGCAGGCCGACCTCACGGCCCGCCTGGGCCACCGCGACCACGCCGCCGCGCTGTTCCGCCAGGCGGCCGCCCTCCTCGGCCCGGGAGCCGAACGGCGTGCCCTCCTGGAACGCGCCGACGACCTCACGAACCCCGCGCCCGGCTAGCAACGCGGGGACGGCCACGGGACGTCGATCCGGCCCGGCCGGCCGTCACATGTAGTCGTTCTTGAGCAGGCGATCGAGCTTGATGCCCAGATCGAGCAGCTCGGACCGCATGGCGTCGAACTCCCGCGCGATCTCGGCCCGGACGCTCGCGAACTGGTCGGCGATCAGCGTCGGGACGTAGTCCTCGTCGCCCCCGGCGGGCGTGGCGCGGCAGGCGTTGATCTCCCGCCGGATGGCCGCGATCTCGACATCGACGGCCGCGAACTGCTCGATCGTCTCGGTGCGGGCCATCGACGTCTCGGCCTTCATGGCCGCGAGCTGCGTCTCCAGGCGCTTGGCGCGGTCGTTGATCTCACGGAGCAGGTCCCGCTCCCCGCCGCCCCCCGGCGTGGCCTCGCCGAGCCGCTCGCACGCCTCGAGCCCATCGACACGGAGCTTCAAGTCGCGAATCTCCGCCTGTACGTCCACGGGTTTTACCTTTGCGCTCGCTGATGGTGCGACCGCCCCGACGACGACCGCGTTTGGTCACCATATGGTTGCAGCCGGTGAGTGATTTGGCCAGACCTCAAAGAAATAGGGGCCGATTCTTTGCCCGGCTCGCCGGGCAAGGGTGTCAGCGGCGGTCTTCGATCTCCCAGAGGTGGTCGATGACGTGCCAGGCGATGCGGCGCAGCGCGTAGCGGGGCGGCCAGCCGGTCGTCTGGGGCGGCTCCCAGGCGCGGGACAGCACGTCGGCCAGCTCCGCCCGCATGGCGTCCCGGTCCCCGGGCTCCTTGTACGGCTTGTGCCGCACGTCCACCTTCCTGGCGAAGGCGCGCTCGGCCTCCTCCACGTGCCTGACGACCCCCGACAGGTCGCGGCCGCCTCCGCGCGGGCCCTTGCGCAGGTCCTCGGGCGAGGTGGCGACGGTCTCGTCGAACAGGGTCCAGGCCGCCCGGAGGAGGGCGACGCCGCGGGCCGCCTCGGACGCCGGCACGGGCTCCTGGTCCAGGTCCGGAACGGCGTACGGGGCGCCGAAGTCCGTGATGTCGCTGCCCGGGATGCGAGCCACGACCACCGGGTCACCCGGCGAGAACTCCAGCCCGGCCCGGGCGGCCACCGCGCCGTACCGGGGGACGTACTCCATGAGCAGGTCGAGCGCCGCCTCCTCGCCCTTGGCGACCCGGCACCAGCCGGGCCAGTCGAGCGAGCAGGCGAACGCCTTCTTCGGGCCGATCTCCAGGTAAACGCGGGTCATGACGTCCAAGGGTGCCACCCGTACCTGTCAGAAGGAGTCAGGTTCAGATGAGGTCGATGAGGTCGGCGACCGAGTCGACCACCAGCGAGGGACGGTAGGGGAAGCGGTCGATCTCGTCGCGCTGGGTCACGCCCGTGAGGACCAGGATCGTGAACAGGCCCGCCTCCATGCCCGACACGATGTCGGTGTCCATGCGGTCGCCGATCATGGCGGTCGTCTCGCTGTGGCCCTCGATCTCGTTGAGGGCGCTGCGCATCATGCGGGGGTTGGGCTTGCCGACGAAGTAGGGGGCGACGCCGGTGGCCTTGGTGATGAGGGCGGCCACGGCGCCGCAGGCCGGCAGGGAGCCCTCGGTGGAGGGGCCGATGGGGTCGGGGTTGGTGGCGATGAAGCGGGCGCCGCCCTCGATGAGGCGGATGGCCCGGGTGATCTGCGTGAAGCTGTAGGTGCGGGTCTCGCCGAGCACGACGTAGTCGGGGTCGAGGTCGGTGAGCACGTAGCCGACCTCGTGCAGCGCCGTCGTCAGGCCCGCCTCGCCGATGACGTACGCCGAGCCGCCCGCGCGCTGGTCGTCGAGGAACTGGGCGGTGGCCAGCGCGGAGGTCCAGATGGACTCGGGGGGCACCTCGAGGCCCGCCCCGGCCAGGCGCGCCGACAGGTCGCGCTGGGTGTAGATCGAGTTGTTCGTCAGCACCCTGAACTTCTTGTCCGACTCTCTGAGCCGCTTGATGAATTCGTCCGCACCGGGGATCGGACGACCCTCGTGGACGAGAACGCCGTCCATGTCGGACAACCAGGAGTCGATCCGTTTACGCTGAGTCACACGCACATCGTACCGAGCGCGCCTTATCGACTTCCCGCCCGGCGGATGAACAATGTTCTTCATGTCCTTCACTGAATCCGCCCGTGACATGCGGGACGACCTCATCCAGCTCAGGCACTCGTTGCACACCACCCCGGAGCTCGGCCTGCACCTGCCGCGCACGCAGGAGAAGGTCCTGGCCGCGTTGGACGGGCTGCCGCTGGAGGTGAAGACGGGCACCGAGCTCAGCTCCGTCACCGCCGTGCTGAGGGGCGGCCGGCCGGGCCCGGCCGTGCTGCTGCGCGGGGACATGGACGCGCTTCCCGTGGCCGAGAAGAACGACCTGCCGTACATCTCCCAGTTGCCCGGCCAGATGCACGCGTGCGGCCACGACCTGCACACCGCGATGCTGGCGGGGGCGGCGCGGCTGCTGAGCGCGCGGCGGGAGGAGCTGGCCGGTGACGTCATCTTCATGTTCCAGCCGGGCGAGGAGGGTTACGAGGGCGCCAAGCACATGATCGCCGAGGGGGTGCTGGACGCGGCGGGCGCGCGGCCCGTGGCGGCGTACGGGATGCACGTGGTGTCGGCGATGTTGCCGCCGGGGCTGTTCGCGTCGCGGCCGGGGCCGATCATGGCGGCGGCGGACACGTTCCTCGTGACGGTCAAGGGGCGCGGCGGGCACGGCTCCAGCCCGCACCGGTCGCTGGACCCGATCGCGGCGGGCTGCGAGATGGTGACGGCGCTGCAGACCATGGTGACCAAGGGGTTCGACGTGTTCGACCCGGTCGTGGTGACGGTGGGCAGCTTCCACGGCGGGTCGGCGGACAACGTGATCCCCGACGAGGCCAGGTTCGAGGCCACGGTGCGCACGTTCAGCAAGGACAACCGGACGAAGGTCAAGCGCAGGCTGGTGGAGGTCGTGCGGGGCATCGCGGCGGCGCACGGGCTGGAGGTCGAGGCGTCGTTCGGGATGGGCTACCCGGTGACGGTGAACGACGGCGGCGAGGCGGCGTTCGTGGGCAGGACGGCCGACGAGCTGTTCGGCCCGGGGCGGTATTTCGTGTCGCCGCAGCCCATCATGGGCTCCGAGGACTTCTCGTACGTGCTGGAGGAGGTGCCGGGCGCGTTCGTGTTCCTGGGGGCCTGCCCGGCGGACCGCGACCCGGCCACGGCGCCCTACAACCACTCCCCCGAGGCGGTCTTCGACGACGCCGTCCTGTCCGACGGCGCCGCGCTCTACGCCACGCTCGCGCACGCCAGGCTGTCGTGACCATGCGGGCGTGGGTCGTGGCCGAGCCGGGGCCGATGGCGACGCGGCCGCTGGAGCCGGTCGAGCGGGACGTGCCCGAGCCGGGCCCGGGCGAGGTGCTGGTACGGGTGGAGGCGTGCGGCGTGTGCCGCACCGACCTGCACCTGGCGGAGGGCGACCTCCTGCCGCGCCGGCCGCGTACCACGCCCGGCCACCAGGTCGTCGGGCGCGTCGAGGGCACGGGTGAGCGGGTGGGCGTGGCCTGGCTGCGTTCCACCTGCGGCGCGTGCAAATACTGCCTGAGGGGCACGGAGAACCTCTGCCCCTCCTCGGCCTACACGGGGTGGGACGCCGACGGCGGGTACGCCGAATACCTCACCGCGCCCCGCGACTACGTCTATCCGCTGCCCGCCGACGTGCCCGCCGAGCGGCTGGCGCCGCTGCTGTGCGCCGGGATCATCGGCTACCGGGCGCTGCTGCGCTGCGACCTGCCGCCGGGCGGGCGGCTGGGGATCTACGGGTTCGGCGCGTCGGCCCACCTGACCGCGCAGGCCGCCATCGCCCGGGGCGCGGTGGTGCACGCGGTGACCAGATCCGCGGCCTCCAGGGCGCTCGCGCTGGAGCTGGGAGCCGCCTCCGCCGGGGACGAACCGCCGGAACCGCTGGACGCGGCCATCCTATTTGCGCCGGTAGGTACCCTGGTTCCAGCAGCGCTCGAAGCGCTCGACCGTGGCGGCACGCTGGCCATCGCCGGCATCCACCTGACGGACGTGCCCGTCCTGAACTACGACAGGCACCTCTTCCAGGAGCGCACACTCCGCAGCGTCACGGCCAACACCAGGGCCGATGGGCGTGCCTATCTGGAGCTGGCGCTGGCGCACCCGCCACGCGTGACGACGAGCCTCTACCCGTTCGGGCAGGCCGCCCAGGCGCTCACCGATCTGGCAAACGACCAGGTCAGAGGGGCTGCCGTCTTGGTAATGGAATGACGTTTTACTTGACGGCGCTTAGCTCCACTCCGCACACTGATGAAGGAAAGTTACATTAGCCTCACAACCTCTGGAGATTATTGACGCGGATCAGGCACGATCGTAGTGTCCGGTCAATCCCTGCAGAGATCTTTGACAGGTCCGACATCTCCCCGGAGCGGCAAATGAAACGACTGGCAGCGGTAGTAGCGTTGCTGGGCCTTGCCACCGCGACAGCGGCGTGCAGCGGTGGTTCCACCAACAGTTCCGGCGGCTCGGGCGGCGGGGGCGGGCTCTTCACCACGATCGACGTGCTCAAGCCCGGCCTCGACGCGAGCGGCCCGGCCAACCCATGGGCGCCCAAGGGCAACTCTTTCCTGGGTTACAACGCGATGAAGCTGGGCTGGATCAAGAACCACCTGACCGACCCGAACCAGTTCTACCCAGGTATCGCCGCCAGTTGGGAGATCGCTCCCGACAACTCCTCGATCACCCTCCACATCCAGCCGAACGCCAAGTGGTCCGACGGCAAGCCGGTGACGGCCGACGACGTCAAGCTCTCTCTCGGGCTGGCCTCCACCACCGGCAGCACCGCGTTCGCGGTCACGCCGGGCGCGGCGGGCGTGGCGTCCGACGTCCAGGTGGTCGACCAGAAGACCGTCAAGGTCTCCCAGGACATGAAGAACCCGAGCATGAAGTTCGCCCGCGGCATCATGGACAACTGGGTCGTGCCCGCGCACGTCTGGAGCAGCCTGCTGCCGGCCGACTTCTGGGACAAGCTGAAGGCCGCCAGGGAAACCGGCGCCGACGCCGACAAGGCCCGCGAGGAGATCCTCGCCATCGGCCAGAAGGTGCTCGCGTTCGCGCCGCCGAAGGACGTCTCGGCCGGACCCTTCACGCTGGAGCGGGTCAACCCCGGCGAGGCGCTGCTGGTCAAGAACAAGAACTTCTACAACGCCGCGAACGTCGCGCCCGCGCAGGTGAAGCTCCTCAACTACAACGGCAACGAGCAGATCTGGAACTACCTGAGCGCGGGCAAGCTCGACCAGGCCGGCTTCACCGCCATGCCTTCCGACGTCATGACCCGGATCAAGAACGCCCCCGGCTCCAACGTCGTCAGGGGCTTCTCCCCGGTGGCCGTCGGCATGGGCTTCAACCAGTCGAAGAAGCCGTACGACAACGTGCACGTGCGGCGAGGCCTGGCCTACCTGATCGACCGCGACCAGGTGACCAAGGTGGCCTCGCCCGAGGGCGGCACGCCCGCCGTGACCACCTCCGGCATCCACCAGAAGCCGGCCCAGGAGTGGATCGGCTCCGAGCTGGCGAGCCTGAACCCGTACAAGCACGACGTGGCCAAGGCGGAGGAGGAGTTCAAGGCGGCCGGTCTGAAGAAGACGGGCGGCAAGTGGACGCTGGCCGACGGCTCGCCGTGGAAGGTCAGCATGCGCGCGCCCGCGACGTTCTCCGACTGGATCTCCGCCGAGGAGAACATCAAGAGCCAGCTCATCGCGGGCGGCGTGGACGCCGAGGTCGTGACCGTCGCCGACTATCCCGTCTACCTGGAGGAGCTCGCGGCCGGCAAGTACGACGTCGGCTTCTGGCTGATGGCGCTCGGCCCCGCGCCGTACGACATCTTCCAGCGCCTCTACGGCGCCTCCAACGGCTGGACCAACGTCGCCGGCAAGGTCGCGCACAGCGCGCCCGGCAAGGGCGGCAACTGGATGGGCAGCGCGGAGGAGATCGACGTCGAGGGCGTGGGCAAGGTCAACCCGGGTGAGCTCACGGCCAAGCTGAACGCGGCCACTCCCGAGGAGGCCAAGCCGATCATGGCGCAGCTCGCGAAGACGGCCAACCAGGACCTGCCGGCGATCCAGCTCTGGGACTACGTGAACACGCAGTTCACCAACACCAGCCGCTTCACCGGCTGGCCGGAGCAGGACAGTGACCTGCTCCGCCTGAACGCCGGCGTCTGGATCCAGCTGGGTCTCATCAAGGCGAAGCAGTAGAGAAGAGCCTATGGTAGTAATCGCACGGCGACTCGCGGGCCACCTGGCCCGCGGGGTCGTCATGATCCTCGTCGTAGCCACGATCAGCTTCTTCATCGTCAGGAGCATTCCCGGCGACCCGGTGGCCGCGAACGTCCAGAAGCTGATCCAGCAGGGCATGGATCAGCAGGCAGCCGAGCAGGCGACGCGCGTGCTCTACGGGTTCCAGCCCAGGGGCACGCTGTGGGAGCAGTACGTCCAGTACATGTCGGGCCTGCTCCGCTTCGACCTGGGCCAGTCGATCACCCACGCGGGCGCGCCGGTCACCCAGGTGCTGGGCGAGGCGGCCAAGTGGACCGTTCTACCGGTGCTGGTGGGAACGCTGCTCAGCTTCCTGGTCGGCATCGTGATGGGCGTCTACGCGGCCATCAAGCGCTCCGGCAAGCTCGGCGATGTCCTGGCCGTCTCGGGGTCGCTGCTGCACGGTGTCCCGCAGTACGTGCTGGGGCTGCTGCTCAGCGCCGTCTTCGCGACGCTGATCCCGATCCTGCCGGCCGACGGGCCCGTGGACATCCTGTTCGAGCCCGGGTTCAACGCCGACTACATCGGCTCGCTGGCCCAGCACGCGGTGCTGCCGGTGCTGACGTACGCGCTGGCGTCCTACGGCGGGTGGATCCTGGCGATGAAGTCGAGCGTGGTGACGGTGCTCGGCGACGACTTCATCCTGGCGGCGGAGCTGCGCGGGATGAAGCGGTCGATCATCTTCCGCTACATCGCGCGCAACGCGATCCTGCCGCTGTTCACGATCCTCGCGCTGTCGCTCGGCCTGCTGCTCGGCGGCGCGGTGTTCATCGAGCGGATCTTCAACTATCCGGGACTGGGCCTGCTGCTCCTCGACAGCATCACCATGCGTGACTACGCGCTGATGGGCGGGGCGTTCCTGCTGATCACGGTGTCCATCATCGTGGCGAACATCGTCGCCGACCTGTTCTACTCCGCGATCGACCCGCGGGTCCGCAGCGGGGAGGAGGTGTCGTCATGAGCGTCCTGCTCGAGAGCTCTTCGACCAGCGCCGCCATGCGCCGCAACTTCTGGGCGGGCGTCTGGCGGGTGATGAAGCGCAAGCCCAGCCGCATGGTGGGCGTGGTGCTCGTGCTCGGGTTCGTCTTCATGGGCGTGTTCGGGCCGATGTTCTACCCCGCCCAGCTGCCTCTCGACCCGACCCAGATCACCAAGCCGCCGAGCTGGCAGCACTGGCTCGGCACCGACGACCAGGGCCGGGACGTGGTCGCCCTGGTGGTCACCGGGTCGCGGTACGTGCTGCTGGCCGCCCTGGTGACCGCGGTCATCACCGTGGTCGTGGGCACCGGCATCGGGCTGTTCTCCGGCTTCAAGCGGGGCCGCTGGGACAACGTGCTCATGCGGCTCACCGACATGAAGCTGACCATCCCCGGCCTGCCGCTGCTGCTGGTGCTGTCCACGGTGTGGAAGTTCAGCAGCGCGATCCAGATGGGCCTGGTGCTGGGGCTGCTCGGCTGGGGCGGCGTGGCGCGGGCGGTGCGCTCGCAGACGCTGTCGCTGCGCGAGCGGGGCTTCATCGAGGCGGCGCGCGGGCTCGGTCTGCCCACCAGGCACATCGTGGGCAAGGAGCTGCTGCCGAGCATGGCGCCGTACATCGCGATGAACATGCTCATCGCGGTCACCGGCGGCGTCTACGCGCAGGTCGGCCTGTTCTTCCTGGGCGTGCTGCCGTACGAGTCGAACAACTGGGGGCAGATGCTCAACACGGCCGTGTTCCGTTCCGGCGCGCTCCAGGTGCCGAGCGCGCTGGGCTTCCTCATCGGGCCGCTGCTGGCGATCCTGTTGCTGACGCTGGCCATCGTGCTCGTGGTGGACGCCATGGACGAGATCTTCAACCCCCGGCTGCGGGAGGAGTAGGCGTGACCGAGCGAAGCGAGGGCACCATCGGATACAGCACTCCGAGTCAGGTGGCCGGAGGCCGCCTGACTCAGACAGCGCCGGGAGTGCGCATCGACGGCCTCACGGTCGTCTACAAGACCCCCGCGGGCGAGCTGCCCGCCGTCAGGGACGTCAACCTGACCCTGGAGCCGGGCTCGATCACCGGCATCGTCGGCGAGTCCGGTTCGGGCAAGTCGACGATGGCCCTGTCGCTGCTCAACGCCGTCCAGCCGCCGGGCAGGATCTCGGCGGGCAGCGTCGAGATCGACGGGCTCGGCGACGTGGTCGGCCTGAAGGGCGAGCACCTGCGCAAGGCCAGGGGCAAGCACATCGGGTACGTCTTCCAGGCCGCCCAGAACTCCCTGAACCCGCTCAAGACGGTCGGCAAGCAACTGCTCGACCTGGGCCGCTCGCACGGTGTCGACGACCTGCGCGGCCTGGTGCGCGAGGCCAAGGAGCTGCTGTCGCGGATGGGCCTCGACGGGGCCCGGGTGCTCGACTCGCACCAGCACGAGCTGTCCGGCGGCATGCGCCAGCGGGTCGGCATCATGCTGGCGCTGGTCCTCAACGCCCACCTGGTGGTGCTGGACGAGCCGACGACCGCCCTCGACATGATCACGCAGGCGAACATCCTGAAGATCGTCCGCGAGGTGCACGCGGAGCGCGGCCTCACCACCCTCGTCATCACGCACGACATCGGCGTGGTGGCCGAGGTCGCCGACCGGCTGGCCGTCATGTACGGCGGGCGGCTGGTCGAGCAGGGCCCCACCAGGGAGGTGCTCGGCTCGCCGCGGCACCCGTACACCAGGGGTCTGATCCAGGCCATCCCCCGGCTCGTCGGCGACATCGACGAGGCCAGGGCGCTGCCCGGCCGGCCGCCGACGCTGGCGACCGTGCCGAAGGAGGGATGCGTGTTCAGGGAGCGCTGCGCGCTGCGCATGGACGTCTGCGACACCGTCGATCCGCTGGCGGTGGCCGACGGGTCGCGGGTCGTGGCCTGCCACGCCGTGACCGCGAACGTGAAGGAGCACGCATGATCACTGGGACCGGCGTCGTCAAGACGTTCAAGCAGCGGGGCAAGATGCTCGGCGCCCGCGAGGTGCGCGCGCTGCGCGGCGTGGACTTCGCGATCCCGAAGGGCGGCGCGGCCTCGTTCATCGGCGAGTCCGGGTGCGGCAAGACCACGCTGGGCCGGATCATCGCCGGGCTGGAGACGTACGACGAGGGCGAGATCCTGATCGACGGCGTCTCCATGTCGCCGCTCAAGCAGAAGCAGCGCCAGCCGCACTTCCGCAAGATCCAGATGATCCACCAGGACCCGTACTCGGCCCTGAACCCGACCAGGACCGTCCACCAGACCCTGTTCGCCCCGCTCTCCCTGCGGGCCGGGCAGACCGGGCGGTCGCGGTCGTGGGTCGAGGAGCGGGCGGCCGAGGTGCTGTCGCTGGTGGGCCTCGACCCGGGCACGGTGCTGTCGCGCTACCCGCACCAGCTGTCCGGCGGCATGCGGCAGCGCGTGGTCATCGCCCGCGCGCTGACCGTCGACCCGGAGATGCTCGTCGCCGACGAGGCCGTCTCCATGATCGACGTGTCGCTGCGGCTGGGCATCCTGGCGCTGCTGAAGGACCTGCGCGAGCGGCTCGGCGTGAGCGTGCTGTTCATCACCCACGACGTGGCCACGGCCCGCTACATCGGCGGCGACGGCGAGCTGTACGTCATCTACCGCGGCCAGGTCGTCGAGCGCGGCGCCGTGGACACGGTCATCGCCGACCCCGTGCACCCGTACACGCAGTCGCTGCTGTCGGCGATCCCGGTGCTGCACGGCCTGGAGCTGCCCGGCGAGCAGCCGGTGACGCCGCTGGAGTCGCTGGACGAGAGCCAGTCGGACGAGGGCTGCCTGTTCGCCCGCCGCTGCCCGTTCAGGGGCGAGCGGTGCACGAGCGAGCGGCCGCTGCTGCAGCTGACGGAAGGGGTGCCGCAGGAGCACGCGTGCTTCTACCCCGAGCGCCGCAGCGTGATCGCCCGCCCGATGAGCGAGGTGTGATGTCCCACGCCGTGCGGACCTTCGCGTCCGCCGCCGGATCCACCAGCGGGGCCGGGGTCGCCGAGGCGGCCGGGGTCGCCGCCGCCGCCCTGACGCTGGACGCCGCCGAGGCCGCCGGCCTGGTCGGCTACCTGTCGCGCCCGCCCGCGGATCGGCGCTGGAGCGCGCTGGCCACCGACGGCGGCGTGGTGATGGCGTCCGTGTCGGCCACGGATCCGGCGGTGGGGCACATCGACCTGCTGGCCGTCCACCCCTCCGCGCAGGGGCAGGGGCGCGGGCGGGCGCTGGTGCGGGCCGCCGAGGAATGGCTGAAAGGCCAGGGCGCGCGGCAGTCGCGCTTCGCCGGCAACCCGCCGTGCTACGTCTGGCCGGGCATCGACGTCCGCTACACCGCGGCCGCCTGCCTGGCCGAGAGCCTCGGCTACCACCGCTACGACGTCGCCTGGAACATGACGGCCGACCTGAGCGCCGACCTGTCCGTGGAGGACGACCTGTCGCGGCTGGAGCGCTCCGGCGTGCGCGTGCACGCGGCCGGCGACACCGCGGACCACCCGGCCCGCGCGCACGTCGCCGCGTTCGTCCGGGAGCAGTGGAACGAGCGCTGGGCCTGGGAGGCCGCCCACGCGGCCGGCCTGCACTACGCCGAGCGCGACGGTCACGTCCTGGGCTTCGCCGCCTGGGGCGCCCGGCCGGGCTGGTTCGGGCCCATGGGGACCTCCCCGGACGCCCGCGGGCTCGGCGTCGGACGGGTGCTGCTGCGCAGGTGCCTGGCCGACCAGCGGGCCGCTGGACAGTCCAGCGCCCAGATCGGGTGGGTGGGGCCGTTGCGGTTCTACTCGCACGCCGTGGGCGCGCGAGCGGAACGCGTCTTCTGGCTCTACCGGCGCGATCTGGTGTGATGTCAGTCGTAGATGAGTCGTCCTTCCGGCTTTCCCGGCGGCGGGCAGAGGCCCCGGGGGTCCTCGCCGGCGTCCAGGCAGCGGGTCAGGGTGTCGGAGCCCCACAGGTGGTCCATGAACAGGTCGGGGCCCCACCAGCGCAGGTCGTCCGGGTAGAGGGTGCGGGCCGTGTACAGCATGGACAGGCCCGTCAGGACGGGCCTGAACGCCTCGCGGTCGTGCACGTGGAGCTGGACGCCGCGCACGGCGACGCCCGCGTGCTTGTGGAACGTGGGCATGAACCACGTCTCCCTGAACCGCACGCCCGGCAGGTCCAGCGCGGCCAGCGCCGGGGCGAACCGCTCGTCGGCGTATGGGGCGCCGATCAGCTCGAACGGCCTGGTCGTGCCGCGCCCCTCGGAGAAGTTCGTGCCCTCGAAGAGGCCCGTGCCGGGGTAGACCAGCGCGGTGTCCGGGGTCGGCATGTTGACCGAGGGCATCACCCAGGGCAGCCCCGTCTCGGCGAACGTCATGTCGCGCCGCCAGCCCTCCATCTCGATCACGCGCAGCTCCACGTCGAACCCGAACAGCGTGGCCAGCTCCCCCGCCGTCCTGCCGTGCCGGACCGGCAGCGGGAAGCGGCCCACGAAGCTCGCGAACGCCGGGTCGAGCGCCGGCCCCTCCTGGACGGTCCCGCCCAGCGGGTTGGGCCGGTCCAGGACCACGAACCTCAGCCCGAGCCGGGCGGCCGACGCCATCAGGTCGTACATCGTCCAGACGTAGGTGTAGAAGCGCGTGCCCACGTCGGCGATGTCGAACACCAGCGTGTCCACGCCCGACCCCGCGATCGTCCGGTCGAGCGCCTCGCCCTCGAGCTTGTGCGTGTCGAAGACCGGCAGCCCGGTCCTCTCGTCCACCGTGTCGGCCTCGCTGCCGGCCGCCTGGGCGGTGCCGCGCATGCCGTGCTCGGGGCCGAACAGGGCCGTCAGGTTCAGTCCTGCGGCCAGCAGCGCGTCCGCGGTGGGGGTGAGATCGGGCAGGACTCCGGTGGGGTTCGTGATCAGGCCGAGGCGGGTTCCGCCCGCGAGTGCGGTATCCACGGCCAGCCGTTCGGCTCCGATGCGTACGTATGCCATGAAAGCCATTGTCTGAAAGATATTTACAAGTGTGAAGGAGAGGGTGGAAATTAGCGTCATGATTGATCCGCTACCCGAGCTGTCCACCGAGCAGAGCGATCCCCGCTACAGCCAGATCGACCGGCTGCCGACCGAGCAGATCGCCCGGCTCATGAACCAGGCCGACGCCGCCGTGCCCGCCGCCGTCGCGGTGGTCATCCCGGCGATCTCGGCCGCCGTCGACGCGATCTCCGCCAGGATGGCAGAGGGCGGCAGGCTGCTGTACGTCGGGGCAGGCACGTCAGGGCGGCTGGCCGTGCTCGACGCCAGCGAGTGCCCGCCCACGTTCGGCACCGATCCGTCGCTGGTGCAGGGCATCATCGCCGGCGGGCCCGAGGCTCTCACCCGATCGGTCGAGGGGGCGGAGGACGACGCCGAGGCCGGCGCCGCCGCGTTGAAGGACCTGGAGGTGGGACCGCTCGACTCGGTGGTGGGCGTGTCCGCCAGCGGCCGGGCTCCTTTCGTCCTGGGCGCGCTGGCGGAGGCGGCCTCCCGGGGCGCGCTCACCGTCGGCCTGTCGTGCAACGACGGCGCGCCGCTGTCGGCCGCCGCCGAGCACGCGATCGAGGTGGTCGTGGGACCCGAGGTGGTGACCGGCTCGACCCGGCTCAAGGCGGGCACGGCCCAGAAGCTCGTGCTCAACATGATCTCCACGATCTCGATGGTCAAGCTCGGCCGTACCTACGGCAACAAGATGATCGAGATGTCGGCGATGAACAACAAGCTGGCCGGGCGCGCGCTGCGCATGGTCAGCGACATCACCGGCGCCGACCTGGAGACGGCCGAGACCGCGCTGGACGCGGCCGGCGGGCAGGCGAAGATCGCCGTGCTGATGATCCAGCACGGGCTCGACGCGGAGGGGGCACGAGCGCTGCTGGAGTCACACGGGGAGCGCCTCAGCGACGCGCTGAGCGGCTGAGGGGAACGGGGATGACCGACCGGCTGGGGGCGGTCCTGGCGGGCGCGGTGCCGCGCGTGTGCCCCGCCGCGGTCGCGCTGATCGCCGTGGACGGCTCCGTGGCCGCCGCGGCCGCCACCGGCGAGCTCGTACGCTACGCCGACGCCGAGGGGACCCTGGTCGCGGAGCGCCCGCCCGCCGGCCGCGACTCGATCTTCGATCTGGCCTCGATCAGCAAGCTCTTCACCACGGCCGTGCTGCTCTCGCTGGCCGAGGAGGGCGCGATCGGCCTGGACGAGCCGGTGGCCGCCTGGATTCCGGGGCACGACCCGAGGGTCACGCCGCGCCGCCTGCTCACGCACACGGCGGGCCTGCCCCCGACCCGCCGCATCGACCTGGAGCTGCCGGGCGCGGACGCCTCCGAACGCATGGAGGCCATGCTGCGCACGCCGATCGCCCATCCGGTCGGCGGCCCGTACCTCTACAGCGACGTCGGCCTGGTCATCGCCGGCCGGGTCGCCGAGCTGGCGGGCGGCGCCCCGCTCGACGCGCTGGTCCGCGCCCGGGTCACGGACGTGCTCGGCCTGCCCGACACCGGCTACCGGCCCACAGCGCCGTCCCGGGCCGCCCCGCTTGCGCAGGTCGCCGCTTCTGCGCGGGTCGCCGCGACCGAGTGGAAGCCGGAGCGGACCGGGCCGGGCTGCGTGCGGGGGGAGGTCCACGACGAGACGGCGTACGCGCTGGGCGGCGTGGCGGGGCACGCTGGGCTGTTCGCCACGGCCGGGGACCTGCTGGCCTTCGGCGAGGCGCTGCGGCTGGGCGGCGGTGGGGTGCTGCGCTCGGGGAGCGTGGCCGAGATGCTGCGCGACCAGGGCGCCGAGGGGGCCGCCTTCCGGCACGGGCTGGGCGTGCGGATCGGCGATCCGGCCATCGTGGGCCCCCTGACCGGCGCCTTCGGGCATTCCGGCTTCACCGGCACCTCGCTGGTGGTCGATCCCGCCCGCGGGCTGACCGTGGTGCTGCTGACGAACGCCGTCCACCCCGTACGCGGGCGGGACGGCATCCGCGAGCTGCGCCACGCGGTGGCCGGGGAGGCGCTGCGACTGCGCGAGCTCCAGCCCCTGACGTAGCCTGCAGGTATGTCCGTCCAGCTGAACCACACCATCGTGCAGGCGAAGGACAGGGACGAGACCGCCGCGTTCCTCGTGGACGTCCTCGGCCTGGAGCCCGCGCCCGTGTACGGGCCGTTCCGCGTCGTCTCGCTCGGCAACGACGTCTCGCTCGACGTCGTCCAGGCGGGTGAGGCCGTGGAGCCGCAGCATTACGCGTTCCTGGTCGGTGAGGAGGAGTTCGACCAGATCTGGGACCGGATCAAGAGCCGCGGCCTGACGTACTGGGCCGATCCGCACCACACGCAGCCGGAGCGGATCAACACCCACGACGGCGGCCGCGGCCTCTACTGGTCCGACCCCAACGGCCACAACCTGGAGATCATCACGGTCCCGTACGGCGGCTGGGGCTAGGGCGCCAGCGCCTCCAGCGCCTCCTCGGCCCGGCCCATCGCCTCCTCGGCGTCGAGCGTGACGAACTCGCGGTCGAAGTTGAGGTCGTGGAAGACGTCCGTCACGCCACTGGCGGCCAGCGCGTCCACGTCGCTCCTGATCTTGTCGTACGTGCCCGTCAAGGGACGGTCGCCGGCCGCCCGGACCTGCGTGACGCCGCGGCAGACGAACCGGAACGCGGCCGCGTCGCGCCCCGACTCCGCCAGCGTCTCCTTGATGAGCCCCACCCGCGCGGCGATCGCGGACAGGTCCTCCCTGCTGGAGCTCACCCACCCGTCGGCCAGCCGGGCGGCGCGGCGCAGCGCGACCTCGGCGGTGCCGCCCAGCAGGATCGGCGGCGGCCCCGGCACGGGCTTGGGGTCGATGTGGGACGGCGGCACCCGGTAGAACTCGCCGCGGTGCTCGACCACGTCGTCGGCCCAGGCCTCGCGCAGCACCTCGACGAACTCCTCGCCCCTGCGCCCCCGCCGCTCCATGCCGACGCCCGCCGCCTCGAACTCCTCCGGCAGCCAGCCCAGCCCGAGCCCCGCCGTGAGCCGCCCGCCGGACACGGTCTGGAGCGTGGCCAGCTGCTTGGCCAGCACGACCGGCTGCACGTACGCGTTGACGACGGCCACGCCGAGCCGGATCCGCTCCGTCACGCCCGCGAGGTGGGCCAGCGTGATCAGCGGGTCGTGCACGCTGCGGTACGTCGGCCCCATCGGGTGCCCGACCGGGTAGAGCAGCCGCTGGAACGTCCACAGCTCGTGGTAGCCGAGCTCCTCCGCCCGCCTGGCGACGCGGCGCATGTTCTCGGGGGTCGCCCATGGGCCTGACTGGGGCACTGCGAAACCGATCCTCATGACCCCTAGTCTGTAGCAGTGAGTCTGGAGGAGGACCTGGCGGGGATCGCCGGGGCGTACGGGGGCACGGGCGAGCCCGTGCTGCATCCGACGCGTACGGACGTCGTGGTGTTACGTAGAGGCGAGGTCGTGGTCAAGGCCCACTCGCGGCGTGACGACGTGGAGTCGTTGCGGATCCGGTTGCGGGGCGCGGCGTCGGCCGCGGTGACCGGGGTGATGCTGGCCCCGCTCGACCCCCAGGTGCTGGCGGTCGCGGGCCGCGCGGTGACGGTCTGGCCCGCCGGCCGGCCGGTCGCGCAGGAGGACCCGGACTCCGCGCCCTGGGAGGAGGGCGCCAGGCTGCTGGCCAGGCTGCACGCCGTCCCCCTCACCCTGCTGCCCGGCCTGCCCGCCGCCGGCGGGCCCGCGCGGGCCGCCAGGGCGGTGGGCCGGATGACCGGCGACGGCCCGGTGGAGCAGCTCATCAGGCGGACCTTCGAGGAGCTGCCCGAGCCCGACCCGCTGCCCGGCCTGCTCACGCACGGCGACTGGCATCTGGGCCAGCTCGTCCACCGCGACGACTGGCTGCTCATCGACGTCGACGACCTGGGCGTCGGCGACCCGGCGTGGGACCTGGCCAGGCCGGCCGCCTGGTACGCCGCCGGACTGCTCGACCCGGCCGTCTGGGAGCGGTTCCTGGGGGCCTACCTGGCCTCCGGCGGGCCCGCGCTCGGCCGGGGCGACGACCCGTGGCGGCGGCTCGACGTGCCGGCCAGGGCGCTGACCGTTCAGCTGGCCGCGGTGGCCGTGGTCAACGCCGAGCGCGAGGGCCGGGAACTGGACGAGGTCGAGCATTCGTTGGTCGAGTCGTGCAACAGAATCGTCCGAGCGTGACGGGGTTGCGCGCGGTAGGTTTCAACCTGAGACCTCGAAGCCAAGGAGAGCGACCTAGATGCAGTGCCCCAAGTGCCGCGGGAACATGCGAACCTATGAGCGCAACGGCGTTCACATCGAGCAGTGCGACAACTGCCGCGGGATCTTCCTCGACTACGGCGAGCTCGAGACGCTGACCCGGATGGAGACTCAGTACCACACCTCTCCCCCGCCGCCCCCCGCCCCCGGCCCGGCCTGGGGCGCCCCGCACGGCGGCGGCCACTACGGCGGCCACCACCACCGGCAGCGCAGCTGGGTGGGCATGCTGTTCTCGACCTGATCGCGACGAAGGCCGCGCACCGGTGGGGGTGTGCGGCCTTCGCGCGTCCTGCGGTCCGGATCCGCGGGTCAGCCCGGGAAGTCGTCGGGGTCCACGGGCGAGGTGCGGGCGTTGCCGCCCGCGATCGCGTGCAGCGTGATCCGCCAGTCGTGCCAGCGGATCTGCGTGGCGGTGAACGTCGTCTTGAACGTCACCGACTTCTGGAACCTCTCGAAGCTGCAGTCACGCGTGAACGACCTGCTCTTGCCGTCCCAGTCCACGCCGTGCGTGAAGTAGACCTTGTAGCTGCCGTCGCGCACGCCCTTGACCTTGAACTTGGCGTTCTTGCGCACGTACACGCTGAAGGACTTGCTCCCGCCCTTCATGATGGTCACCACGGAGTCGCGGGTGCCGCCGTTGTCGATCTCCAGCGAGCTGCGGCCGTTGAAGGTGGCCCTCTTGATGAACGAGCCGTTCTTCAGCCGTCTGGTCTGCTTCTTGCCGGCCTTCACGCTCACGACGTCGGCCGGGTAGTCGCCGGCGCTCTGCAGGGCCGCACCCGCCTTGTCGAGCGCGGCCAGCTTGGCGTCGAGGTCGATGAGGACGGCCGAGGACGTGCACAGGTTCCGCGCGCCGACCTTGCCCGCCGTGGAGCCGAGCTCGCCGGCGAAGTCGCGCAGGCTGGCCACGTACGCGTCGTGCTGGGGCCGTACGGCGTCGGGTGGGGTGATGGCGGCCAGCGCGTCCGCCGCCCCGCTCAGCGCCTGCTCAGCGCGGCCGACGCGCTGGTCCAGGGCCTTGACCCCGCGCGCGCCCGCCAGGGCGCTGATGGCGTCCGCCATCGACTTGTGCCTGCTCTGGAGCTCGCCCTTGTAGGCCTCGGCCGTGAGCGCGGCCGGGCTCGGGGTTTGCGCCGCCGTGCCGCCGCCGGCGGGCACGCCGCCGCCGTTGCCGCCGGCGACCCCGCTGACCTTCGGCTCGCCTCCGGTCGGGGACGGTAACGCCGTGGAGCACGCGCTGAGCGTGAGGGTTGCCAGGGCGAGAACGCAGGAGATCAACCGGGGTCCAGCCACCTGTCACACTATCGTCCGGTTGATCCCTGCCCGTCAATCAGGATTCGGACAGTCCGGCATTGCGATCTTGTCGCAGCCACCGGGTGATCCCGATCGTCTCCAGGAACGGCACGTCGTGGCTGGCCACGACGAGCGCCCCCCGGTACGCGTTCAGCGCCTGGGAGAGCTCGCGGACGCTGGCCATGTCCAGGTTGTTCGTCGGCTCGTCGAGCAGGAGCAGCTGGGGCGGCGGCTCGGCCGACAGGAGCGCGGCCAGCGTCGCCCGGAAGCGCTCGCCGCCCGACAGCGTGCCGACGGCCTGGTTGGCCCGCTCGCCCCTGAACAGGAAGCGCGCCAGGCGGGCCCGGACGTCGTTCACGGAGGCGGACGGGGCCACGGCCCGCACGTTGTCCACCACGCTCAGCGCGTCGTCCAGGAGGTCGAGGCGCTGCGGCAGGTAGCGCACCGGGACGTGGGCGCCGTGCTCGACGATCCGCCTGAGCAGCGTGGTCTTGCCGGAGCCGTTGGGGCCCAGCAACGCGATCCGCTCGGGACCGCGCACCACCAGCGTCTCGAGCACCACGCCGCGCGCATCGCCCTCCACTTCCTCCTCACCGGCCTCGTGGTCCTCGGGAACGCGACGGCGCTCGGAGGCACCGGCTTCGGGAGTGCCCTGACCCGGGGGCGGGGCCAGGGGAAGGGTCAGGACCGTGCGGCCGGCCGGGACCTCGGTGCCCGGCAGCTGGATGCGGATCTCCGCGTCGTCCCGCACCGCCTGCTCCGCCTCCGTCAGCCGCCCGCGCGCCTCCTCCAGCTTCTCGATGGCGAGGTTGCGCTGCTTGCCCGCCGTCACCTGGGCCTTCCGTTTGAGCGCGTTGGCGACGATCTTCGGCGCCTTCTTGTTCTCGAACGCCTTCCGGCCGGCCCGCTGGCTGCGGTCGATCCGGGTGCGGGCGTCGATGAGCTCCCGCTGCTGGCGGCGGATCTCGCCTTCCGCGGTCCGTACCATCCGCTGGGCGGCCTCCTGCTCGGCGGCGACCTGCTCCTCGTAGGCGCTCAGGTTGCCCCCGTACATGCGCACGGCGCCGTCGCGCAGCTCTGCGATGTGGTCCACCAGCTCCAGCAGCGCCCGGTCGTGGCTGACCACCACCAGCACGCCCGGCCAGGCCGCGACCGCGGCGTAGAGCCGCTCTCGCGCGTCGAGGTCGAGGTTGTTGGTGGGCTCGTCGAGCAGCAGCACCTCGGGCCGTTTCAGCAGCTGGGCGGCGAGCGCGACCATGATGGTCTCGCCGCCGGACAGCGTGCCGACCGTGCGGTCGAGCCCGACGTGGTCCAGCCCGAGCCGGTCGAGCTCCGCGCGGGCGCGTTCCTCGACGTCCCAGTCGTCGCCGACGGCCGCGAAGTGCTCCTCGGCCACGTCCCCGCTCTCGATGGCGTGCAGCGCCGCCCGCGTCGCGCTGATCTCCAGCAGGTCCGACACGGTACGGCCGGCGCCCAGCGGGACGTTCTGCGGCAGGTATCCGATCTCGCCGGAGACGGACACGGACCCGGGCCGGGGGGCCAGCTCCCCCGCGATGACCTTCAGCAGGGTGGACTTGCCCGACCCGTTGGTCCCGATGAGCCCGGTGCGTCCCGCGGGGAACGCGGCGTCGAGCCCGTCGAGCACCTTGGTGCCGTCCGGCCAGCCGAAGGACACGTGATCTACAACAATGGAAAAAGACATAAGGCGGCTCCCGTCACAAAGATCGAAATTTCGTGACTTGGCGGGAAATCACCGCAAACGCGCGCAACACAAGCAGAGGATTCGGGGCGACGAGGATCGCCAGGAGGTCCAGGTGTGCGCGCATGCCCACGACAGGGCGGAACGGCGCGGTGCCCGCGACCTCAGATCCTCACGTCAACTGCCCCCAGGGCTCGGCGATAAGACTCCAAAGAGTATGCGACGCCTCGATCACCCCGCAAGGCCGCGCGCCCGATGTGCCGCGACGTTGACCCGGTTGGCGCAGGCGGGAGAGCAGAACCGGCGCCGTCCGTTGCGGGAGGTGTCGACGAAGACGATCTCGCACCCGTCGCGGTCGCACCGCCCCAGCCGGTGCCTGCCCGCGAACGACATGGCCATGGCCAGCCCGCCGGCCGTGGTGTCCTTCGCCCTGGACACCACGTCCGCGCTGGGGTCGAAGAAGTGCAGGTGCGGCTCGCGCCCGTCGTGCGCGCTGATGTACGGCTTGGACGCGGTGACGTCGAGCAGATCGTTGATCAGCTTGATCTGCGTGTCCTGGTCCCGCTCCCCGAACACCGGCGACAGCCGCCCCGCCCACACCCGCAGCTCCTCGGCCTGCTCGGCCGTGACGACGGTGCGAACCAGGCGGTGCTCGGTCAGCATCGCCTCGACCGCCTCGGGACTGAAGTCGGTCGCGTTCACCAGCTCCGCCGCGAGGGCCGCCCCGTTGCCACCGTAAGCGTTGAAATGCATAAGTCCATTACAGCAGATTGGAAGCATGCACTCCGGACACCTGCACGACCCCCTGGCCCTGGCCGTCGTCTCCTCCCACCGCACCTCCGAGGGCACGGTCTCCTACCTGCGGTGTGCCTGCGGCGTGTGGGAGGTGCGCACCTCGGGCATGGTCGCCACCGTCTCCATGCCTCACCTCAGCCGGGACCGGTAGACCGCCCTGGCCTGCTCCAGCAGGGACACGTGGTCGCCGAACTGGTAGGCACCGGCCAGGCGGCCGTGCTGCCTGATGAGCTCCTCCAGCAGGTCGAGCCACTCCAGGCACCACAGGACGTCCTCGCGCCGGGCGACCCCCCGCCCGTCCACCTCAACGTAGACGGGGCTGCTCAGGGCGTACCCGGTGGAGGCCAGGGTGCGGGGGTGCCGGTCGCACAGGACCTCGGCCACCACGTACGTGGACGCGTCCACCGTGAGGTCGGCCGTCGCGATCAGCGGCTCGTCGGGGGCCCGCCCGGGTTCGTCCGTCAGCCGCGTGGCCTCGGCCCGCACGCCCTCCGCCGTGCGGATGCGCACAGCGGAGACCTCGGTGCCGACGGCAGTGGCCGTGACGCGGACGCGCTGCCCCTTACGGGCCTGGATCACGTGGCCCGGGCCGTGGCCGGCCACCGACAGCTCCAGCCAGGGGCCGGTGGTGGCGAACGTCCGGCCCGCGCGTACGGCCGCCGCGAACGACCTGGCGGTCAGCGCGCCCTCGACCTGGGCGTAGACGCGGGCCCAGCCGGGCGGGTTCGACTGGTTGTCGGAACGGGTGAAGGAGATCATCGCGTCCGTGCCCGCGGTCACGGCGAGCCGGTTGCCCGCGCCGATCAGCCGCCGGTACACCGCCGCCGTGGACGGGATCGAGGCGTGCGTGAGCACGTCGAGGCTGTCCACGAGCCCGAGCGCGACGTCGGCGACCAATTCACGGGCGGCGCAGTTGCGCCACACGGGCGACACGATGCCCTTGGGCGGGTCGCCGTCGGCGATCGGCGTGCGGAAGGGATGGCTGTAGCCGACGAGCGCGCCGAGCCCGCGCAGCTCCCGCAGCCCGTCGGCGTTGGGCGGCCAGTCGGCGTCCCCCGCGAACCCGGTGTGGTAGCGGCCGGGCGCGGCGCGCGGCGCGAACGCGTAGACGTGGCCGAGCAGGTCGTTGCGGTACTCGACGCCCATCCTGGCCACGTGCGTGGCATCGGACCACGGCAGGTCCACGTCCGTCCAGTGCTCCAGCGCCTCGCGGTCGTAGACGCGCCTGCCGGAGACGTTGCCGGCCAGGAGGTTGAGCACGTGCAGGTCCTCGCCGTGCTGTGCCGCGGCGGCGTCCGCGGGCGCGCCGACGAGGTCTCCCGCCCAGTTGAGGTGTACGTGCATGTCGCCGCCGTACCAGCCGCGCGCGGCCGCGTCGTAGATGCGCTGCGGGGCGAGCTCGACCAGGCGCTCCTCACCCGGCCGCGGTTCGAGCTCCAGGCTGGCCTCGCCGTACTCCATGCCCCTGGCGACCGTGATCGTCAGGGGCACGCAGGGGACCTCCAGGACGATGTCGTCGCCGTGGAAGTAGGGGCGGCCGTGGTAGTCGTACCGGTTGGGGGTGTCGCGCGGGAACCAGCCGCTGCCGTCCTCGCTCGTCACGCTCCACCGGCACGGCATCCCCGCCACCAGCCGCAGCCTGGCCGCCTGGGTGGGGCGCAGGAGGGTGTCCAGCTCGATGCGCACGCCGTCCACCATGACCGAGCTGTCGTGATCCACCTCCACCAGCCAGGCGCCGCCGGGGTCGATCCGTCGCTGCGTCTCGTTCACGCTGACCATGCAGGCCTCATCCCGCCTCGAGTCGATGAGCAGTGACATCCGCTCCTCGCCGCGTCCGGGCGGCGGCTCGGCGAGCGGGACGAACGGCAGCCTGCGCGTCCACCGCAGGCTGTTCCTCACGCGGCGGTTCGGGCGCGGCGGGAGCAGCACCATCCGCGGCGCCCCTTCGAGCCGGACCCCCTCGGGCCCGACCCGTACGGCGGCGAGGTGCCGGGGCAGCTCACCGCCGAGGGTGTCGCGCAGCACCCTGTCGTAGTCCGGCTCGGCCAGGTGGGCCCCGAGCCGGTCGTGCGGCTCGCCCGGATGGCTCTCGGCGACCGCCTCGACTACCAGCCGCCAGAACCGTTCGAACAGTGCGGACGGCAGCACCCTGCGTCTGGCGAAGAACTTCACGTAATGGATCTCCGGCTCACCCCAGGTGATGCCGTGCTCGGCCAGCAGCCGTCCGTACTCCTCCAACGCGCCCGCCACGCTTTCGGGCAGCACTGGCTCGGCACACATACGCGCCCCTCCCTGTCGCTCGCGCGTCATCGTGACATGGGTCACGAACGGCAGTCCTTTGAGGCGAGTGCCAGGGATCGGAAACCTTGTCCTGGGGAGAAGATCTGTACTCCCGAGTATTCCCTTAGGCGCACTGAACACGGCAATAAGCGCCCCGACCACGATTTTCGCGCGCCTTGTCGGCTCGCCGGGCACGTGTCCCTGCTGGAACAGGCCAGGGCGGTCTATCGGTCCCGGCTGAGCTGAGGCGCGAGGCGACGAGCGTCGCCGTTTCTGGCCGTATGTGTTAAATTTTGGCCATGCGGTCAGAAATTGAACCGGACGGCCGGAAGCGCCGTTCGTTCATCGAGGAGGCCCGGCGCGCGCAGATCGTGGCGTCGGCCGTGGAGGTGATCGCCGACGTCGGGTTCGCCCAGGCGTCCCTTGCGCGCATCGCCAAGCACGCGGGCATCAGCAAGGGCGTCATCTCCTATCACTTCGCCGGCAAGGACGAACTGATGGAGGAGGTCGTCACCCGCGCCTACACGGAGGCCGCCGATCACGTGGTGGCGGCGATGGAGGGTGTGGAGGGGGCCGGCGCCCTGCTGCGGACGTACTTCGTCGCCAACGCCGCGCACATGCGCAAGCACCGCTCGAAGATCCTGGCGCTCGGCGAGATCTTCAACAACCTGCGCGGCGCCGACGGCAAACCCCGCTACGGCGTGCACACCAGCGAGGAGATCTACCGGGCAATCGAGATGATCTTCCAACTCGGGCAGCGCACCGGCGAGTTCAGGGACTTCGACCTCCGCGTCATGTCCGTCTCGGTGTCGGCCGCCATGGACAGCATGTTCGGCTACTGGGCCGCCTATCCCGACCACGACCTCGACGCGCACGCGCGCGAACTCGCCGACCTCTTCGAAAGGGCATGCAGGAAATGAAGACCGAGCCGAGGACCCGGCTCCACTCGATCGACAACCTGCGGATCGTGCTGACCGCGCTGGTGGTGGCCCACCACGCCGCGGTCACGTACGGGAACATCCCCCTCTGGTTCTACACCGAGCCCGCCAGGGACCCCTCGGGGGTCGCGCTCGACATCCTGGTGGTGTTCAACCAGGCGTTCTTCATGGGGTTCTTCTTCCTCATCTCCGGCTTCTTCACCCCCGGCTCGTACGACCGCAAGGGCTCGCGCGCCTTCGTGCGGGACCGGCTGGTGCGGCTGGGCATCCCGCTGCTCGTCTTCCTCGTCCTGCTGCGGCCGCTGGTGAACTTCGGCGGGCTCGCGCAGCGCCCGGAGCTGCCCTACTGGCAGTACTACCTGGGCTCGTGGGACCCGGGGCCCATGTGGTTCGCCGAGGTGCTGATCGTCTTCGCGCTGGTGTACGCGTGGTGGCGGAGCCGGCGGCCGGCGGCCGATCCGCGCCCTGAGCCGCTGCGGCTCCGGTCGGTCGTGCTGTTCGTCCTGGGCCTGTCCCTCGCCACGTTCCTGTGGCGCATCCCGGTGCCGACCGGCACGTACGTGCCGGTGCTCGGGCTGCCGACGCCGGACTTCCTGCCGCAGTACGTCGCCATGTTCGCCCTCGGGTGCGCGGCCTTCAGGCGCGGCTGGTTCGAGACGCTGCCCGCGCGGGCGGGGCATCTCGGGTTCGTCGTGGCGGGTGTGTCGAGCGCCGTGCTGCTGCCGCTCTCGCGGATGACCGGCGGGCAGCTCTCGTCGGCGTTGACGGCCACCTGGGAGTCGGCCTTCGCGGTCAGCATGATCATCGGGCTGGCGGTGCTCTTCCGGGAGCGCTTCGCCGAGCAGGGGCCGCGCGGGCGGTTCCTGTCCGACCACGCCTTCACCGTCTACATCATCCACCCGCTCGTGCTGGTCGCCATCGGCTACGCGCTGCGCCCGCTGGAGGCGGTCGCGGTCGTCAAGTTCGCGATCATGCTGGTGGTGGCGCTGCCGCTGTGCTGGTCGCTGGCGTACCTGGTGCGGTCGCTGCCGGGGGCGAAGCGGGTCCTGTGAGGATCGCGGGGAGCGGGGCGGGGTGGCCGTCGCGGACGCACACGTACGTGACCGTGCCGACGGCCACCAGCTCGTCCCCGCGCCGCATCGTGAACGTCATCGTGATCGACGTGGTGCCGACCCTGGCCGGCGCGCTCTCCACGGCCAGCACGTCGCCGAGGCGGGCGGGCGCGTGGTGCTCGCACCCGCTCGCCTTGACCACCAGGTCCGCGCCCTCCCGCCGGAGCCGGTCGTAGCCGCCGCGGGCCCCGATCCAGTCGAGGAACGCGTCCTCGATGTACTCGTAGTAGCGGGAGGCGTGCATCATGGCCTGGGCGTCGCAGTGCCTCGGCCGCACCGGCAGGTGGGAGATCACGACGGGATCGCTCACCCGTCGTAGAAGGAGTCGAGGGTCTTGCCGTGGCGCTCCTCGACGGCCTTGCGCTTGATCTTGAGGCTGGCCGTCAGCTCGCCCGTCTCCACGGTGAAGTCCTCCGCCAGGATCGCGAACTTCTTGACCGTGGCGTAGCTGGCCTGGTCGGCGTTGACCTGGTCGATGGCCCGCCCGACCTCCTCGCGCACGCGCGGGTGCTCGCGCAGCTCCTCGGGGTCGGACGGCAGCCCCTCGGCCTGGGCCCACGGCTTGACGACGTCCATGTCGAGCGTGACCAGCGCCGTGACGTAGTTGCGCCGGTCGCCGTGCACGAAGACGTGCGACGCGTACGGGCAGGCCGCCTTGATCCGGCCCTCCAGGTACGTGGGCGCGACGTACTTGCCGCCCGAGGTCTTGATCAGCTCCTTCTTGCGGTCGGTGATGCGCAGCCGTCCGGCCTCGTCGAGTTCGCCGATGTCACCGGTGTGCAGCCAGCCCTCCTCCAGCGCCCCGGCCGTCTCCTCCGGCAGCCCGTGGTAGCCGCGCATGATGCCGCGCCCGCCGATGAGGACCTCGCCGTCGTCGGCGATGCGGACCTCGGTGCCCGGCAGCGGCGGCCCGACCGTGCCGAACTTCACCGACTCCGGCCGGTTGAGGAAGCTGCCCGCCGACGACTCGGTCAGCCCGTACCCCTCCATGATCGTCAGGCCCGCCGCGTCGAAGAACTCGGCGATGTCCTGCGAGAGCGGGGCGGCGCCGGAGATGAAGAAGCGGATCCGGCCGCCGAACCGGTCGCGGAGCTTGGCGAAGACCAGGCGGTCGGCCAGGGAGTGCTCGATCCGGGTGGTGACCGGGATGTCCGCCCCGCGCTGGCGGGCCCTGACGACCCGGATGCCGGTCCGCTTCGCCCAGTCGAAGATGCGCAGCTTGATCCCGCCCTCGCGGCGCACGGTGGCCACGACCGTGTTGTGGATCTTCTCGAAGATGCGCGGCGCGGCGGCCATGAACGTCGGCTTGACCACGCCGAGGTTCTCGGCGATCTTGTCGAGGCGGCCGTCGATCGCGGTCGGCACGCCGATGTCGATCATGACGACCTCCAGCAGCTTGCCGAACGAGTGTGACAGCGGCAGCCACAGGAAGTGCAGGTCGGACACGGAGAGTATGCCGAGCCCGCGGACGGCTTCGGAGACGTAGAGCCAGTTGTCGTGGGTCAGCTCCACGCCCTTGGGGCGGCCGGTGGTGCCCGAGGTGTAGATGAGAGTGGCCAGGTCGTCCCGCGCGATGGCGTCCACCATGGCGTCGTAGTCGCCCTCACCGCTGAGGGAGGCGAGCGTGACCACCCAGCCGTCGTCGCTGGGCGAGCCGTCGACGACCACGACGTGGGTGACGTCGGGCAGCTCCTTCTGGACGGACCTGAGCTTGGCCACCTGGTCGTCGTTCTCGGCGATGACGATCGTGCTGCCGGAGTCGGTGATGACGAACGCCGACTCGGCCGCCGTGTTGGACGGGTAGATCGTGGTCGTGGCCGCTCCGGTCGCCAGCACCGCGAGGTCGGCCAGGATCCACTCGACCCGGGTGGAGCAGAGGATCGACACCCGCTTGCCGGGCCCCGAGCCCAGCCCGGCCAGCCCCAGGGCCAGCCCGCGCACGCGGTCGCCCACCTCGCGCCACGACAGCGAGGCCCAGCCGTCGTCCGAGGGGAATCGGTACGCCTCCGCGTCGGGGGTCGCCGCGATCCGGTCGCGCAGCAGGGACGGAATGCTGGACATGCCTGAACCTCCTGGACGGTGTTGACGCCGACTCTAAAAGCAATCCCACCATTTGGGATAGACCAGCGCGCCGCGTGCTTCCCGTCTCAGGGGCGTTTGAAGGCGGACAGGAGCCGGTCGGCCGCGAGCGCGGGCGTCAGCTCGCCCGCCAGGACCTCCCGCTCGACCTCCTCGGTGATCGCCGCCACCTCGGGGTCGTGGCGCAGCTCGGACAGCAGCCGGTCGCGCACCAGCGTCCACGTCCACCCGACCTGCTGACCGCGGCGCTTGGCGGCCAGGTCGATCGACTCCTGGTGGGTCAGCACGTGCCGCCAGAGCTTGTCCAGCCCCTCGCCGGTGAGCCCGCTGCACGTGAGCACCGGCGGCGGCGTGGAGTCTGAGCGGAGCATGCGCAGCGCGCCCGCCAGCTCCCGCGCGGCCTTCCTGGCGGGCAGCTCGTACTCGCCGTCGGCCTTGTTGACCGCGATGACGTCCGCGAGCTCCAGCACGCCCTTCTTGATGCCCTGGAGCTGGTCGCCCGTGCGGGCCAGCGTGAGCAGCAGGAACGTGTCCACCATGTCGGCCACCGCGGTCTCCGACTGGCCCACGCCGACGGTCTCGACCAGCACGACGTCGAAGCCGGCGGCCTCCACGACGACCATGGCCTCCCTGGTCGCCTTGGTGACGCCGCCCAGGGTGCCGGAGGTGGGCGAGGGGCGGATGAACGCGGCGGGGTCGACCGACAGGCGGGCCATGCGGGTCTTGTCGCCGAGGATGCTGCCGCCCGTCCTGGTGGAGGAGGGGTCGACGGCCAGCACGGCCACCTTGTGGCCCTGCGCGGTCAGCATCGTGCCGAGCGCGTCGATGAACGTGGACTTCCCCACGCCGGGCACGCCGGAGATCCCGATCCGGCGCGCGTGGCCGGACAGCGGGGTGAGCTCGACGAGCAGCCGCTGCGCCAGGACGTTGTGGTCGGGCCTGGTCGACTCGACCAGCGTGATCGCGCGGGCGATCCACGTACGGGACCCGGCCCGTACGCCTCGGGCGTAGTCCTCCAGCGAGTGCACCCGGCTTACCCCTTTCTTCCCAGTTGATCAGCTAATCTCTGACAATTCTTGACTTTTGCCAGTAGGGTGCTGGAGTTCTGATCTCAGCCGTCACAGGAGTCACTCCCCTCATGCCCAACGTCGAACCCCTCCGCGAGGGCGACCCGGCAACGGTGGGACCCTACCGGCTGGTCGGTCGGCTCGGCGCGGGCGGCCACGGTGTCGTCTACCTCGGCCAGGCTCGCAACGGAACCCCGGTCGCCGTCAAGGTGCTGCATGAGGGGCTCTCCGTCGACGGCCGCCTCGCCACGGAGATCGCCGCCGCGCGCAAGGTCGAGCCGTTCTGCCTCGCGCAGGTGCTCGACGCCTCGACCAGCGGCAGGCCGTACATCGTGTCCGAGTACGTGGACGGAGCCTCGCTCGAGCAGGTCGGCCGGCTCGGCGGGGCGGAGCTGCAACGGCTCGCCGTGGCGACCGCGACCGCGCTGGACGCCATCCACCAGGCCGGCGTCGTGCACGGGGACTTCAAGCCGGCGAACGTCCTGATCGGGCCCGACGGGCCGCGGGTGGTGGACTTCGGCATAGCGGGGGCGCTCGGCACCGGCGTGAAGGCGACCGGCACCTTCGTCGGCACGCCCGCGTACATGGCGCCCGAGCAGCTCGCCGGGCAGGCGGGCGGGGCGTCGGCGGACGTGTTCGCGTGGGGGTCGGTGATGGTCTCCGCGGCCACGGGGGTGCCGCCGTTCGGGGACGACTCGCTGCCCGCGGTGATCAACCGCATCCTGAAGGACGAGCCGCGCATGGGCGAGCTGCGCGGGCCGGTACGCGAGATCCTGCTGGCCTGCCTGGCCAAGGACCCGGGCTCCCGCCCCGCGATGCGTGACGTGCTGCTGCGGCTGACCGCGCCGTCCCGCCAGCAGACGGCGCCGTACCAGACCCAGCCCCACCGGCCCGATCCCCCGCTGGCTGCCTGGCAGGACACGCCCGACGCCACCCTCGACCAGGACACGCCGCCGCGCCGGGCCCGCGCCCAGGAGCCGGCCGCGGAGCAGGCCGCGGCCCCGCTGCCGCGCAGGACCTCGCGCCAGAGCCACGGCACCGACCCCCAGTCCCTGGGCCGGCCCGTGGCGGGCCAGCCCGCTCCGCCCGCGCACCACGGCCAGGGCCCGCATTTCGGCCAGAACGCACCCGCACCTCTGGACCAGGGCCAGCCCTTCGGCCAGGCCGCGCCCGCCCACGTCGATCAAGGCCCGCACTTCGGCCAGGGCTCGCCCGCGCACTTCGACCAAGGCGTGGCCGCGCACCACCAGGGTGCGACCGCGCCGCACGGCCAGGGGCCGGGGACGTTCCCGATGGCGGCTCCGGTCGAGGTCCCGGTTCCCCCCGCCTTCCAGCACCACGCGCCCGCCGAGCCGCCGCCGGGCTTCCCGCCCGCCGAAGGGCCGGGCGCCGCGCAGGTCGTGGCCGAGCCGTCGGTGGCCCAGCACTCGGCCCTGGTCGACCTCCTCGTGCCGGGCACGCCCCAGCCCCAGCCCCAGGCCCCGCCCCAGGCGCCCGAGCCGCCGCGGCGGTCCGGGCGGCGGCGGGTGAAGATCGTGCTCATCGCGGGCGTCGCCGGCGTGTCCGTGCTGGCGCTGGCCGGCGCGATCATGTGGCTCACCCCCACCACGCCCACCCCCAAGGCCAAGAACGTCTCCGACGTGACCACCGCGCCCACGACCGAGGCAGCGTCCACGCCCACCTCGCGCCCGAGGCGCTCGCGTACCGCCAGGCCCAGCCCGCAGACCGTCGGCACCCCGAGCAACGTCCCGACGGCGGACCCGACCGGCAACCCGACGGCGAGTGCCACGCCCGCCGCCGGCCGGCTCAGGCTCGTCTACGTCCGCCCGGGCGGCGCCAAGAACGGCGACTGCTGGACCGGCGGCGAGGTCACGCTCCAGGCGATGGTGCAGCGCACGGGCCTGCCGCTGACCTTCCGCTACACCTGGTACATCGACAACGTCGCCGTGGGCCGCTCGTCGGCGCTCGTCACCGAGAACGGCCAGCGCTTCCTGACCTCGCCGCAGAGCCTCAAGAGCACGGGCGGCGTCCATCGCGTCACGCTCCGGATCACGTCCCCGGTCGCCACCCAGCGGACGATCTCCGTCACGATGTGCGACCGGGGAACCTACTGACGGTTCCTCAGCTGGTCGAGCAGGTCGAGGGCGGCGTCGGCGATCACCGTGCCGGGCGGGAAGATCGCGGCGGCGCCCGCGGCCCGCAGCTCGTCGTGGTCGCCGGGCGGGATGACGCCGCCGACCACGATCATGACGTCGCCGGCGTCGAGGTCGGCCAGCGCCCGGCGCAGCGCGGGCACCAGCGTCAGGTGGCCGGCGGCCAGCGACGACACGCCCACGATGTGCACGTCGGCCTCGACCGCCTGCCTGGCGACCTCCTCCGGCGTCTGGAACAGCGGGCCGACGTCCACGTCGAAGCCGAGGTCGGCGAACGCGGTGGCGATCACCTTCTGGCCGCGGTCGTGCCCGTCCTGGCCCATCTTGGCCACCAGGATGCGCGGGCGGCGGCCCTCGGCCCGCTCGAAGTCGGCGCACGCCCGGCGGACGCGCTCGATGTTGGCGGAGGGGCCTGACTCGTCGCGATACACCCCAGAGATGGTACGTACCTGCTCGGCGTGCCTGCCGAACACCCGCTCCAGGGCGTCGGAGATCTCGCCCACGGTCGCCTTGGCCCGGGCGGCGTCCACGGCCAGCTTGAGCAGGTTGTGCTCCAGGCCAGGCGCGGGGTTGTCGGCGGCCTTGGTGAGCGCGTCGAGCGCGCGCTGCACGGCGCCGGGGTCGCGTTCGGCCCTGAGCCGGGCCAGCTTGTCGAGCTGCTGGGCGCGTACGGCGCTGTTGTCGACCTTGAGCACCTCGACGGCCTCGTCGCTCTCGGCGCGGTACTTGTTGACGCCGATCACGGGCTGGCGGCCCGAGTCGATGCGGGCCTGCGTACGGGCGGCCGCCTCCTCGATGCGGAGCTTGGGCAGGCCCGCCTCGATGGCCCTGGCCATGCCGCCGGCGGCCTCGACCTCCTGGATGTGGGCCCAGGCGCGTTCGGCGAGGTCGTGGGTGAGGCGCTCGACGTAGTAGGAGCCGCCCCATGGGTCGATCACCTTGGTGGTGCCCGACTCCTGCTGGATGAGCAGCTGCGTGTTGCGGGCGATGCGGGCGGAGAAGTCGGTGGGCAGCGCGAGCGCCTCGTCGAGGGCGTTGGTGTGCAGGGACTGCGTGTGGCCCTGGGTGGCGGCCATGGCCTCGACGCAGGTGCGGGCCACGTTGTTGAAGACGTCCTGCGCGGTCAGCGACCAGCCGGAGGTCTGGGAGTGCGTACGGAGGCTCAGCGATTTCGGATTTTTCGCGTTAAATCCAGAAACCAGGTTGGCCCACAGCAACCGCGCGGCCCTGAGCTTGGCGACCTCCATGAAGAAGTTCATGCCGATGCACCAGAAGAACGACAGCCGCGGCGCGAACCGGTCGACGTCCATCCCGGCGCCGACCCCGGCCCGCAGGTATTCGACGCCGTCGGCCAGCGTGTAGGCCAGCTCCAGGTCGCACGTCGCCCCGGCCTCCTGGATGTGGTAACCGGAAATGCTGATGGAGTTGAATTTCGGCATCTTCTCGCTCGTATAAGCGAAAATATCCGAAATAATCCGCATCGACGGCGTCGGGGGATAAATGTAGGTGTTGCGGACCATGAACTCTTTGAGGATGTCGTTCTGGATGGTCCCCGCGAGCTGCTCCGGCGCGACCCCCTGTTCCTCGGCCGCCACGATGTAGAGCGCGAGGACGGGCAGCACGGCGCCGTTCATGGTCATCGACACGGACATGCGGTCGAGCGGGATGCCGTCGAACAGCTGCCGCATGTCGTAGATGGAGTCGATCGCCACCCCGGCCATGCCCACGTCGCCGGCCACGCGCGGGTGGTCGGAGTCGTAACCCCGGTGCGTGGCCAGGTCGAAGGCCACGGACAGACCCTTCTGCCCGGCGGCGAGGTTGCGCCGGTAGAAGGCGTTGGAGTCCTCGGCCGTGGAGAAGCCCGCGTACTGGCGGATGGTCCAGGGCTGGTTGACGTACATGGTGGGGTACGGGCCGCGCAGGTAGGGGGCCACGCCCGGGTAGGTGCGCAGGAAGTCGATGCCCTCGAGGTCGTGGGCCGTGTAGAGCGGCTTGACCCCGATGCCCTCCGGCGTCTCCCACACCTCACCGGCGTGCTTCGGCGCCTGCGGCCCGTCCTTGGGCAGGGCGTTGAGCGGGATGCCGGAGAAGTCCGGGATCATCGGGTCACCTCCAGGTCGTCGAAGGTCTCGCGGAGCACGGCCAGCGCGTCGCAGCCCGCGTAGAGGTTTCCGTCCACGCCTTCGTACTCCCCCTTCCCCGCCAGCCAGACTTTCCTCGCACCGGCCTTGCGCAGTGCGGTGGCGACGGCGGCGGCGTGCTGGGCGTAGAGCTTGTCGGTCGAGCACAGGCAGGCGACGGAGGCGCCGCTCACGGCGAACGCGGTGGCGATCTGCTCGGGATCGGCCCCGGGACCGGCGGTCTCGGTGTCCAGCCCGCCCGCCTGGAACAGGTTGGCGGCGAACGCGGCCCGCGCGGTGTGGGCGGCCACGGGCCCGATCGTGGCGAGGAACACCGTGGGCCGCTCGGGCCGCGCGTCGGCCAGGTCGCGCAGGGCCTCGAACTCCTCGGCGTAGCGGACCCGGGGCAGGCCGCCCGTCTCGGAGGCGGCCTGCGCGGGTGTGGGCGGCCGTACCGGCTTCTCGTGCACGTTCGGGAACTCGCTCACGCCCGTGATGGGCAGGCGGCGGTGGGCGACGTCGTCGGCGCGGCGGGCGCGGGTGGCGGCGATGTGGTCCGCCACGAGCCCGGCGGCCCGGGTGATCCCGCCGGCCGCCTCGATCTCCTGGAACCAGGCCCACGCGCGTTCGGCGAGGTCGGCGGTGCGGCGCTCGACGTACCAGGAGCCGCCGGCGGGGTCGATGACGCGTCCGAGGCCCGACTCCTCCAGCAGCAGCGCCTGCGTGTTGCGGGCGATGCGCCGCGAGAAGGCGTCCGGCAGCCCGAGGCAGGCGTCGAACGGCTGCACCGTGACCGCCTCCGCGCCGCCGACGCCGGCGGCGAAGCAGGCCAGGGTGGTGCGCAGCATGTTCACCCAGGGATCGCGGGCGGTCATCATGGCCGAACTGGTCACCGCGTGCTGCCGCTGGCCGCCGTGCCCGGCGGCGCCGCACACCTCGGCGACCCTGGCCCACAGCCGGCGGGCCGCGCGCAGCTTGGCGATGGTGGCGAACTGGTCGGCGGTGGCGGCGTACCGGAACTCGATCTGCCCTAGCGCTTGCTCGACAGAGAGCCCGCCGTCCGTGAGCGCCCGCAGCTCGGCGACTCCCCGGGCGATCGAGCAACCCAGCTCCTCGGCGTCGCTGCCGCCCGCGTCGTGGTACGGGGTGGCGTCGACGGTGATAGCCCTGAGCCCCGGGAACCCGTCGACGCAGCGCCGGGCCAGCTCCAGCCCCGGACCCTCAACGGCGGAGGCGCCCAGGTTGCCCCGCACGGCGCTCCCGCGCCCGAACAGGACCTCGGCGGCCTCGCGTACCCGGTCCCCGGCCTCCAGCACGACCGGCGCCAGGTCGAGGTAGACGTCCTCGATCACGGCGCCCAGCGCGTCCACCGGGATGGCGCCGTCCCCGACGACGAGCCACAGCGAGGTGACCCCGTTCTCCAGGTCGGCCAGCACCGCCTCGGGGTCGGCCACGGCGTGCCGCTGGCGCACGTCCCAGCCGGGGGTGCCGCGGGCCCCGCGCACGTACGGCGCCTCGCCGGGCAGCCCGGGATCGCCGGGCAGGTCGTCCAGGTCGTAGAGCGGCGCGACCGTCACCCCGTCATAGGTGGCGGTGGACAGCGCCTCCTCCGGCGCCTCCGTCTCGATGCCCGACTTGCGGAGGACCTCGACCGCCAGCGCCCGCCAGCCGTCTCGCGAGATGGACTCGAACCCCGTGGCCAGTTCCATGGTCGGATACTAGGCGGAGCTGCGAAGGTGCGGTAACCCCGGGTCCACCCCAGGCTCGGTGTGTCGCTGACCCCGGTCCACCCCAGATTCAGGACCCAGATTCAGGATCCGGGCGCCTCCCACGTCAGCCGCCACGTCAGGGCGCCCACGACGCCGTCGTCCTCGAGGCCCTGCCGCCGCTGGAACCTGCGGCACACCTCGCGCGACCCGGAGCCGTACGCCCCGTCCACGGCCAGGTCGAAGCCGCGCTTCCTCATCTGCGCCTGCCAGGTGCGCACGTCCTCGCCGTGCATGACCGGCGGATACTTCAGCGGCCGCCCGGGGAACGGCGGCGCGGTCGGCTCCGTGGGCGGGGTCCCGCCCGGCCGGGGCGCGCCCCTCCGGATCCAGTCGTAGAGCGGGTCGCCGGGGCAGTCGGTCGAGTAGCCGTCGCGGTGTCCCTTGATCTCCTTGCCCGCGCGGCCCTTGTCGCGCAGGTACTGGACGGCGTCCAGGATCGCGTGCAGCACCCCGTCGGGCGGCTGGACGAGCCCCGCGTTGCCGACGAGCCCCAGCACCGCGTAGTGGCCGGCGTTGAGCCCCGGGCCGTTGGCGGCGGGCAGGTGGTGCGGGCCCCGCCCCTCGAACACCTTGCGGTGCGGGCAGGCGACCATGGTGTTGCCGGTGAAGTAGACGGTCCCCTCCCGGCGGGCCAGCCAGCTCTGGTTCTCGGTCCGGGGACACCAGATCCGGCCGCGGTAGGTCTCCCTCCGGATCCTCAGGGCCGGTCGGGGCATGACGGAGTGCCGGCGCCGGATCGTGGTCAGCCACATGCCCGTCTCGGGCAGGCGGCTCATGGCCGCTCCCGACCCCGACAGCAGCGCGGCGAACATGAACGCCTCCGCCGCCGCCCGGTCCCCGCGGGCGAGCCTGTCGCGCCCGGCGTCGCCCGCCGTCAGGGAGGTCTCCAGGAACAGGGAGAGCTGGGCCCGGGTCAGCGACAGGAGGAACGCGTACCCCGGCACCCTGCCGGGCGCCACCTCGACCAGCTGCCGTCCGGCGTCGGCCGGGAGCCGGAACTCGACGAGATCGTCCCTGACCGTCTCCCTCCAGCGGGACGCGCCCGCGGCGGGAGGGCCGAAGACCCCGTGGAGCGCGGCGCGGACGCGCATGAGATGCGCCGGGTCCCGACGCGACCGGTGGATCGCGACCCCGCTCGCGCTCGACGCGCCCTCGGCCGCGAACCACGCGACCAGCTCCACGAAGGCGTCCGACCACTTCGCCTCGGCCGGCAGGTCGGCGCAGGGCGCCGCGACCGGGATGCGGTCCCGGTGACCGATGGTCTCGGTGGTCACCCACAGGCGCCGCGTGTCCTCCCCCGCCTGGCGCTCCACGGGCCAGCGGTGATGGGGGGTGGTCAGGGAGGAGTGGGCGGGCCCCTCCATCCGGATCATCTCCCGCTCCATCGCGGGGAACACGCACACCTCGAGCACGGGCTGCCACTCGGACATGCCCGTGTCGTGGTCGAGCGTGAGCGCGACGTCGCCCACGCGCAGGTCCCGGTACGACTTCCAGCCCTGCCGGGTGAGGAGCTCGGTCTCCTCGTCGACGCAGTAGCCGATGTCGATCCAGCCGTTGTCGTCCATGTGGAACGCCTGGATCGACCGCACCAGCGAGACGCACCCGCTGTGGTCGGAGACGATGCCGGGGTCGACCCTGCCGCCCGTGTAGTGGACCTTCACTCCCTTGGTGGAGTCGAGCTGCGTGTAGTCGCCGCGCGGCGAGCGGGCGTTCCAGTCTTTGCGTAACACCAGGTCGATGGCCACGGTGAGCTCCGAGAGTCGCTGTCGAGACCACCGAGCGTAACGCGGAGCATGCGGACGGGTCCTGAAGTTGGGTGATTTTACCTAGGGTCTGATCACCCGTTTGTCCGTCACGATCGCGGTGATGAGATCGTGCGGCGTCACGTCGAAGGCCGGGTTCAACGCCTGGGTGCCCTCAGGCGCCACGCGCACACCTCTGACCGTCACGACCTCGTCCGCCCCTCGGTCCTCGATCTCGATGTGCTCGCCGGTGGGGGTGTTCTGGTCGATCGTGGACTCGGGCGCGACCACCACGAACGGCACCCCGGCGCGCTCCGCGCCGAGCGCGAGGGCGTACGAGCCGATCTTGTTGGCGGTGTCGCCGTTGGCGGCGATGCGGTCGGCGCCGATGAGCACCGCGTCCACCTCGCCCTTGGCCAGCAGGTACGGCCCCGCCGAGTCGGCGATGAGCCGGTGCGGCGCCCCCATCCTGGCCAGCTCCCAGGTGGTGAGCCGGGCGCCCTGCAGCAGCGGGCGGGTCTCCAGCGCGAGCACCTCGGTCAGCCGCCCGCGCTCGTGGAGCGTCTGCACGACGCCGAGCGCGGTGCCGCGTTCGACGGCGGCCAGCCCGCCGGTGTTGCACACGGTCATGATCCGCAGCCGGTCGCCTTCGAGCAGGTCGGCCCCGCGCTCCCCCATGGCCACGCAGGCGGCGATGTCGTCGTCGCGCACGCGCAGCGCGGCCGCGAGCACGGACGCGCGGCCTTCCCGCAGGTGGGCGGCGGCCCGGTCGACGCCCCACGCGAGGTTGACGGCGGTGGGCCGGGCGGTGCGGAGCCTGGCGATCTGCGCGGGGTCGCCGTCGGCCAGCACCACGCCGAGCGCCCCCGCCACGCCGAGCGCGGGCGCGCCGCGCACGGCCAGCCGCCGGATGGCGTCCACCAGTTCGTCCACGGTCTGGATGCGCAGCGTCACGCACTTGTCGGGCAGCAGTGTCTGGTCGACGAGCTCGACGGCGCCGTCCACCCAGTCAATGGTCCTCACACGGCAAACTGTACGTTTTTACCGCTCGGCGAGGACGATCACCGAGTCGCCTTTGTTCAGGACGATGGGCTCGGACTTGTCGGGGTTGAGGACGATGCCGTAGTGCGGCGGGTCGTTGCGCGCCAGGGCGTTGCGGTAGCCGATGGCGGTCTCGCCCCTGCGCCTGGCCGACTCCACGACCGTGGAGAAGTGCACGCGCGTCCCCGTCTTGACGTAGGAGCCGGCGGGCCTGGGGTAGATCTCCGAGCCGCGCGAGTCGAACAGGTAGCCGAACACGTCCGCCAGGTGCCGGTTCTCGGCGAGCTGGGCGAGCAGCAGGCCGATGACGGTGTCGCTGATCACGATGTCGTCGGCCTCGGTGACCTCGGCCAGGGCCCGGTTGTTCTCGTCGTGCATCTCGCTGACGATCGAGTAGTGCTCGCCGAGCGTGCTCTGCATGTCGCGGAGCTGCAGCAGCGTCATGAGCGTGCGGGTGTCGGCGTGGTGGGCGGCGAAGCGGTCGTCGGAGAGCACGATGACGTGCTGGAAGAGGCCGACGCCGAGCGACTCCAGCGCGTACCTGTCGGTGGTGTCGCAGTCCTTGACGTTCACGGTGAGGTGGCGCAGGCCCGCCAGGCCGGTGCCGGCCTTGGGGTGGTCGGCGGCGATCTCCAGCACCGAGCCGGGGGCCACGTAGCCGTCGAGGTAGCGGACGATCTGCTCGGCCCGGCCGTTCCAGTTGAGCAGGAGCGTGCGCTCGGGCTCGGTGGGCGGCGCCTCCGCCTCGACGACGGCGGACTCGTCCATGGACGGCTTGCCGGCGGCCAGGCGGATGTGGGAGTCGTCGTGGGCGATCACGATGACCTCGTCGTCGGCGTTGACGACGGTGTCCATGGGCGGGTTCAGCACGACGCCGGTCGGCCGGCGCAGGCCGATGACGGAGGCGGTCTGGTACGCGTGCAGCGCCTCGCCGTACGTGACGCCGATGAGCTTCTTGGGCGTGCGCAGGTAGATCTCGCCGCCGTCGAAGTTCAGCAGGTCCATGCAGACGACGGACATGCCCGACTGGCGCGAGGACTGCACGATGAGCCGGGAGGCGGTGTCGTCGGAGTCGACGAGGTGCACGTCCTCGCCGCCGGCCAGGCGGGCGGCGGCGATGTTGCGGCTGGAGGTGAGCCCGGCGACCACCGGCGGATGGACGCCGCGGCGCTTGGCCAGCGCGAGCAGGATCTTGATGACGTGCGCGTCCGGGTCCTCGCCCTCGGGCGAGAGCACGACGACGGAACGGGCGGTGGCCAGGTTCATCATCGCGAGGTCGCGCGGCTCCGTGGGCCGCCCGGTGCGGCAGACCAGCCGGGTCCTGCCGAGGTCCCCGACGGCCTCGCGGATGTCGTCCTCCATGGCCAGCTTGTCGCGTTCCGCCAGGACGGCGATGACCGAGCCCTTCTGGCTGGCGTGCGCCTTGGCCAGCTCGGCCACGATCGTGAACACCTGGTCCGACCAGCCGAGCACCACCGTGTGGCTGGACTCGACGATCCGCGAGCGTCCCCTGCGCAGGCGGTCCACCTTCTGCTTGAGCCCGTTGGACAGCAGGCCGACGAGCATGCTGACGATGAACAGTCCGCCGATCGACCCGGCGAACATCACGGCCATGTACGCGGTCGAGCCCTTGTCACTGGCGAGTTTGCCCGGGTTCAGCGCGTGCATGAGCGCGATCCAGAGCACATGTCCGGGGCCGTTCACGCCGTCGGGCTCGTTCGGCGCCAGCCAGAGCGTGAGCCCGGCCACGACCACGATCAGCCCCACCGACACCACGGCCAGCCAGCCGATCAACGAGGCGGTCCCCCTGGACATGGTGTTGTCGAACCAGTAACGCGTCCTTTCACGGAACGTCGCCTTCGACACTTCCCCGATACCTCCGCTTAAGGTGTGATTTGCCCAACGCTCCAAGGTACCGGTGGATCTTCACAAGCGCATGGCGACCGGTAACGTATCGGCCATGGCGAGCCCCCTGCGACCGGACGACCCGCCGTCCCTGGGCGGGTACATCCTGTCCGGCCGGCTCGGGGAGGGCGGGCAGGGTGTGGTCTATCTCGCCCACACCGCCGCCGGCGAACCGGTCGCGATCAAGCTGCTGAGCACCGGTGACCAGCAGACGCGGGCCAGGCTGGCACGCGAGCTGGACGCGCTGGAGGGCATCGCCTCCTTCTGCACCGCGCGGGTCCTCGACGTCTCGGCCGACGGGCCCCGGCCGTTCGTGGTGAGCGAGTTCGTGGACGGCCCCTCGCTGGCCGACCGGGTGCGCGAGCGCGGCCCGCTACGCGGCGGCGACCTCGAACGCCTGGCGGTCGGCACGGCCACCGCCCTGGCCGCCATCCACGCGGCCGGGATCGTGCACCGCGACTTCAAGCCGGCCAACGTGCTGCTCGGGCCCGACGGGCCCAGGGTGGTGGACTTCGGCATCGCCCGGGCCGAGGGGGCGGCCACGATGACCTCCGGCCTGATCGGCACCCCCGCCTACCTGGCGCCCGAGCAGATCAGCGGCTCGCCCGCCGCGCCCGCCTCCGACGTGTTCGCGTGGGCCTCGTCGATGCTGTTCGCGGCCACGGGCACGAGCCCGTTCGGCGCGGACACCGTGCCCGCCGTGCTGCACCGGGTGCTCCACGCGGAGCCGGACCTGTCGCCGCTGCCGCCGCGCCTGCGCGGGGTGATCGCGTCCTGCCTGGTCAAGGACCCGTCGCGGCGGCCCACGGCCCAGCACCTGATGATGTCCCTGGTCAACCCCAACGCCCCGCAAGGCCCCCCGGCGGCCCCTCTCCCGCAGGACCCCGCCGTACCCGAGGGCCTTCGCACGGGGCCGCGCCCCCAGGCCGCCGTCACCACCCAGGGGACGGGGCGCCCCCGCTCGCGGAGCCTGCTCATCGGCGCGCTGGCGGGCCTGGTCGCCCTCGCCGCGGCCGTCGTCACGATCCTCTCCGTGAACAGCACCCCGACCCCGCTCGCGGACCAGGACGACAGCTCCCCCTCGGCCACCCCTCCGGAATCCCCGGCCCCGTCCACCCCGCCGTCCACCCCACCGTCCACCCCGCCCTCAACCCCAGCGGCCACCCCGACGACGCCCGCCACCTCCGGCAGCGCGACCCCCACCGCCTCCGGCGGGAAGCTCAAGATCCCCGCCGCCTACGCGGGGACGTGGACGGGCCGGACGGAGAGCACCAACCCCATGGACACCGACGGGGCCGAGAACACCGTGGTGCTGAAGCCGGGCGCGACCACCGCGCAGTGGAGCGAGAAGGACGCCGGCGCGAGCTGCCGCGGCATGATCATCCTGACCCAGGTGGAGGCGTCGCGGCTGACGTTCTCGCTGGAGGCGATGGAGGGCGGCTGCATCCCGGGCACCGTCTGGCTCGCCAGGCAGGGCGACTCCCTCTCCTACACCTGGCGGGACGAGCCCGGCCCCGGCATCGTCACCCAGACCGGCACTCTGACCAAGAGCTAACCGATACCACGAATTTTCCGCAAAACCCTTCGACATGTGACGGCTGGACGCTGGATCATTAACGTTATGTCTGTGATGAGGGAGGTGCCGTTCCCCAGCCGGGAGTCTTCAGAGCTCCCCATGAACATCTGGATCGACGATGCCGACTCCGCGATCGACGTCATCGACGCCTTGGCGCTGTCGCCGTTCGCGACGGGTGCGCAACCGTGGTCCCGCCTTGCCAATCTGGAGCGCGTGCGCCCCGACGCCCCGCTGAGTCCGGCCGACGGCCGGCTGCTGCGCACGGCGCGGGTCGAGGACGGCTCGGAGTCGCGGCTCATCGCCGGCGAGGGCTGGACCCTGCGCGTCGTGCGACACCGCAACCGCACGGCCACCGTCAGCGTCACGGCCGTGGACGAGGATCTGGCCAAGAGCGTGCTCGCGCAGAGCATCGAGGGCGCCGAAGAGGCCATGCCGGAGGTGGACCACGTCGAGATGGGCTTCTGGTGGCGCGGCATGCACGGCGGCACCCGCTCGGAGAAGCCGATCACGGCCCAGCCCTGGGACGAGATCAACAAGAACTACTCGGCCAAGGTCCGCCCGGCCCTCGACCGGCTGATGTCGATCACCCCCGCCGACGTCAACGGCCGCCTGATCCTGCTGCACGGCGAGCCGGGCACCGGCAAGACCACACTGCTGCGCACGCTGGCCAAGCAGTGGCACGACTGGTGCCAGGTGGACTGCGTGCTCGACCCCGAGCGGCTGTTCAACGAGCCGGGCTACCTGATGGAGGTGGCCGTCGGCTACGACTCAGACGAGGACACGCAGCGCTGGCGGCTGCTCGTCCTGGAGGACTGCGACGAGCTGATCAGCTCGGGCGCCAAGGCCCAGGCGGGCCAGGGGCTCTCGCGCCTGCTCAACCTGACCGACGGCCTGCTCGGCCAGGGGCGGGACGTCCTGGTGGCGATCACCACCAACGAGGACCTCGCCCGCCTCCACCCGGCCGTCGTCCGCCCCGGCCGCTGCCTGGCGCAGGTGGAGGTCGGGCCGCTGACCAAGGACGAGGCCGTCACCTGGCTGGGCTCCGCCAACGGGGTGAGCCCGTCGGGCGCGACGCTGGCCCAGCTGTACGCTCTGCGCGCGGGCCGCGAGTTCACCCCGCAGCCGGGCGACGAGTCCACGGGCCTGTACCTCTGACCGGCGCGCCGGTCAGAGGCGGTCATGTGGCGGTCACGTGGTGGTCACGGGGCGGTCACGTCAGGTAGGTGTGCAGGCGGCGGGCCTCGCGGACGAAGTTGTTCGACGCCCGCCGCTCGGCGATCTCCGCCACGCAGGGCACCGGCCCCCGCGCTCCGGCCCACCGGGCGGCGCGCAGCGCGAAGGCGAGCACCTGCGTGTGCCGGGTGTGCGGCCGTTCCTCCGGCCCCGGCAGGAACACCGGCAGGAACCCGGTCATGATCCGCCACACCTCCCACTGCGCTCCTTGCTCGGCCGCGCTCTCCAGGGTCTCGAGGACCGGGCCGGGCTTGAACCACGTCCTGCGCAGCAGCAGTCCGAGCTGCCGGCCGATCCCTTCGGCGTCCTCGTCGCCGCGCGCCGCCAGGTCCACCACCAGGTGCGCCCGCACCACGGGCAGCTTCGACCAGGACGGGTCGGCCAGGAAGAACGCCACCACGAGCGCCATCCCCTCGCCCCACGGACCGTCGGCCAGCGCGAGGGCGTACGCCTCGGGCGGACTCGCCCCCTCCACCGGCCACCCGTACATCAGGTGCGGGACGAAGTGCTGCGCGACGACCTCCCGATGGGACGGCAGCACGTACGGCCACCAGGGCAGCAGCCCGCCCTGCCCTCTCCGCCGCCGCCAGCCGGGCTCGGTGAGCAGGTCGTCGACCAGCGGCAGCCCCGTCGGCGCCACCCGGATCCTGGGCTCCAGATCGGGGGTCCGGGTGTCGGCCGGATCCCGGTCGTCGCGGTATTCGCCGCCGGGGTCCAGCCGCCCGGAGGCGAGCCAGCCGACCTCCGTGACCGGCTCGGGACGGCCGCCGTCCAGCCACCGGGCCGCCGCCCGCCCCGCCTCCGAGGTGAGCAGCCGCGCCCGCGCCACCACCTCCGGCGCCACCTCGCGCGGCAGCCGCAGCAGCGCCTGCTGCAGGTCCGCCGGCAGGGCCTCGGAACCGCGTCGCTCGTAGCCCGCCAGCCGCGCCACGAGCTCCCCGGCGTCCACGTGCCCGGTGCCCTCGGTGGGCTCGGCCAGCAGGTACGGCGGGAGGATGCCGTCCTGGAGCGCCGAGTGGACCTCGGCCCACCGCCGCAGCAGGAACAGGTGCGGCGCCGACACCGCGTCGCCCCGGGGCAGCCCGTCAGCCGGGGAGCCGCCCGTCAGGATCAGCCGGGCGATCTCCTCGCACCATTGCCAGACGTCCAGCCACGGCCGTTCGTGCGAGCGGGTGCCCAGCCGCCATTCCGACAGCCTCGCCACGAGCCCGTCCCGGTCGTCGTGGAGCAGCCGCACGACGCCCGCCAGCCACAGCTCCGCGGACTCCCATCCGCCCCCGCACGGCCCCAGCTCCACGGGCGCGGTCACCGGCCCGGGGAACGCCTCGGCGAAGCGCGGCGCGGGCAGCGGGGCGGGTGTGAAGGGCTCCGGCGGCTCCTCGGCGGCCTCCCCGCCGAACACCGCCACGAGGGTCTCGCCGAGCTGGTGCGGCAGCAGCCCGAAGGAGTCCCGCAGGGCCTGCGCCCCCACCGGCGTGAACCGTTTGGCGTGCTTGACCGCGATCCGCACCGCCCGCCCCTGCACGTCGGCGGACTCGCAGGCGAACGCGGACCCCAGCGCGGGCGCCAGCTCGTCGAGGTCGCCCGGCCAGGCGCGGGCGACGGCGTCGAGCCAGGTCAGCCCGGCCGTCACCAGCTTGCGCTCCGCCCTGAACAGCAGCGCCCGCACCGCCTCCGACACGTCGGCGTGGTCCAGGTGGTCGAGCCCGCGCAGGTGGCGCAGCGCCACCTCCGCGACGGGTCCCGGCGCGGCGGGCAGCAGCCGCAGGTAGTCGGCGGCGTGCTTGCTCACCTCGTCGGGGGTCGGCTGGAGCAGCTCGTGCAGGCGGACGAAGAAGCGCAGGTCGGCGGCCTCGCCACCGCGCAGGAAGCGCCGTACGCACCCGTCGAGCAGCAGGTCGCGGCGGCCCTGACCGGCCAGCCTCTTGAGCGCGGCCAGCCAGGTGCCGCGCGTCAGCGGCTCCGCGCGCTCGCCCCGCAGCACCGCGCCCACGCCCTCCGCCTCGAAGAGCCGGGGAAGGAGGTGGTCGAGCAGCGGGTCCTCGCGGGCGGGCGGCCGGCGTACCCAGGCCACGACGAGGGGGTCGTGCTCGGGCGGGACCACGCCGGTGCGGCGCAGCATGGCCAGGGCGAGCGTGTCCATCTCGTCCGATCGGCGGCGCCGCCGGGGCGCCGGGCGCAGCCGGAGCGCGGCGCGGGTGGCGAAGTCCTCCTGCCACGCGGCCGGGCGGGCGGACAGGACGCTTTCGAGGATCGCGGTGGTGGCGCCGCTCACCTCCCCGCGGTCCTGGAACTCGCGGCGGTTGAGCCAGGCCACGACGGCCGCCGCGCCGCCGATGGTGGCCGCGCCCGCGACCCGCAGGGAGTCGGCCCAGTTTTCCCCGCGCTCGAGTGGCCAGGGCTGGTTCCAGGGGGTGTTCCACTCCCAGCGCTCGTACTCGTGGACGGTGCGGCCGGCGCGCTCGGCCCGGCGCACGTGCTCGCGCCAGGCGGCCTCGCTCTCGCGCTCCCGCCTGGCGATGCGCTCCAGCTCCCGGGCATGGGCCCGCTCCTCGGCCACGGCGACGTGGGCGGGGAGCAGGGCGGCCACCTCGCGACGTTCGCGCTCGCCGAGAGCGAGGACGCGTTCGGAGACCCACTGCGGATCCCCGGTGTCGATGGCCGCCACCACCGTCTCCCATGCGGTCACGGAGCGACCTCTACGGCGACGCGGGCGGCGATCCTGGCCGCCAGCGCGTGCTTGCACGGCCCCCGCGAGCCCAGGTGGTCGAACCACCACGGGCACGTGCACTCGCCGTCGGCGATCCGCACCCGCCGCACCCCGCCGTCGGTCGTCACCTCGGCCGTCTCCCCGAGCAGCCGTACGGCGCCGGAGTCCACCAGCGCGCGGGCGGCCGTCAGCCGGGGGTTGAGCTCCGCCACCTGGTCCCTGTCGTAGGGCAGCTCGCGGTGGAAGTGGGCCGCCTCGTGCAGGTCGTAGCCGACGCGCCCGGCCGTGCCGAGCTGGGTGAGCGCCGCGCGTACGCGTTCGATCGCGAGCCCGGAACGGTCGGCGAGCAGCCCCAGCTCGACCGTGGGCTCGAAGTTGAGCAGCATGCCCACCACGTCGGCGTCGTCCGCGGCCTCGTCGGTGGCCAGGTCGGACAGCACCGCCCCCTCGCCGGAGAACCCGCGCCACGGCTCGGGCGAGACGGCCAGCGTGTAACGCATGCCGGGCAGCTCCAGCTCCCAGGCACTGGCCGTGGACGAGCCGTCGGCGGGCCCGTACACCCTCAGTGCCTTGGCGAACCTGAGCAGCGGCAGCAGCGTGGCCACCCGCCCGGTGCCCGACAGGCAGACCGCGCCGCGCGCGGGGCCTGAGGCCACGCGCAGGTCACGGCCCGAGGGGACGGCCCAGACGGTGGAGCGGGCGCCCTTCGGCAGGGAGCGCAGGAAGCGCACGGCGTGCGGCCCGGCCAGCTCGGCCCGCAGGTCCCAGCCGGACGCGATCACCTGCACCTCCGCGAACCCGCGCAGCCACCGCGACGGCAGCGGCACCTTCTTCTCCACGACCGCGCCGTCGAGCGTGGTGACCGTCAGCTCGTCGGGGCCGACGCCCAGGTGGAGCGGATCCCTGCCGCCCACCCTGGCCAGGGACTCGCGCAGCGGGCCGTTGACGTCGACGTTGGTGGTGCCCCGGTCGAGCACGTCGCCGTCGAGCTCCAGCACGTCGAGCCGGGCGTAGACGCCGCCGCACGCCGAGAACGACTCGAACCGCAGCCGCCCGCCGTCGCACGTCACCACCGGGTCGCGGGTCCAGCCCGGCCTGGGCTGGTGGTAGCGGGCGAGCGCCACGTCCGCCACCGCGAGCAGCCCGGCCGCCGCCGGAGCCGCGTGGGTGAGCAGCCCGCTGAAGAAGCGCGGGTGCGTCTGCGGCCCCGATAACGCCGTGCCACCGGAGGTCGAGAGACCGAGCCTGCCGTCGGTGAGCGTGGAGGGGCCCGCGTACGAATATGCCTGTACCGCCTGAGTCATGCCCCGAACGATAGAGATCACCACCGACACAAACGGGGCTGGTACGTAAACCATCCGATGTGCGACACAGAGTGCGAAACCACAATATGGCTGGTGCTCACCGTCGGCCTGGCCCGCGTCGCCTTCACCCGCTTCGCCGTACCCGCGGGTTCGCCGCAGGCGGGCTCGTGGGCGAGCGCGGAGCAGCGGATCGGGTTCGCGGCGACCCAGCTCATCCCCTCGTGGACCGCGCGCACCCCGCCGGGCTCGTGGATCGAGGTGGCACTCCGGGCCAGGACCGAGCGGGGCGATCTCACCAAGTGGTACGTCATGGGCCGCTGGTCGGAACACGGCACCCCCCGCACCTCGGTGCCCGGTCAGGGCGACGAGGACGGGAACGTGGCGGTGGACACCTTCGTGGCCCGGCGGTCGGTCGTGGCGTACCAGGTGCGGGTCGCGGCGCACGGCGGGGACGCGCGGGTGACCGGGCTGGGCGTGATGGCCTCGGCCGTGCCGCGCCGCCCGGTCGTGGCGAGCCCCTTCGGCGCCGCGGGGGCGGTGGAGCTGGCGGTGCCCGCGTACTCCCAGCACGCGCACGCCGGGCACCATCCGCAGTGGGACGGCGGGGGTGTCAACTGGTGCGGCCCGACCTCGGTGGCCATGGTGCTGGGCCATTGGGGCCGCGGTCCCGGGCCGGCCGAGCTGGCCTGGGTGGGGGACGGCGATCCGGCCCCGTCCGTGGATCACGCGGCCATGGGTACGTACGACGAGAGCTACCAGGGCACCGGCAACTGGCCGTTCAACGTGGCGTACGCGGGGCGCTACGGCCTGGCCGGGTTCGTGACGCGGCTGCGGTCGGCGGTGGAGCTGGAGGCGTTCGTGCGGGCGGGCGTCCCGGTGATCACGTCGCAGTCGTTCAAGGCGGCCGAGCTGCCCGGTTCCTGCTACTCCACCAGCGGGCACATCCTGGTCGTCACCGGTTTCACCGTCGAGGGCGACATCGTCGTCAACGATCCCGCGGCTCCCGATGACGCCTCGGTTCGAAGGGTCTATCCGCGGGCAGCGTTCGAGAACGTATGGCTCAGGAGCTCGGGCAGCGGGGGCATCGCGTACATCCTTCACCCGCCTGACCATCCACTTCCCCCATGTACGAATGGCAATTGGTGACTTGATGAGCATTCGACCGATCGACGTGGCCCGTACCGATGGCGGCCCGCAGTGGGTGGAGGCGGTGGCCACGCCCTCCGGCGTCGAGGTCTGGTGGGACGAGCCACGCCCGGCCGAGGGCGGGCGCCGCTGCGTGGTGCGCCGCCTCCCTGACGGCAGCCGCGTGGACGCCCTGCCGGCGGGCTGGAACGCGCGCAACCGGGTGATCGAGTACGGCGGGCGCTCCTGGCGTCCGCTCCCGGGCGGCGGCCTGGTCTTCACGAACTGGGCCGACCAGCGCCTCTATCGCCTCGCCGGGGGCGCGGAGCCGGTGGCGATCACCCCGGAGGGCTCCTACCGCTACGCGGACCTCTACCTCCCGCCCGGCCGGGACGAGGTGTGGGCGGTCCGGGAGACGGACGACGTGCGGGACCTGGTGGCGGTGCCCCTGGACGGCGGCCCGGTCACGGTGATCGTAAAAGCCCAGCACTTCCTGATGAACCCCCGCCTGTCCCCCGACGGCCGCCACATCACCTGGATCGGCTGGGACCACCCGAACATGCCCTGGGACGGCACCGAGCTGTGCGTGGCCCCGCTGGGCGAGGACGGCACGGCGGGCGCGTACCGGGTGGTCGCCGGCGGCCCCGAGGAGTCGGTGGCCCAGGCCGAGTGGCGCGACGACGGCAGCCTGTACGCCGTGACCGACCCCACCGGCTGGTGGAACGTCCACCTCGTCCCCCTCGACGGCTCCCCCGCCACGAACCTCACCCCCATCGAGCAGGAGTTCGGCGCCGCCGCGTGGAAGCCGGGCATGACGTACCTGGACATCGCGGACACGGGCGAGCTCGCGGTCGTGTACGGCACCCCGGACCTGCGCCGCCTGGGCGTGCTGAACCCGAAGACCGGCGACATCAGGGACATCGGCGGCACGGCCACCTACTGGTCCTCGACCGTGTCGGTCGCGGGCGGCATGGTGGCGGCCGTGGGCGCGACCCCGTACACGCCGCTGGAGGTCACCCTCGTCGACCTCGCGGACGGCACCCACGAGGTCGTGTCGCCGCGCAAGCCGCTGCCGGACCGCGACCTGCTGCCCACGCCCGAGGCCGTGACCCTCGAGGGCGTGCACGCGCACCTCTACCCGCCGACCGGCGGCCGGAGCGGCCCGAGCCCGTACGTGATCTTCGTGCACGGCGGCCCGACCGGCAACCTCCCGGTCGTGCTCGACCTGGAGATCGCGTACTTCACCAGCAGAGGGCTCGGCGTGGCCGTGGTCAACTACGGCGGATCGACCGGGTACGGCCGCGCCTACCGCGAGCGGCTGCGCCACGAGTGGGGCGTGGTGGACGTGCAGGACTGCGCCAGGGTGGCGCGCGGCCTGGTCGAGATGGGCCGGGCCGACGCCGCGAAGATCGCCATCCGCGGCGGCAGCGCCGGAGGCTGGACGACGGTGGCGGCGCTCGTGCACAGCGACGTGTTCGCGGGCGGGGTCGCGCACTACGCGATCACCGACCCGGAGAGCTGGGCGGCCGAGACGCACGACTTCGAGTCCCGCTACCTGGACGGCCTGGTGGGCCCGCTGCCCGAGACCCGCGACCGCTACACCGAACGCTCGCCGCTCCTGAACGCCTACCGCGCCTCGGGCCCGTGCCTCATGCTGCACGGCCTGGAGGACGCGATCGTGGACGTGAGCCAGGCCGAGCGATTCACCGCTGAACTGGACAAACATGGCAAAGAGTGGGCCTTGCTCACCTACCCCGGCGAGCAGCACGGCTGGCGCAGGGAGGAGACTATCGTCTCGGTGCTGGAGGCCGAGCTGGCCTTCTACGGGTTGATCTTCGGCATGGAGACTCCCGAGGTGCCGCCTTTGACACTGAAGGGGAGAGCGTGAAGAGCGTTGCCGAGATCTGCTCGGATCTGATCAGGTTCGACACCACCAACCCGGGCTCCGGTGAGCGGCCGGCGGCCGAATACGTCGCCACGCTGCTGGCCGACGCGGGGATCGAGCCGGTGGTGTTCGAGTCGGCTCCGAAGCGGACCACCGTCGTGGCCAGGATCGACGGCGACTCCCCCGACGCGTTGCTGATCCACGGCCACCTGGACGTGGTGCCCGCCGACCCGGCCGAGTGGCAGATGGACCCGTTCTCGGGGGAGATCGTGGACGGCTGCGTGTACGGGCGCGGCGCGGTCGACATGAAGGGGTCGTGCTCGATGACCCTCGCGACCGTGCTCGACCTGGCGGCCCGCGGCGTGCGCCCGAAGCGTGACCTGGTGCTGGCGTTCCTGGCGGACGAGGAGGCGACCGGCGACTACGGCTCGCGGCACGCCGTCACCGAGCACCGGGAGCTGTTCGACGGCGTCACGGAGGCGATCAGCGAGTCCGGCGGCTTCAGCGTGGCCTCCGGCGAGCACCGGGTGTACCCGATCGCCGTCGGCGAGCGCGGCACCGCCTGGATGAAGCTCACCGCGCACGGCGTGGCCGGGCACGGCTCCCGCCCGCCGGTGGACAACCCGGTCGCCACGCTGGTGCACGCCCTGTCGCGGGTGGCCTCCCACCAGTGGCCCGTACGCCTGACGCCGCCGGTGGCCGCCCTCATCCAGAACCTGTCGGAGATCATCGGCCGGCCGATCGACCTCGACCGCCTCGACGAGGAGGCCGCCCGGCTCGGGCCGCTGGGCGGCCTGTTCAAGAGCCAGATCCGCAACTCGGCGAACCCGACGATGCTCGACGCCGGCTACAAGGTGAACGTGGTGCCCTCGACGGCGGAGGCGCACGTGGACGGGCGTTACCTGCCGGGGTCGCAGGAGGAGTTCCTGGAGACGATCGACGCGCTGCTCGGGCCGAAGATCACCCGGGAGTTCGTCAACCTGGAGGACGCGCCCGACGCGCCGTACCCGTCGGCGTTCTTCGACACGCTGGCGGGTGCGCTGGTGGCCGAGGACCCGCTCGCCCGGCCGGTGCCGTACGTGATGGCCGGCGGCACGGACGCCAAGTCCTTCGCCCGGATCGGCATCAAGGGGTACGGCTTCGCGCCCCTCATGCTCCGGCCGGACCTGGACTACTTCGGGATGTTCCACGGCAAGGACGAGCGGGTGCCGGTGGAGGGGCTCGAATTCGGCACCCGGGTCCTCACCCGTCTCCTCGCCTAGCCCCTGGGCGGTCCGAACCACGTGGTGAGCGCGGCGGCGACCCCGTCGCGCCCGCCCGCCCACGCGACGTAGCCGTCGGGCCGCACCAGCAGCACCTCGGCATCCCCGTCGCCGGGCCCATTGCCAGGCAGGGTCGAAGCGTGCGCCACCCGCACGCGCTCGCGGTGGCCCGCCACGGCGGCATCGAGCCCGCCGTCGCCAGATGCTCCCGAGAGTGCCAGTACGAGGCCGCGCCCGTCCCGCAGCAGCTCGGCGACCGTCCGGGCCTTCGCGGGAGTCGGCTCGGGGACCGCCTCCGGACGCGGCGCGGAAGGGACCGCCTCCAGGCGTGGTGCGGAAGGGACCGCCTCCAGGCGTGGTGCGAAACGCCCGACGAGGGGGTGCGCCGAGCCGGGCGCGTAGTCCGTCTCCGTCCCGTCGGCCATCCCCGTGAAGTGCCGCTTGGCGTCCGGCAGCTCGATCACCTCCGCCAGCACCTCCCGCAACGCCTCCACCTGCGGCCCCGGCCGCATCAGCGCCACCTGGGCCCGCGTGTTGCGCAGCACCCTGGCCGCCACCGGGTGCCGTTCGGCGGTGTAGGTGTCCAGCAGCGCCTCGGGCGCGAGCCCCCGGGCCACCAGGGCCAGCTTCCACCCGAGGTTGACCGCGTCCTGCAGCCCCAGGTTGAGCCCCTGGCCGCCGATCGGCGAGTGCACGTGCGCCGCGTCCCCCGCCAGCAGCACCCGCCCCTGGCGGTACGTCCCCGCGTGCCGGGTGTTGTCGCTGTACCGGATGCCGGTCTCCAGCCGCTTGACCACCACGTCGTGCCCCGTCACCCGCCGCAGGCTGTCCTCCAGCTCCTCGGCCGTCATCGGCGCGTCCCGGTCGCCGGGCCCGCCGTCGAACTCGATGGTGGCGATCTCCCCCGGCACCAGCGACAGGTTCACCAGGCCGCCGGGGTGGCGCAGGGACGACGTCACGGCCTCGGCGGAGGCGAGTTCGGCCACGGCGGTCCGCCCCGTCATGGTCGCCGGCGTCCCCTCGAACGCGAACCCCGACCGCTTGCGCACCAGGCTCCGCCCGCCGTCGCACCCCACGAGGTACGCGGCCCGTACCGTCCGCCCGTCGGCGAGCGTGGCGACGGCGGCGGACCCGTCCTGCGCGACGTCGCTCACCGCGCACCCCTGCCAGATCCGCACCCCCATCCCGGCGGCCCGCTCGGCCAGGACGGCCTCCAGCCGGTCCTGCTTGAGCATGAGGTATTCGGCGTCGCCGGCCTCGCCCAGCAGCGGCAGCCCGCCGAAGTGCCCCCTGATCAGGCCCTCCTGGAGCAGCTCCACCATCATGGCGACCAGGTCGGCCCCGGCGGGCTCGCGGCGTGCGGCCAGCTCGTCGAGCATCGCCCACTGCTCCCCCGCCACCGGCTCGACCAGGTCGCGCAGGGCCAGCGACTGCACGGTGCGCGCGTTGAGCGAGCGCAGGCCGAGGCTGCGCGTGCGGCGCTCCTCACCCGTGGCCGCCTCCAGGACCAGCGGGTCGGCCCCGCCCAGCTTGAGCTCGCACGCCAGCAGCAGCCCGACCGGCCCGCCGCCGACGATGATCACGTCGGTCATCTCCGCTCCTCTACTTACGCAGTAAGCTTACGTAGTAAGTAGAACACATACACCGTAAGCTTTGTCAATCCGGGAAAGGAGCACCGAATGGCACGACGGGAGCCGCTGAACCGAGAGAGGGTCCTGGACGCGGCCCTGGAACTGGCCGACAAGGAGGGCCTGGAGGGCCTGACCATGCGACGGCTGGCCAAGGCGCTCGGCGTTGAGGCGATGTCCCTCTACAACCACGTCTCGAACAAGGCCGACATCCTCGACGGCGTGGCCGAGCGGGTGTTCGAGCAGGTCGAGCGGCCGGACCCGGCGCTGCCGTGGCAGGAGCAGGTGCGCGAGGTGGCGTTGAGCATGTACCGGGTGTTCAGCCGCCATCCGGCGGTGCCGCTCGCGCTGGTCACCGACCAGTCCAACCCGACCTCCGTACGGGCGCTGGAGCCGCTCGACGCGCTGGTGGGGGCGCTGTTCCAGGCGGGGTTCGACGACCTGGGCGCGTGGCGGGCGCTGACCGCCGTGAACAGCCTGGTGTTCGGGTCGCTGGTGCTGTCCACGGGCGGGTTCACCGGCGATCCCGGCGTGCACGCGGGCGAGCAGGGGGTCAGCGCGTACGTACGCGAGATGGATCCGGCACGGCTGCCGCATTTCAGCAGGCTGCTGCGGAGCACCCGGGAGGGGGTGGACCCCCTGGCGGACTTCGAGCAGGCCCTGAACATGCTGATCCACGGCCTGGCGGCCGAGGCCCCCAAATAGTGGAACAAAGCATTCCGTTCTGCTATGCTGAAAGCACCACGAAAGGGGGCTCACCAATGAGCGACACCACTGTCAGCGGCTGGGACATCCTCGACGGCTCGCACGAGGCGCTGCGCCGGGTCGTCGGCGCCGTGCCGGCCGGGGCCTGGCAGCTGCCGACGCCCTGCTCGGCCTGGAACGTCACCCAGGTCCTCCAGCACGCCGTCGGCGACCAGATCGGCTTCGCCGCCGCGCTGACCGGCGAGCCCGGCCCCACGTTCAACCCGTTCGAGCCGTCGGGCGCGCCGGAGACCGACCCGACGGCCTTCACCGAGGACGCGCTGGTCCGCTCGGCCCGGGCATGGGCGGGCGTCGACCGGAGCGCCGTTGAGGTGCCGACGCCGGTGCCGCCGCACAAGATGTCGCCGTGGTCCGGCTCGACGGCGTGCGCGCTGGACGCCGCCGTGCACGCCTGGGACATCGCGGTCGCGACCGGCCAGGCCTCGCCGCTCACGCCGGAGCTGGCCAGGCCCCTGCTGAAGGTGGCCATGGAGATCGTCGAGCCGCTGCGCGCCTGGGGCGCGTACGCCCCGGCGCTGGACTCGGAGCCGGGCGACGACGACGTGGCGGCGCTCCTGCGCTACCTCGGCCGCGACCCGCGCTGGACCCCCTCCTCCTGACCGCGGCGGATCAGGAGAACTTCGACTTCGGGCGGTCCTGGAGCTCGCCGTCCACGTAGATGTCGAGCTTCTCGTTGTAGAACGCGATCAGCCCGGCGACCTTCTCGCTCTCCGGCAGCGGCGTGCGGTATGACCAGGCCAGGTCCTTCTGGCCGTTGACCGTCCAGTATTCCGCCGTGCCCTTGTAGGGGCAGTGGGTGGCGGTGTCGGTGTGTTCCAGCAGGTCGAGCCGTACGTCCGTCTTCGGCAGGTAGTAGCGGGCGGGCAGGCCCGTCTCGAAGAGGATGCGCGGGCTGCGGGAGTCGGCCACGGTCACGCCGTCCACCTCGACCCGCACGTGGCGCGAGCTTGCCAGGATGTCCACCCGCGTGTACGGGTCGCGCGGGTGGAAGTAGACCTCCTCGTCCTCCTCGAACCAGGCGTCCATGGCGTCCCACTCGAAGCGGACGTGGCCGCGGATCTGCTCCAGCGGCGAGTCGGGATAGACGAGCGCGGCGTCGGCCGCCTCCGCTGTGCCCGAGGTGACGGTGTGGACCAGGCCGTCTCCCCTGCTCGGGGAGTGCTTGGTCGCGCCGGTGGCCTTGAGCGCGGACTCGTCCACGTCGGCCGCCGGGAAATAGTAGGTGGGGTAGTACGGGACCTCCCACACCAGGAGGGCGGAGGTGGAGTCGGCCACCACCCGGCCGCCGAGATAGGTCCTCACACGCTTGGCCGTGGGCTCGACGCGTACCCGGCCGCGGTTCGTGACATCCATGTCACCGCCAACCCCGGACGCGGCACCGCTATTCCGGTCCCGCGTGCGGGCGGCCGGGGCTCAGCTCAGTCCGAACGCGGCCAGCGTCGCCCACGTCGCGGCCGTGCCGACCACCGCTCCGACGATGACCTGGGGCCAGGTGTGGTGTGTGAGGCGTACGCGTGCCCAGCACACCAGCGCGACCACGGCGGCTCCGGCGATCGCGGCCGGCCAGGCGGGCAGGACGTGCGCGAACACGACGACCGTGCCCGCCGAGACGGCGGCGTGAAAGGAGATCTTCCAGCGCAGCGTCACCGGCACGGTGACGGCCAGCGCGACCAGCATCGCGGTCACGGTGGCGACGAGCAGGGTCGGGGCGCCCATCACCACCAGCAGCGCCAGCGCGACCAGCACGGCCGCCATGGCGGCGAGCAGGGGGCCGGTGCGGCGGGCGCGGTCCACGATGTGGTGGGAGTCGAGGCGGCCCGTGCGCACACCGGCCGCGATCACCGCCGCCGGCACGCCGCCGCAGATCGCCGAGGCCACCAGCCCCCATGCCGCGCCGCCCCATCCCTGGGCCAGCAGGCCGACGACGGGCGGCATGGCGATCACCAGCACTTGGGGTGCCAGCAGGTTCGTCACGCGCTTCGCCACGAGGTCGGCTGTCATGTCACGAAAGAGTACGCGATCATGCCCGCCGCCCCCACCCACCCCTTCCACCCCACCCGCGGCCCCTTCGAAGGCCGGTGGCCTCACGGATCCATCGCCCCTCAGGCGCAGGCACGGCTCACTCGGGAGCGCGTCTCCGTCATGGGCGAGGCACCGCCGTGGGAGCGGCACCGCTCGTCATGCGGGTCGCATCCGGACGCGGCCGTGAAGGGGCGGGGCGCTTCGTGGCGTGGGCAGGGGTGGTGGAGTGGCCCTGCAGACGTGAGCAACCTCACCGCAGCGCCCAGCCAGCGCGAAAGGCCCGGCGAGCGCGAGGGGCCCGGCGAGCGAAGGACCGGTGGGCGTGAAGGAGCCCGGTTGTCAGCCCTTGCCGGCCGCGTTCACGATCCGCGTCGTGGAGCGGCCGGGGATGGAGGCCATCTCCCAGCACTCGGACCCCAGGATCGCCGCCGCCGCCGCGCGGGCGCCCGCGTGCGGGTCGCCGGCCGTGTGCGCGAGCGCCCCCGGCCGCATCGGGGCCAGGAGGTCGATGTAGTCCTCCGGCCCGTGCGCGTCGGGCGGCCCCGTCACGATGAAGACGCCGGTCACGAAGCGGAGCGCGGCCAGCACCTCGGCCCGCTCCTCCGCCGGGTTGAGCGGGCGGCTCGGCCCCTTCCAGGCCCGCACCCGGGGATCGTCCTCCACGCCGACGACCAGCGGCAGGCCGCGGTCGGCCACCGCGCCCAGGTAGCGCACGTGGCCGACGTGCAGGATGTCGAAGACGCCGGTCACGACCGCCGCCCCCACCTGGTCGTACGGTTGCACCCAGACGGCCTCCAGGCTGCTCACGCGACCTCCCACGCTCTCCCCTATAGGCCTAGACGACTCGTCGATCGCAGCGTACTCGGTCGGCGTCCGCGGTCGTGCAGCCGACCTCGGGCAAGGTCATTCCTACCTTTTCGCGATAATCTCCGGCCCCCTGTCAGCGCGTCTCATAACGTCACCGGATTTGGGGGAGGTCGCCGTGGCACCGCCGGACTTTCACAGCGTCGACGGAGGCGACTCCCGTGATCTCGTGGCCCGGCTCCCGGGCGTGCCGTCGCAGGTGGCCAGGGCCCGGGGGCTCGTGACGGCCGCGCTCGGCCGCGACCACCCCCTGTACGACGACGCCGCGCTGCTCACCAGCGAACTGGCCACGAACGCGATCCTGCACACCAGGTCCGGGGCGGGCGGTTCGTTCACGGTGACCGTGAGCAGCTCGGAGACGGCGGTGCGGGTGCTCGTGTCGGACGCCGGGTCCGACGGGCCGCCGTGCGTGTGCCGTACGAGCGCGCAGTCCACCAGCGGGCGCGGCCTGCCGCTGATCGAGGCGCTCAGCCACCGCTGGGGCTTCACCCGTGAGGACGGCACGACGACGGTCTGGTTCGAGCTCCTGTGGTCCCACCTCTCGGCCGGGATGGCCGTCTGACTAGACGTCCAGGCGGCACAGGCCCTCGGCGAGGGCCTTGGTGGTCAGGCGGGTACGGCTGTCGCAGCCGAGCTTGGCGAAGATGTGCTCCAGATGGGTCGTCACCGTGCGGACGCTGAGCACCAGCGCGGCGGCGATCTGCGGGTTGGAGTCGCCGGCCGCCACGCGGGTGAGCACGTCCACCTCGCGCCCCGTCAGGTCGTACGGCAGCGGGCACGGCCGTTCGGCCACCACCGCGCCCTGGAGCGCCCCCTGGAACCCGACCCCGGCCCTGAGCAGCCGCAGCTCGTGCCAGCACCCCTTGCGGTCGAGCCAGAGCCCGTGCCTGCTCAGCTCCCGCGAGTCGATGAACGCCCGGGCGAACGCCGCCATCGCCGGATCCTCCCGCAGCACGGCCGACGCCTCGTGGCCCGGCACCTGGCGCCGCGTCCCCACCCGGTCGAAGGCCACCGCCCGGAAGTCCGCCGGCAGCCCGACCGGGTCGATGACGCACCTGGTCAGGTCGGTGACGTGGGCGAGCATCGGGCTGATCGCGACGACCAGCGCGCCCGTGAGCCGGGGGAAGCAGTCCTTGGTGGCCAGGTGGAGCAGCCCCGTGTAGCGGCCCTCGCTCAGGAACAGCGGCGCCGTCAGCCCTGCCCGCCAGCCGTAGGGGGCGAGGTGGCGCCGGAAGTAGCGGGCGGTGCCCGGCTCCGGCATGATCACCGGCGCGCGGGTCGCGATGGCCCTGCGGCACGCCTCCAGCCCGGCATATTCCTCGGCCGCGTCGTGGTCGATGCGCCGGTGGCCGTCGGACACGACGCTGTGGTGCCGCCCCGTGGCCGGGTCGAACGCGACGAACTCGTAGGCGTCCACCGGGACCACCCGGCGCAGCGCCGCCATCGCCGCGTGGGCGCCGCCGCTGGCCGCGACCTGGTAGCCGACCTCGGCGAACGCCTGGAGCTGGCGGACGTCAAGGGTGATCTCGGCCACCGAGCCTTTATATCATTTGCCAAACCTTGAGGTCTTCTTGAAACTTTTTTTCACGAGCACCCGGACTCCCCGGTGAGGGGCCCACCGCCGCCGGGATCGGGGCGCCCCAGGTTCGCCGCAGAGCGGCGAGCGGATTCGCGACCTTTGTTCCGGGGCTTGGAGATCGAATAGATAACGGCCCCTTCCCTCCGCGCGTAACCGGCTCGTAAAGTCCGCTGCAACGCCGTGTCGGGGAAGGAAGTGTCTTGACCGAGCTGAGCGACCGTGAGGCCGAGCTTGTCTCCGCGCACGAACAGGAACGCCCGGCGCGGCAACTCGGCGGGCCTCTGCGGCTCGGCGTGTGGATCGTGGGCGGGCTGCTGTCGGTTTATTCGCTGGTGGTGGTGTTTCGGCCGGTGGAGGCGCTGGAACACCGGCTGACGTTCCTTGCGGTGGCGCTGCCGCTGGTCTTCCTCTGCTACCGGTCGGGCTGGTCGTCATTCCTGCCGCGGCTGTTCCGGCGCGGCGCCGCCGCGAGCCCGCCCCCTGAAACGACGGCGGAGGACGACCCACCCGCAAGCGTGCAGAGAGCGGAGGGGACGCGGCGGTCCGAGCGGCCGTCCGTGGCCGACTGGCTGCTCGCCGCCGCCTCGCTGGCCGTGCTGGTCTATCCGCTGCTCGACATCGACGGGTTCCGCGATCGGGGCTCCGGCGCCGCGCTGACGGACCTCGACATCGTGGCTGGCCTGGCGCTGACGGTGCTGCTCCTGGAGGCGGTACGGCGCACCGTCGGCTGGTCCCTGACCATCATCTGCGTAATTTTCCTGATTTATGCCTATTACGGCGCATATTTGCCGATTGACTGGACCATCGGGCACCGTGGCTTCGACCTCGGCCAAATCGTGTCCCAGCTCTACACCGGCACCGAGGGCTTCTTCGGCGTCCCCATGCAAGTGGCCGCCAGTTACATCATCCTTTTCACGATTTACGGCGCCGTGCTCGACTATTCGGGCGCGAGCAAGTTCTTCATCGACCTGAGCTTCGCCGCCTTCCGCAAGTCCCGCGCCGCCCCCGGCCGTACCGTGACCACGGCCGGCTTCCTGCTCGGCACCGTGTCGGGCTCCGGCGTGGCCACCACGGTCAGCCTGGGCAGCGTCGCCTGGCCGGTGCTGCGGCGGGCCGGCTATCCGAAGGAGCCGGCGGGCGGCATCCTCGCGGCCGGCGGCATCGGCGCCATCCTGTCGCCGCCCACGCTGGGCGCGGCGGCGTTCATCATCGCGGAGTACCTGAGGGTCAGCTACCTCGAGGTGCTCCTGTACGCGACGATCCCCACGCTCCTGTACTACCTGGGCATCTTCCTGGCCATCGAGATCGACTCGCGCCGCTTCAGCACCCACGCCGTGCAGGTGGACGCGCCCAAGGCCGGCAAGCTGCTGCTGCGCTTCGGCTACCACTTCAGCTCGCTCATCCTCATCATCGTGCTGATGGCGCTGGACCGCTCGGCGTTCCAGTCCGTGGTGATCGCCACCGCCATCGCGTTCGCGCTGTCGTTCCTCGACCCGCAGCACCGCATGGGCCCCAAGCGCGTCGGGCAGGCGCTGGCCAAGGGCACGCTGGAGGTGCTGCCGGTGACCGCGGTGTGCGCGGCGGCGGGCATCATCGTCGGCGTCATCACGCAGACCGGCCTCGGCCTCAACCTCAGCGCGATCATCGTGGACTTCGCCGCGGGCAACCTCGTGCTGACCACGCTCATGTCCGGCATCGCGGTCATGCTGCTGGGCCTGGCCGTGCCGGTGACCGCGAGCTTCATCATCGCCGCGGTGATCATCGGCCCGGCGCTCACGACGCTCGGGGTGACGCAGGCCGAGGCCTACATGTTCGTCTTCTACTACGCGGTCCTGTCGGAGGTGAGCCCGCCCACGGCGCTGTCCGCGGTCGCGGCGGCGGCGATCACCGGCGGCAACACGTACAAGACGATGATGATGACCTGGCGCTACACGCTGCCGGCGTTCCTGGTGCCGTTCGCCTTCGTGCTGACGCCCAACGGGCAGGCGCTGCTCGGGCAGGGGCCGATCGGCACCGTGCTGCTGATGACGGCCGTCTCGGCCGTCGCCGTGGCGGCCCTCGCGCTGGCGACCGGCGGCATGAGCGGCTGGCCCGAGCGCGTGCTCGCGGCGATCGCCGCGGTGCTGCTGCTCTTCCTCGAACCCGTTCCCATCGTCGCCGGTCTGGCCGTCCTGGCCGTGGCCGTAGCCGTGCACCTCGTCAGAAGCAGGAGAAGGGACCCAGCGTGAAGCGGATCTTTGCGATAGTGGCCGTCGCCGTCCTGACCGCGGCCGGCTGCGGCGGAGGTGGCGCGGGCGGATCCGGCAACCGGCTGTCGATCGCCACGGGCGGCACGACGGGCGTCTATTACGTGTACGGCGGCGGCCTGGCCAAGCTGCTGTCGGCCAACATCCCCAACACCCAGGCCACGGCCTCGGTCACCTCGGCCTCCGTCGAGAACATCAAGCTGCTCGCCTCCGGCAAGGCCGACATCGGCTTCTCCCAGTCCGACACGGCGGCCGACGCCGTCAACGGCAAGGACACCTTCACCTCGAAGCAGCCCATCAAGGCCATCGCCCGCATCTACGACAACTACACGCAACTCGTCGTCGCACCCGGCGTCCGGGCCGCCAGGGTGGCCGACCTGAAGGGGAAGCGCGTCTCGCTCGGCCCGGCCAACTCCGGCACCCAGGTCGTGGCCAGGCGGGTCCTGCAGGCGGCCGGGATCAACCCGGACAACGACATCACCAAGCAGCAGCTGTCGATCAACGAGTCGGTGCAGGCCGTCAAGGACGGCACGATCGACGCGTTCTTCTGGGTCGGCGGCCTGCCCACGGCCGGCATCACCGACCTGGCCACGAGCAAGCCGGACGTGAAGGTGCTCGACACGAGCGACGTGCTGACGACCATGCAGTCGACGTACGGCCAGCAGTACGTCGGCCTCGACGTGGACCTGTCCCTCTACAAGCTGTCCGGCTCGATCAAGACCGTCGGCATCGCGAACGTGCTGCTGGTGCCCGACAAGATGAGCGACCAGCTCGCCTACGACATCACCAGGACCCTGTTCGAGAAGAAGGCCGAGCTGGCGGCCGTGCATCCGGAGGCCAAGAAGCTCGACGTCATGCTGGGCCAGCAGGTGGCGCCGGTCGAGCTGCACCCGGGCGCGGCCCGCTACTACAAGGAAAAGGCCTGACGAGGCTGCTCGCGGCCCTCGCGGCGGCGCTCACCGTGGTGGCGGCGCTCTGCTCCGGCGGGAGCGCCGGCCTCCTCACCGTGAACGGCCTGCCCGTCGTCGCGGGCGCCTTCTCGATCGGGTACGTGCACTCGATCTACCGGGCGCCGTCCGCGGAGGTGTTCACCGTGGAGGGCCGCCGGTTCACCATGCGGGCGGTCGTCTCGACCAACGAGAGCGTGCTGGAGTACTACGCGCTCGACGGGACCCGGGTGCGCACCCCTGAGGGCATGTGGGTGCTGCGCCTGGCCGTGCCCGCCACGTACGAGGAGCTGTCCCTGCTCACCACGTCGATCGGCCGCCGGACCCTCATCTCGGGCGGCCGCTGCCTGCCCCTGTTCCCGGTGGCCGGCGCCGCGCGGGTGCGGCTGGCCGTGGAGGAGCGGCCGGACGCGCGGAGCGGGCCCTGCGGCCCGCCCTACGACCTGGCCGCGCTGCGATGGGCCCCGCGGGCGCTCACAGCCAGTCCTTCTTCTTGAACACCACGTACAGCGTCACCGACAGGCCGGCCACCAGCATCGTGGAGATCCAGAACCCCCACGGCTGCCCTTCGCCCGGGTAGGGCACGTTCTGCCCGTAGTAGCCGGTGATCGCGGTGGGCACGGCGATGATCGCGGCCCAGCTGGTGAGCCGCTTCATGATCTCGTTCAGCCGGAAGCCCTGCTGGGCGAGGCGGGTCTCGCGGGCGTTCGCGAGCATGTCGCGGATGGTCTCCACCCATTCCGCCACCCGCTGGATGTGGTCGTTGACGTCCTGGTAGTAGGGGACCATGGCGGGCTCGGCGATGAAGTCCTGGTCGCGGTGGATCAGGGTGCCGACCACCTCGCGCATCGGCATCGAGATCTTGCGGAGCCGGGCGGTGATCTTGCGCAGCTCGTACATCCTGCGCTGCAGGGCCCTGCCGTCATGGGGCCCGTCCTCGTCGAACAGCGACTCCTCCAGCGCCTCCGCCTGCGCGTCGAGGTCCTGCACCAGGTCGAACTGGCTGTCGACCACGTAGTCGAGCAGCCCGTGCAGCAGGAACGACACGCCGTGGCCGGCCAGCCGGGTGTTGGCGTCCCAGCGCTTGACCACGTCGCGGATGTCGAAGTGGTCGTTCTCGCGGACGGTGACCAGGGCGTTCCTGGTGACGAAGATGTTCACCTCGACGGGGTCGAGCTGCCCGTCGTCGAAGTGCACCCCGTAAACGGTGATGAACAAGTGATTGTCGTATATATCGACCTTCGGCCGCTGATGGTCGGATAGCACGTCCTCGACCGCCAGCTCGTGCAGCCCCAGTTCCTCACTGATCACGCCGAGGTCGGCGGGCGAGGGGCAGCACAGGTCGAACCAGACCGTGTTGCCGGGATCCTCCACATAGTCGGAGACCTCCTCGATCGGGAAGCCTTCCTTCTCGAGGGTGCCGTTCCTGTACAGACGTGTGTGCACTAGCCGAGTCTGGCAAATCGTCTCGCGTTACGCACAGCCGCTCCCCCAGGATCGTTGTTGAAGTAGACGTAGACGTCCCGCCAGCCCGCCTCATGCAGGCGTCTCGCCCACGTCCTCAGCGCGGTGTCGCCGTACGACCAGCCGGACGGCCCCTCGTGCAGGCGCACGTAACCCCAGTCCGCCGTGCGCCAGAGCGGGCTCTGCGGCTTGCCCAGCCGGTCGGCCCAGCACAGCGCGGCCCCGTGCGCGGTCAGGAGCCCGCGGATGTCCTCCGTCCACCACGACTCGTGCCGCGGCTCGACGGCCACCCGGACGCCCGCCGGGAAGCAGCGCAGGCACCGGTCGAGCCGGTCCGCGTCGGCCTTCAGCGTGGGCGGCAGCTGCAGCAGGACCGGCCCGAGCTTGTCCTTCAGCTCCGACGCGCGGCTCATCAGGCGCCCCACCGGCTCCTCGGGGTCGGCCAGCCGCTTGATGTGGGTCAGGAACCTGCTGGCCTTGACCGCCATCACGAACCCGTCCGGCGTGCGGTCCCGCCAGGCCGCGAACGTCTCGGGGCTCGGCAGCCGGTAGAACGCGTTGTTGCTCTCGACGGTCGGGAACTCGGCCGCGTACTCCTCCAGCCAGAGCCGCTGCGGGACGTCCTGCGGATAGAGCACCCCGCGCCAGTCCTTGTACTGCCACCCCGAAGTGCCCACCAGCCACGACATGCTTTTACGCCTACCCAGCGGGCCGGGGTGCAGTACTGTCTTCAGCCGAGGAGGACACTTACTTCGATGGGCGCCAATCACGGGCATCCCCCCGGCTCCCGGCGTACGGTGATGGCCGGTCTGGCCGTGCTCGTGCCGCTGGCGATCATCACCCTCGCCGGCCTGCTGTGGCTCTGGCCGGACGGGACGGTGAGCACCGGCACCGCCCAGTCCAGCGTGCAGCGGGTCACCGGGACGATCACCGGTGTCACGCTCAAGAAGTGCCCCGCCGCCTCCGAAGGCGCGCCCCAGCCCGACCCGGCCACCTGCGGCGACGCCGACGTCCGCGTCGAGGGCGGCCAGATCGTCACGCTCCGGCTGCCCAGCGGGCCCGGGGCCCAGCACTTCGCCGCGGGCGACGACGTGATCCTGCTGCGCGACGCGGACGGCGAGCACCAGATCTCCGACCACGACCGGTCGACGCCGCTGTGGCTGTTCGGGGCGGCCTTCGCGCTGGCGGTCATCGCCTTCGGCCGCTGGCGCGGGGTGACGGCGCTGGTGGGGCTGGCGGTGACGTTCGTGCTGCTGCTGACGTTCGTCATCCCCGGCATCCTGGAGGGCGAGCCGCCCCTGCTGGTGGCCATCGTGGGGGCCTCGGCGATCATGCTGCTGGTCCTCTACCTCACGCACGGCTTCTCGCTGGCCACGTCGATGGCCGTGCTGGGCACGCTGGCCAGCCTGGCGCTGACCGGCCTGCTGTCGTACGGGGCGCTGGGCTTCGCCCGGCTCAACGGCATCACCGACGACAGCGCGCTGGCGCTGGACATGAGCCTGAAGATCGACACGCAGGGCCTGCTGCTGGCCAGCATCATCATCGGCGCGCTGGGGGTGCTCGACGACGTCACGGTCACCCAGGCCGTCACGGTGGCCGAGCTGGCGCACGCCAACCCCTCGTACGGCTTCGCCCGCCTCTACCGGGCGGCCGGCCGCATCGGCCGCGCGCACATCGCCTCGGTGATCAACACGATCATCCTGGCGTACGCGGGAGCGTCGCTGCCGTTGCTGCTGCTGTTCAGCATCGGGCAGCAGCCGCTGGGCGACGTGCTGACGACGCCGGTCATCGCCCAGGAGATCGTCCGTAGCATCGTCGGCACGCTGGGGCTCATCGCCGCCGTGCCCATCACCACGGCGCTGGCGGCCCTGACGGCCTCCCGCCACCACCCGGAGGAGAACGCCCAGGAGCCTCCCGCCGGGCGGGACGCGCAGGAGAGCTTCTTCACGCCGCACGCCCACCAGCACGACCCCGCCCAACACCCGGGCGAGCGCCCGGCCCGGCACCGCCGGCGGACGCGCACCTGATCGCGGCCGCCCGTCAGAGGGCCTCGGCGCTTCCGTCCACCCGCAGCTTCCGCCGGGCCCGCTCGTAGAACGTGGTCCCCAGCCGCACGACCTTCGCCGCCCCCGGCCACGCGGCCACGGTGACGGTGTCGCCGGGGCACAGGTGGGTCACCACGGCCCCGTCGACCTCCACCGCCAGCCGCCCGCTGGTCGGCAGCACCTCCAGCGTGACCTCCTCGTCGGCGGGCAGCACCAGCGCCCGGTTGAACGAGGAGTGGGCGGCGGCGGGCACCACCAGCACCGCCTCCACCCGGGGCGACACGATGGGACCGCCGGCCGAGAAGCTGTAGGCGGTCGAGCCCGTGGAGGTCGCCACGATCACCGCGTCGGCCGCGAAGCGCACGAAGTCGCTGCCCGCCGGGGTGACGGCGATCGCGGCCAGCCCTTCCCCGGGGATCCGGACCAGCGCGATGTCGTTGAACGCGGTCACATCCGTGCCGCCGAGCCGGCTCTTGATCGCCATGCGCGGCTCGATCGTGTAGCGGTGGTCATCGATGGCCGACAGCGTGTCCGCCAGCTCGTCCACGTCGATCTCGGCCAGGAAGCCGAGCTTGCCGAGGTTGACCCCCAGGATGGGGGTGGGCCGGCCGGCCAGCAGCCGCATGGTCCGCAGCATCGTGCCGTCGCCGCCCAGCCCGACCAGCAGGTCAGCCCGCTCGACGAGGGCCTCGGCGTCCACGGCCACGGCGGAGCAGTCGATCCGCCCCACTTCCTCGGGCAACCCGAGCACGGTGGCGCCCTTGTCACCGGCCCAGCGCAGGATGGTGTCTATCGCCTTCTTGGAGTCGCGCTGGGGATGCAGCACCAGCCCGACCGTACCGACCATGCCCATGAGGCCAACACTAGGCCAGCCGCCATGGGCCTGTCGGCATGGACCTGCCGAAGTCGTCAGCGGACGAGGCAGGGGCGCTTCGGGTCGAAGACCCAGTCCTTCACCAGATACCGCATGGCCACGGCATCGTCGCGGGCGCCGAGGCCGTGGCGCAGGTAGAGCTCGTGGGCCTCGGCCAGGGCCGCGCGGTCGAGCTCGACGCCGAGCCCGGGGGTCGTCGGCACCTCGATCGCGCCGTCCGTGATCCGGAACGGGCTGGTCGTCAGGGCTTGGCCGTCCTGCCAGATCCAGTGCGTGTCCAGCGCCGTGATCTCCCCCGGGGCCGCCGCCCCGACATGGGTGAACATCGCCAGCGAGATGTCGAAGTGGTTGTTGGAGTGAGAGCCCCAGGTCAGCCCGAAGTCGTGGCAGAGCTGGGCGACGCGGACCGACCCGGCCATGGTCCAGAAGTGCGGGTCGGCCAGCGGGATGTCCACCGCGCCTGCGCGTACAGCGTGGGCCATCTCCCGCCAGTCGGTGGCGATCATGTTCGTCGCGGTGGGCAGCCCGGTGGCCCGCCTGAACTCGGCCATCGTCTCCCGGCTGGAGAAGCGGCCCTCGGCCCCGCACGGGTCCTCGGCGTAGGCCAGGACGCCCCCCAGCCCGCGGCACAGCCGTACGGCGTCGGCGAGCAGCCAGCCGCCGTTGGGGTCGAGGGTGACGCGCGCCTCGGGGAAGCGGCGGGCCAGCGCCGTGACCGCCTCGATCTCCTCCTCGCCCGTCAGCACCCCGCCCTTGAGCTTGAAGTCGGCGAAGCCGTAACGCTCCTGGGCGGCCTCGGCCAGCGCGACCACCGCGTCCGGCGTGAGCGCCTCCTGGCGGCGCAGCCGCGACCAACGGTCCTCGCCCGCGTCGTCCACCCGGTAGGGCAGGTCGGTCCTGCCCGGGTCGCCGACGTAGAAGAGGTAGCCCAGCATCGGCACCCGGTCCCGCTGACGGCCCTCGCCGAGCAGGTCGGCCACCGGCAGGCCCAGGTACTGGCCGTGCAGGTCGAGCAGGGTGGACTCCAGGCCGGTGACCGCGTGCACGGTGGTGCGCAGGTCGAAGGTCTGGGCGCCGCGCCCGCCCGCGTCCCGGTCGGCGAACCGCTCCGACACCGACCGCAGCAGGCTGCGGTACCGGGCGACGGGCTCGCCGGCCAGCAGCGCGCCCGCCTCCTCGACGGTCCTCCGGATCGCCTCGCCGCCGGGCACCTCACCGAGGCCGGTGCGCCCGTCGGAGTCGGTGGTGATGACGACGTTGCGGGTGAAGAAAGGGCCGTGGGCGCCGCTGAGGTTGAGCAGCATGCTGTCGTACCCGGCCACCGGGACGACCTCGACGCGCTGGATGGTGGGAGACATGGGGCCCTAGCTGATCTTGTTGATGAGGGCGGTCAGCTCGGCGAGCTCGCCGTCGGTGAGGTTCTGCAGCGGCGGCCGGACGGGGCCCGCCGGGCGCCCGACGGCGGCCAGGCCCGCCTTGATGATCGAGACGGCGTACCCCTTCTGCCGGTCGCGGATGTCCAGGTACGGGATCACGAACTCCTTGATCCGCCGGTAGACGGCGTCCCGGTTCTGGGCGCGGACGTCGGCGTAGAAGTCGAGCGCGTACTGCGGGACGAAGTTGAAGATCGCCGAGGAGTACGTGCTCATGCCGAGCTGCAGCAGCGGCAGCGCGAACGTCTCGGCCGTGGGCAGGCCGCCGATGTAGGCCAGGCGGTCGCCGACGGTGGCGTAGATGCGGGTGAGGTGCTCGATGCTGCCGACGCCGTCCTTGAACCCGACGAGGTTCGGGTTGCGGTCGGCCAGGGCCTCGACGGAGCGGTCGTTCAGGATCGCGTTGGCCCGGCTGTAGACGATCACGCCGAGGTTGGTGGCGCGGCACACCGCGGAGACGTGCTCCACCAGGCCCGCCTGCCCGGCCTCCGTGAGGTAGGGGGGCATGAGCAGCAGCCCGTCGGCCCCGGCGGCCTCGGCGGCCTGGGCCTGCGCGACGGCGTTCGCGGTGCCGCCGGTGGCGGGGGCCACGACCGGCAGCCTGCCGTTCACCTCATCGACCGCCGCCCGCACCACCCGGTCGATCTCGGCGGGGGTGAGCGAGAAGCCTTCGCCGGTGCCGCCCGCGGCGAACAGTCCGGCCACGGGGTACGCGCTCAACCAGGACAGGTGGTCCCGGTAACCCGCCTCGTCGAACTCCAGCTCCTGCGTGAAATGGGTGACAGGGAACGACAGCAGGCCGCTCTTGAGCTGGGCGGCGAGCTCCTGGGGCGAGATATTCGGCATGAACGTCCTCTGTTGACACGCGGCCCGTGGGATCCCCCGCACCGCCGGTAAAGGTTGATGCCGTCAGGCTAGGAAGGAGGGTGGATTCCTGTCCAAGCCCGATTCTGTATCTGGCGATACCGAACGAGCATCGTCCCGTCCGGGGTCGGGCAGCAGCTCCAGGACGCGCCACAGGGCGGGGTTGGTGGAGCCGTGGTCCCAGATGACGTGCAGCTCGACCGGCTTGCCCGCGACGCCTGCCCTTTCTTTGGCCCCCTCGTCGAGCGGATCGCCGCCCCCTCGTACCAGGTCGCAGAAGACGATGCCGTCGATGCCGAGCGAGCGCGCGCTGGCCGGCGCCAGCGCCACGCCCCGGCCGGCGGCCACGAGCAGGGCGGCGGTGAGGATCTGGTGCACCTGCTGCTCGATCCTGGGGTGGGCGTTGGTGAGGAAGCGGACGGTCAGCTCATGGAAGTAACGCGACTGCACGGGGTTGTAGCTGATGACCGGAATGCCGTCGAAGTCGTCGGGCGCGAGCGGCCGGCCCAGGCCGGCCAGCGGATGGCCCATGGGGACCACGGCGCACAGCGGCTCGCGGAAGACCACGCGGGAGTCGAGCGTGGCGATGTCGAAGGGCGGGCGGGCCAGGCCCAGGTCGAGCTCGCCGCGCAGGATGCCGTCCACCTGCCCGGCGGTCACCCGCTCGTGGAGGATGACGTCGATCTCCGGCAGTTGCTCCGTGAGGCGGCGCAGGATCGTGCCGAGCATGCTGATGGCCGAGACGGCGGTGAAGCCGAGCCGTACGGTGCCCGTGGCGCCCTTGGCGATGCGGCGGGCCCGGTCACCCGCGGTGTCGACGAGGGAGAGCATGCGCCGCGCGTCCTCCAGGAAGCCGCGCCCGGCGTCGGTGAGCACGACGCGCCGGTTGTCGCGTTCCAGGAGGGTCACGCCGATCGCGCGCTCCAGCTTCTGGATGTGGCGACTGAGCGGCGGCTGCGTCATGCGTAGCCGATCGGCGGCCCGGCCGAAGTGGAGCTCCTCGGCGACCGCCACGAATGCCCGGATCTGATCCAGTGTTAGCATGATGCCCGCAGAGTATCACCTGATACCGAATTGAGCCTGGACAGGCATCGAGGCAGGTCCCTAGTCTCCGGAGACTACAGAGCGGAAACAACCCCGTAACCTCCATAGACGCCGCTCGCATATAAGGAGAAGTCCATGCCGACATCACGGACGACCCGCCGCCGCATTCTCGCGGGTGTCATCGGCGGCGCCGCCGCGCTCGCGCTGACGGCGTGCGGTGGCGTCAAGACCACGTCCTCCGGCGGCGGTGACGGTAAATATCCGACGGGCAACATCGAGTTCAGCGTCGGCGCGTCCGCGGGCGGCTCGACCGACCTCATCACCCGGGCGCTGGCCCAGGGCATGGGCAAGGAGCTCGGCGTCTCCGCCCCGGTGCTCAACAAGCCCGGCGCGAACGGCGCGCTCAACGCCAAGGAGCTCCAGGCCGCGAAGGCCGACGGCTACAAGATCGCCGTCCAGAACGCGTCCCTGTTCACCATCACGCCGCTCACGGTCTCCCCCGCCGAGGCCACGAAGATCGACTCGTTCGACGTCATCACCGGCGTCTCGCGTGACGACTACGTCATGGCGACCAACTCCCAGTCCGGCTACAAGTCCATCGAGGACATGAAGAAGGCCGGCAAGACCATCCGTTACGGCACGACCGGCGTCGGCACGGGCGCCCAGCTCGCCTCCGCGCTGACCTTCAAGACCGCCGGCATCGAGGCCACGGCCGTGCCCTTCGACGGCGGCGCCCCCGCGCTGACCGCCCTGCTGGGCAACCAGGTGGACGTCTCCACCATGCAGATCGGCGAGGCCATCGAGAACATCAAGGCCGGCAAGCTCGTCCCGCTCGCGGTCTTCTCCGACCAGCGCATCCCCTTCCTGCCGGACGTGAAGACGGCCAAGGAGCAGGGCTTCGACGTCCTGGTGACGCAGTACCGCTTCCTGACCGCGCCCAAGGGCACGCCCGAGGACGTCAAGACCCGCCTGCTGGAGTCGGCGAAGAAGACGTTCGCCACGCCGGAGTACAAGAAGTTCAACGAGGACAACTCGCTCACCCCGATGGAGGTCTCCCCGCAGGAGGTGCTCTCTTCCCTGCAGAAGGACACCGCCACGTACAAGGAGCAGCTGACCAAGTACGGCATCAGCCTCGCCGGATAGTCCCCTAGGAGCGAGCATGTCCATGTCTGACCCTCTTGAGGCCGGCCCTCTCGAGTCCGGCCCTGAGGTCGCCGACGACACCCGGCCACCGCACGCCGGCCCTCTCTCGCAGATCTCGGCGGCCCTGGTGGCGCTGGCGGTCGGCGTCGCCGGGGCGATCGGCTCCCTCGCGCTCGGGCTCGGCCGCATGACCCAGCCGGGCCCCGGCCTGTGGCCGTTCGCCATCAGCGTCGTCATCGTCGTGCTGTCGGCGGTGCTCGTCGTCACCGGCCGCAAGCTCGAGGACACCGAGCGGTTCTCGAAGGCGAGCCTGCTAACCGCGGCCGGCCTGGTGACGCTCATCATGCTGGCCTGGCTGCTGCCGCTGATCGGCTTCGAGATCCCCTCCCTGCTGCTGGTGTTCGTCTGGCTGCGCTGGCTGGGCAAGGAGTCGTGGCGCACCTCCATCGTGGTCAGCGTGCTGACGGTGGCGGCGTTCTACCTGCTCTTCGTCGTGCTGCTCCAGGTCCCGCTCCCGCGCCTCATCTGAGAAGACCCCATGGACATCTCCCCCATCCTCAACGGCTTCGGCGTCGTCATGGAGCCGACCAACCTGCTCTACTGCCTCATCGGCGTGATCATCGGCATGCTCATCGGCGTGCTGCCCGGCCTCGGGCCCGGCGCGACGATCGCCATCCTGCTGCCGATCACGTACGGCATCGGGCCGGTCTCCGCGATCATCATGCTGGCCGGCATCTTCTACGGCGCCCAGTACGGCGGGACCATCACCTCGGTCCTGCTCCGCCTCCCCGGCGAGGCGTCCTCCGTCGTGACCGTCTTCGACGGGTTCGCCCTGGCCAGACAGGGCAAGGCGGGCACCGCGCTCGGCATCGCCGCCATCGGCTCCTTCGTCGGCGGCACCGTCTCGATCATCGGCCTGACGATCCTGGCCCCGGTCGTCGCCGGCTTCGCGCTCGACTTCGGCCCGCCCGAGTACGCGGCGCTGGGCGTGCTCGGCGTGCTGCTGATCTCCTCGGTCGGCAACGGCAACAAGCTCAAGGCGATCATCGCGGCCTGCGTCGGCCTGCTCATCGCGACCGTCGGCCGCGACACCTTCACCGGCGCCGAGCGGTTCACCTTCGACAGCCTGAACCTCGCCGAGGGCATCGACTTCATCCCGATCGCCATGGGCCTGTTCGGCCTCAGCGAGATCCTCTACAACCTCGAGGAGCGGCACAACCAGGTGCACGCGCCGGCCAAGGTCGGCAACGTGTGGCCGTCGCGCCAGGACCTCGGCCAGGCCAAGGGCGCCATCGGGCGCGGCTCGGTCATCGGGTTCGTGCTGGGCGTCCTGCCCGGCGGCGGCGCGGTGCTGTCCTCGCTGGCGGCGTACGCGTTCGAGAAGCGCCGCGCCAAGCAGCCCGAACGCTTCGGCAAGGGCGCCGTCGAGGGCGTGGCCGCCCCCGAGACCGCCAACAACGCCGCCGCCACGTCGTCGTTCATCCCGCTGCTGACGCTGGGCATCCCGGCGAACGCGACGATGGCGCTGATGTTCGGGGCGCTGCTCATCCAGGGCATCCAGCCGGGGCCGCAGCTCGTAACCGAGCACCCCGACGTCTTCTGGGGCGTCATCAACTCGATGTACATCGGCAACATCCTGCTGCTCATCATGAGCATCCCGATGGTCGGCGTCTTCGTGAAGATCCTGCGGGTGCGCCCCGCCATCCTGGCCCCGATCACGGTGCTCATCACGCTGCTCGGCGCGTACACCGTGAACAACAACGTGTACGACATCTTCCTGGTCATCGCCTTCGGCCTGCTGGGCTACCTGATGAAGAAGTTCGGGTTCGAGCCCGGGCCGCTGGTGCTCGCGTTCGTCCTCGGCTCGATGATCGAGAACTCGTCGCGCCAGGCGCTGCTCATCTTCGGCGGCGACCCGACCGGCTTCCTCACCCGCCCGATCTCCGGCACGGTGCTCGCCCTGGTGGTGCTCGTCGCCGTCCTGCCGCTCATCCGCAAAGCCGTACGCCGCAAGACCGCCGCCGCGGACGGCGTTCCAGTTGAGGAGAAGACGCCATGACGATCCTCGTCGGTTACCTGCCCACCCCCGAGGGCGAGGCCGCGGTCGACGCGGGCCTGCGCGAGGGCGCGCTGCGCTCCGAGCGCGTGATCATCGTGAACTCCCCGCGCCGCGGCGCGCCCGTCGACGAGCACAAGATCGACGACGACGCCTCGACCGCGCTGCTCGCCCGGGCGCGGGCCGCCGGCGTGGACGCGGAGGTACGCCAGCCGCTCCACGACGACGACCTGCCGGAGACGTTCGAGGAGCTCGTCAAGGAGACGGGCGGCACCCTCATCGTCATCGGGCTGCGGCACCGGTCGCTGGTGGGCAAGTTCATCCTGGGCAGCGAGGCGCAGCGCATCCTCATGGAGGCCAGCGTGCCGGTGCTGACGGTGAAGGCGCCCCGATGAGTCCTGACGGCGGGCGGATCAGCCGCGTCTCGGTCACGCCGGTCGCCTTCCGCGACCCGCCCCTCCTCAACGTCGTCGGCGTCCACCAGCCGTTCGTGCTGCGCGCGATCGTCCAGATGCACACCGACTCGGGGCTGGTGGGGCTGGGCGAGACGTACGCCGACCAGGCCCATCTCGACCGGCTCGACGCCGTGGCCGCCGCGCTGCCCGGTCTGGACGTGTTCGACGCCCACGGGCTGCGCCGCGTCGTCGAGGAGACGCTCGGCCGCTCCACCGGCGGCGCGGGCGCGAGCTTCGGCGGCATGCTGGAGGTCTCCAGCGCCGTGGACACCGTGGCCGCGCCCTTCGAGGTGGCGCTGCTCGACCTGCAGGGCAGGACGCTCGGCCGCCCGGTCAGCGACCTGCTCGGCGGCGCCGTACGCGACCGGGTGCCGTTCTCCGCGTACCTGTTCTACAAGTGGGCCGGTCACCCGGGCCAGGACGAGGACTCGTGGGGCGAGGGCGTCACGCCCGAGCAGATGGTCGCCCAGGCCCGGCGGATGGTCGACGAGTACGGCTTCACCGCCATCAAGCTCAAGGGCGGCGTCTTCGAACCCGGCCATGAGATGGAGACCGTCGAGGCGCTGGCCGCCGCCTTCCCCTCTCACGCCCTGCGCATCGACCCCAACGGCGCCTGGACCGTGGACACCTCGATCAAGGTGGCGCACCGGCTGGCCGGGGTCCTGGAGTACCTCGAGGACCCGACGCCCGGCATCGACGGCATGGCGCGGGTCGCCGAGCACACCGACCTGCCCCTGGCCACGAACATGTGCGTCATCGCCTTCGAGCACCTCAAGCCCGCCGTCGCCGCGGACGCCGTGCAGGTCGTCCTCTCGGACCACCACCTGTGGGGCGGCCTGCGCCGTTCGGCCCTGCTGGGGGGCATCTGCGAGACGTTCGGGATGGGGCTGTCGATGCACTCCAACTCCCACCTCGGCGTGAGCCTCGCCGCGATGACCCACCTGGCCGCCGCGACCCCGAACCTCACCTACGCCTGCGACACCCACTACCCGTGGAAGACCGAGGAGGTCATCAGGCCGGGGGCGCTGGAGTTCCGCGACGGCAGCGTGGCCGTACCGGCCGGGCCGGGGCTCGGCGTGGAGCTGGACGAGGACGCGCTGGGCGCGCTGCACGAGCAGTACGTGCGGTGCGGGCAGCGCGGGCGCGAGGACACGGCGTACATGCGCACAGTCGAGCCCGGCTTCACCCCCAACACGGCCCGCTGGTAACCCGACCGGGCTACGTGCCGCCGTACTCCTCGCGCAGCCGGCGGCGCAGCAGCTTGCCGGCCGCCGACCGCGGGAAGTCGGAGCGGAAGACGAAGCGGCGTGGACGTTTGTAGGAGGCCAGCCCGTCCCTGCAGTGCGTGGCGAGCTCGTTCGCGAGCTCCTCGCCGGGGGCGGCGCCCTCGGCGGGTTGGACGACGGCCAGCACGCTCTGCCCCCACTCGGGGTCGGGCACGCCGATCACGGCCACGTCGGCCACCGCCGGGTGGGTGATCAGGTGCTGCTCGATCTCCGCCGGGTAGACGTTCACGCCGCCGGACAGGATGAGGTCGGTGCGCCGGTCCAGGAGGTACAGGTAGCCGTCGGCGTCGAAGCGGCCGATGTCCCCGACGGTGAACAGGCCCCGGGTGCGGCTGGCGCGGGTCTTGTCCGGGTCGTTGTGGTACTCGAACGTGCCGGAGCCGCCGAAGTAGATCGTGCCCGCCTCCCCGACCGGCACCTCGGCGCCGCTCTCGTCGAGCAGCCGGACCGTGAACCCGGGGAAGGGCCGGCCCACCGTGCCCGGCCGCTCCAGCCACTCCCGCGAGCCGACGATGCTCACCAACCCCTCGGTGGCGCCGAGGTACTCCCACACGATCGGGCCCACCCAGTCGATCATCCGCCGTTTGACCTCGACCGGGCAGGGGGCGCCCGCGTGCACCAGCGAACGCAGGCTGGACAGGTCGTACCGTTCCCGGACGGCCGCGGGCAGGCGCAGCATGCGGTGGAAGTGGGTGGGCACCATGTGGCTCGTGGTCACCCGGTACCGCTCGATGTCGCGCAGCGTCGCCTCGGCGTCGAACCTCTCGTGGACGACCACGGTGTGGCCTTGATGCAGGGCCGACATCGCGAACGAGCCGGGCGCCGCGTGGTACAGCGGCGACGTGACCAGGTGGACCCCTTCGCCGCCGGCCACGCCGCACATGCGGCTCAACCCTGACGACATCGCGGCCAGGTGCTCGGGGGTGATGTCGGGCAGCGACCGCTTGACGCCCCGGGGCCGTCCGGTGGTGCCCGAGGTGTAGCCCATGATCAGACCGGCGGTCCGGTCCGCGGGCTCGTCCGCCGAGCCGCCGAGGTCCTCGTACGCCGACCACCCCGGCGCCCGGCCGCCGACGGCCAGGCAGTGCGGGAGGGGCACGCCGAGCTCGGCGGCCAGGTCGGCGTGGGCGACGAGGACCTTGGCGGCGCTGTCGTGGACGATGAACGACGCCTCGGCCGGCGCCAGATGGGTGTTGACGGGCACCAGGTAGAGGCCGATCTGCCCGGTGGCCAGGACGAGTTCGAAGTACGTCGAGTCGTTCCCGACCATCGCGGCGACCACGTCGCCGCGCACGAGGCCCAGGTCGCGCAGGGCGTTGGACACCTGGTTGACGCGCGTGCGCAGCTCGCCGAAGGTGAGCCGACGCTCTCCTGGGCCGATCAGGGCGGGACTGTCGGGGTGGGCGAGGGCCTCGGTGAAGAATCCGGTGGCGGCGGCTTCGGTCGGTGTCACGTGTCCTGGGTCCTTTCGCGAGCACTGGACCAAGATGCCCCAGAGGAGCAGGGTTTCCCGGTCAGTCGCCGTCCGGCGTCCTGCCGAGCATGTCGACGTTGGGCGCGGCCTTGGCGACCAGACCGGGGATCACGCGGCCGAGCTCCGCCGCGTCCCACAGGTCCTGCCTGGTCACCTCCGGGCCGAGCCGCCAGCCCTCCGCGACGCCAATCCGGCCGCCGCCGACGTCGAACACCCGCCCGGTGACGCCGTCGCTCTCCGCACTGGCCAGCCAGACGACCAGCGGCGAGACGTGCTCCGGGGCGAGCGCGGCGGCGTGCTCGGCGGGCATCAGGTTCTCGGTGAGCCGGGTGAAGGCGGCCGGCGCCACGGCGTTCACGGTGACCCCGTAGCGGCCGAGTTCCAAGGCCGTGATGACGGTGAACGCGGCGATGCCGGCCTTGGCCGCGCCGTAGTTGGACTGGCCGAAGTTGCCGTAGATGCCCGAGGCCGAGGTGGTGTTGATGAGCCGGGCGTCCAGCGGCCGCCCGCTCCCCTTGGCCCGCGCCCGCCAGTACTCGGCGGCGAACCGGGTCGGCCCCGCGGTGCCGCGCAGGTGCACGCGGATCACCGCGTCCCAGTTCTCCTCCGTCATGGACGCGATGGTCTGGTCACGCAGGATGCCGGCGTTGTTGACCAGCACGTCAAGCCCGCCGAACTCGCTCACCGCCTGCTCCACGAGGCGCTTGGCGCCCGCCCAGTCGGCGACGTCGTCGGTGTTGGCCACGGCCTTGCCACCGGCCGCCAGGATCTCCTCCACCACGAGTTGCGCCGCGCCGGCGTCGGAGCCGGTGCCGTCGGTGGCGCCGCCGAGGTCGTTGACCACCACGTGGGCGCCCTGCCGCGCCAGTTCCAGCGCGTGCGCGCGGCCGAGACCGCGCCCCGCGCCGGTCACGATCGCCACCCGGCCCTCACAGATACCGCTCATCGGGTCACGCCTTTCTGTCGCTTGAAGAAGGTCAGGGCCTGCGGGCTGACAGCACCAGGCTCCCCGAGGCGGCGAAGAACATCCCCACGCCCTGCACGAAACCGATCTCGACGTCGGGCACCTGGGCGGCGGCCTCGCCTCTGAGCTGGCGGACGGACTCCTGGATGGCGAACATGCCGTACATGCCGGTGTGGGTGTAGCTGAGCCCGCCACCATTGGTGTTCATGGGCAGGCTGCCGCCCGGGCGGGTGTGGCCACCGGCGACGAAGGCACCCGACTCGCCGCGGCCGACGAAGCCGAGGTCTTCGAGCATGTACAGCGGCACGTGGGCGAAGGCGTCGTAGCACATCAGGTGGTCGATGTCGGAGTGGCTCACCCCCGCGGTGGCGAACGCCTCCGCGCTGGAGCGCCGGAAGGCCAGGCTGGAGCCCGGGTCCTCCATCTGGGAGACCATCGTGCCCTCGGCCGACTCTCCCGACCCGAGCAGGTACACCGCCCGCGCCCCCGACGGCAGGTCGGCCGCCCGTTCGGCGCTGGTCAGCACCAGCGCGCCACCGCCGTCGGTGACCACGCAGCACATGTCCTTGGTGAACGGGTAGGCGATCAGCGGCGCGGCCAGCACCTCGTCCACGGTGACGATGTCGCGGCGCATGGCGCGCGGGTTCTTCGCCGCCCACTCCCGCTGGGCGACCACCACCTGGGCCAGGTCCTCCCGTCCCATGCCGCGCTCGTGCAGGAACCGCAGCGCGGGCAGGGTGAACGTGGCGTACGGAAGCACCGCCCCGTACGGCATCTCGAACTGGCCCTGCGGAGAGGCCGGGTTCATGCCGTACTGCGGCACGCCCACGCGTGACCGGCCCGACTCGCCGTGCGTGATGAGCACGACGTCGGCGGCCCCGGCCGCGATCGCGGCGGCGGCGTGCCGGACGTGCAGCATGAAGCTGCACCCGCCGACCATGGTGCCGTCCAGCCACCGCGGTGTGATGCCGAGGTGGTGGGAGACCTCCATGGCCGGCGGGCCGGCGGTGGCCACGCCGTCCACGTCCGCCGCCGTCAGGCCCGCGTCCTCGATCGCGCGGCGCGCGGCCCCCGCGTGCAACTCGATCATCGAGACGTCGGGCAGCACGCCGATCTCCTCGGTCTCGGCCGCCCCGACGATCGCGACGTCGCCTCCGTGCATTCTCATACGGCCGCCCCCTCGGGCCGGAAGACCGGCGTGTCGTCCTGGAAACAGACCCGCAGCCGCAGGTCCAGCGGCAGGTTCTCCGGGGTGGGCTCGACCCCCACGATGTTGGTCATCAGGCGCGGCCCCTCGTCCAGCTCGACCAGCGCGATCACGGGCGACAGTCCCTCCATGCCGGGCATCGGCCGCTGGTTGATGACGTACGACACGAGCCGCGCCCGGCCGGACACCGTCACCCACCGCACGTCACGCGAGGCGCAGTAGCGGCAGGCCGGCCGGGGGTAGAAGTAGTGACGCCCGCACTCCCCGCAGCGCTGCACCCGCAACTCCCCCTGGCGCGCGCCCTCCCAGTACGGCGCCGTCTCCGGCGTGGGCTGCGGCTTCACCGCTTCACCCCCGTGAAGACGCCGCGGTCGAGCACCACGGTGTCGCCCACCTTCGTGACGAACCGGCCGTCGTCCCAGATGTGCACGGCGAGGTCCTGGCCGGGCACCACCGGGGAGGCGAAGCGGGCCGACATCCCGCCGAACGCCGCCGGGTCCGAGCCGCACCGCGCGTGCAGCAGGGCGCGGCCGGTGAACCCGTAGGTGCACAGCCCGTGCAGGATGGGACGTTCGAAGCCGGCGCGCGCGGCGAACCACGGGTCGGAGTGCAGCGGGTTGCGATCCCCGCTCAACCGGTACAGCAGCGCCTGGTCGGAGCGGGTCGGGTAGACGAGGACGTGATCGGCCGGGCGGTCGGGCCGCTCCCACGGGGCCGACGTGCCCCGCTCTCCGCCGAACCCGCCCTCGCCGCGGACGAAGATGCCGTTGCTGACCTCGGCGACCGGCCGGCCGGTGTCCGCGGCGACGATGGAGGACTCCAGGACGGCCAGTGCGCCGCTGCCCTTGTCGTAGATGTTCACCAGGCGGGAGGTCGAGCGCACCCGGCCGTTCGCGGGCAGGGGACCTTCCAGCCGGATCGACTGCTCGGCGTGGAGCACCTGCGAGAAGTCGAAGTCACCCAGCTTGGGGCCCTGGTTGCCGCCGCCTCCGCCGATCACCACGACGAACGTGGGCAGCACCTGCTGGGTGACCCCGTGTGAGTTCTCGGTGGTGAACGAGAGCTCGGCCAGGGGATCCTGCGCTCCGGCGCCGACTCCCAAGGCGTACAGGATGGCGTCTTTCGAGGTCCACGTATGCTCGCCCGACTCCCAGGTCTGCCCGATGGCATCGAGGTTCATCGACATGTTCCGCTCCTTTCGCACCCGCAATTTATATAGACGAAAGTCGTCTGTAAAGACGTTCAGACGCCCTTCGATCCGCGTGCGAGCCGGGCCGCCTCCACCTTCGCCGCGTCCCGCTCGGGGTTCACCAGCAGGGCGAACAGCGCCCCTCCCGCGAGGGCGACGACGCCCGTCAGCACGAAGACCGTGGTGTAGCCGTCGGCGAGGGTGTCCGTCGCACGGGCGCCGTCGAGTACGTGGCCCGTGATCAACGGCCCTGCGGCCGCCAGGACGCCGGTCACGGCCAGCCCGATCGACAGGACGCTGCGCTGCTGCCCGGCCGGCACGATCTGGACGAGAGCCGGGTTGAGCACGGCGTTGACGCTGATGGCCAGCCCGTAGCCGAGCATCAGCAGGGCTATGGGGACCGCCACCCCGGAGGAGAGGGGCAGGGCGGCGAGGAAGACACCGCCCAGCGCGAGCAGCGCACCGCCCAGCAACCCGCGGGCGCGGCGGGCCGCCGTCCCCCTCTTCAGCATCCGGTCGCTCCAGGCGCCGAACCCGTACAGGAACACCATGGCGGCGATGCTCGGCACGCCGAACAGCGAGCCCGCCGCCACCGCGGAGAAGCCCAGGCCCACCTGGAAGTAGGACGGCAGCCAGGTGAGGACCACGATCGCGAGCATCGCCGAGGCGGTGCTCGCGGCCACGAAGCCGGCGAAGGTGCCTGTCAGGAGGATGGAGCGGATGGGCGCCCGCGATGCGGCCTCCGCGACCGGCCCTGCGGCCCGCCCGGCGGCGGCCTGGCCGTGGGGTCCCTCCCGCCCGAGGAACAGCCAGCCCACGGCCCAGGCGAGGCCCAGGATCGCGACCGCGAGGAAGCCCGTTTCCCAGCCGAAGGCCGCGATGATGAGCGCCAGCGGCGGAGCGAAGATCAGCTTGCCGAACGACGCCCCCGTCGTCAGCAGCGCCGTGGGCAGCCCGCGCCGTTCGTTCGGCCACCAGGAATAGGCGGTCGTGTACGCCGCCGGCGTCGCCGGACCCTCGGCCGCGCCGAGCATGAAGCGCGTGACCAGGAGCAGCGCGCCCGACGCGGCGAAGAAGACGGGCAACTGGAGCAGCGACCAGATGACGACGGCGGTGAAGAGGGTCGCCTTGACGGGCAGCCGGTCGGCGACCAGCGCGTAGAGAAACACCGACAGCGGGCCGAGCAGGCCCGCGGCGCTGCTGATGGCGCCGAACTCGGCGGCCGACAGCCCCAGCTCGGCCATGGCCGGCTGGGCGACGAGGCCGAGGATCGCCTTGTCCAGGTAGGCGATCAGCATGACGCCGAGCAGCATCGCGGTCATGCCCCAGGCCAGAACCGGACGGTTCGCGGTTTCTGTGCCGTGCGCGGCGATCGGTTCGGGTGTGACACGCTCGTTCACCATGATGAGCTCGGCTCCTCCCGGGAGGCCAAAAAGGGGGATGGTGAAGTAATGCCGATGCGGGCTTCGTGCTTGGGGGGGTCGCGCTGCTTCGCCGGGATGCGTGAGCGGCTTCGAGAGAACTCCGCGATGGCCAGAAGGGAAAGCCCTGGGCGAGGTGGGTGGTACCGGTAGTTAATTTAGACGAAATACGTCTGCAATAAGCAAGCTAAGACGTCTCCCCATCCCTGTCAATGGCGGGTCGGGCGCGCCCGCGGCGGCCCGGAGTCAGGCGTCCTGCTCCGGCGCCCGGTAATCGACCCTGGACAGCACGAAGTCCACGGTCTCCTCGACGTACTTGTCCTTGCGCGCGATCAGGGCCGGCATCTGGCTGATCGGCGTCGACAGGAAGTGGTTGGTCAGCATGCCGGCGACCGCGTCGAGGACGAGCGCGGGCGAGGTGCCGGGCGGAAGTTCGCCGCGGGCGATGGCGTCGAGCACGATGGCGCGGCCGACCTTGATGCGTTCGCGCTGGAACCTCTCCAGCGCCTGCCCGAACAGCTCGGGGTAGACCCTGGCCTCGACCTGCGCCCTGAGGTAGACGAGGCCCCTCGGCGTCAGATAGCCGTTGAGGGTCCCCGTGGCCATCCGGATCAGTTGCGTGCGCAGCGATCCCGACTGCGTGTCGAACGGGTCCTGCTGGAGCCCGGCGGTCAGCGCGTCGACGATCAGCTTCTCCTTGCTCCCCCACCTGTTGTACAGAGCGGCCTTGCCCACGCGGGCCCGGCGGGCGAGTACGTCGAAGCTGAACCCGGCCCAGCCGACCTCGCCGTACAGTTCGAGGGCGGCGGCGTGCACCCGCGCCTCCAGGTCGGGGTCCGGTGGGCGACCTCGTCCACTCATGGGACTCAGTGTGCCAGACGAGTGATCAATTCACGGGCGCGGAGAAACCCTGGACACGGGCCCGAAACGTATCCCACGGTCCGGCGCCGCCGGGCCGGTCGGTTCCGGGCGGTGAACGCGGCGCAGCCGGCGCTCTGCCGGGTCCGGTCGGGGAACGCGGCGCTGCCAGTGCTCTGCCAGGTCCGGCCACGCGCCTCGCCCACCCCGGGCGGGCAGGCCCGCGCGCTGGAGCTCGCACAGACGCGGTCGCACCTCACCCCGCCCCCGACCGCCCGCTACGGGGCCTGGAGGCGGGCGCGGGAGTTGGACAGGTGCAGCCGCATCGCGGCCCGCGCCGCCGCGGCGTCCCGGTCGGCGATGGCGCGGTAGATGTTCTCGTGCTCCAGCGTCACCCGGGTGAGGTGGGTGGCGTTGGACACCGTGTACGCGTGCTCCAGCCGGGTGCGCGGCAGCATGATCACCATGGGCCCGAAGGACGCCAGCAGGTCGGAGTAGAACCGGTTGCCCGAGGCCAGCGCGATCTTGAGATGGAACTGGAAGTCGGCCTCGACGGCGCTGCTGGGCTGCTCGCCGGAGCGCCCGAGGTCGACCAGGGCCCGCTCGATGGCCTTCAGCTGCAGGTCGGTGCGGCGCTCTGCGGCCAGCCCCGCCGACTCCGACTCGACGCCGATCCGGAAGTCGATCATGTCGAGGACGTCGCGATGGCTGCGGATCTGCGACGGCTCCACCGAGAAGGCCGTGGAGGCGGGCAACGCCAGCACGAACGAGCCCCGCCCCTGGAACGTCTCGACCAGCCCGGCCGCCTGGAGCCGCGAGATGGCCTCACGGACCACCGTACGGCTCACGCCGAACTCCTCGACGAGCGAGGACTCGGTCGGCAACTTCTGGCCGGGCTCGATCTCGCCGGCGAGGATGCGTTCCTTGAGCCGTTCGACGAGCTCATGCGCGAGCCCGCGCCCGCTGTCGCGGTCGAGCCTCTGATCTGGCGGCACGGCTGACAACCTACCCGGCGTCCGCACGGAACTCGACCCGCCCGGACCGCCCATCCGCAACCGCACCGAACTCGCCCCGATCGGACCGCCCGCCCGCAACCGCACCGACCTCGCCTCGATCGGACCACCCAGCCCCGGCAACGCCGAACTCGACCTGATCGAGCCGCCAGGCCACCGCCGCGTCGGCGAGGCTGAGGCCGAGCCCCGGACGGTCCGGGACGCGCATGCGTCCTCCCTCGATCTCCAGCCGCTCCTCGAACACCGGCGACAGCCACTCGATGTGCTCCACCCAGGACTCGCGCGGGTAAGCCGCGGCCAGGTGGACGTGGATCTCCATCGCGAAGTGCGGCGCGACCTGCAGGTGCGCGTGATCGGCCAGCGCGGCGACCTTGAGGTAGGGCGTGATGCCACCCACCCGCGGCACGTCGGGCTGCAGGAAGCCGACGGCCCGAAGGTCGATGAGCCGCACGAGGTCGGGAACGCTGGAGAGCATCTCACCGGTGGCGATGGGCGTGCCGAGCGCGGCGGCCAGCTGCGCGTGCCCCTCGGCGTCATAGGCGTCCAGGGGCTCCTCGATCCAGACCAGCCCGAGCTCCTCCACCGCCCGCCCGAACCGCAGCGCCGTGGCCCGGTCCCACTGCTGGTTGGCGTCCACCATCAGCGGCACGTCGTCACCGAGATGCTCGCGCACCGCGGTCAGCCTCCGCAGGTCCTCCCGGGTGTCGGGCTGCCCCACCTTGATCTTGATCCCGCCGATGCCGTCGCTCAGCGACTGCCGGGCCCGCTCCTTGACCTCCTCGATCGGAGCCTGCAGATAGCCGCCCGAGGTGTTGTACGTCCGGACCGAGTCGCGATAGGACCCCAGCAGCTTGGCCAGCGGCAACCCCGCCCGCTTCGCCTTCAGGTCCCACAGCGCGACGTCGACGGCCGCCAGCGCCTGCGTGGCCACCCCCGAACGCCCGACCGACGCCCCCGCCCACAGCAGCACGTCGTACAGCCTGCCGATGTCGGACGGATCGCGGCCGAGGAGGTTCTCCCCGACCTCCTTCGCGTGGGCGAACTGCGCGCGGCAGCCCGCCCGCGTCGTGTACGAGAACCCGAGCCCCTCGAGCCCGTCGTCCGTCGTGATCTCGCAGGTCAGCACGTCGATCTGGGACAGGGGCCGCTGGCGCCCCGTCGCGACCTTGGCGTCGCTCACCGGATGCGCCAGCGGCACGGCGTAATGCCCGAACCGCACCGACGCGACACGGTCACCCATCGGTCTCAGGCCTTCCCGAACTCGACGCTGTCCACGGTCCACTTGCGGCACTGCTCGCTGAGCGTGAACCCGAGCCCCGGCCGGTCAGGAACGATCATGCGGCCGTCGCGGGTCTCGAGCCGCTCGTTGAACAGCGGGTTGAGCCATTCGAAGTGCTCGACCCAGGGCTCGCGCGGGTAGGCGGCGGCCAGGTGAAGGTGGATCTCCATGGCGAAATGCGGCGCCAGCTGCAGCCCCGCGTGGTCGGCGAGGGTGGCCAGGCGCAGGAAGGGCGTGATGCCGCCGACGCGCGGGGCGTCCGGCTGGATGATGTCGGCGGCGCGGGCCTCGATGAGGCGGACGTGCTCGGCGACGCTGGAGAGCATCTCGCCGGTGGCGATGGGCGTGTCGAGGGCGGCGGCGAGCTGCGCGTGCCCCTCGGCGTCGTACGCGTCCAGCGGCTCCTCGATCCAGACGAGCCCGAGCTCCTCCACCGCCCGCCCGAACCGCAGCGCCGTCGGCCGGTCCCACTGCTGGTTGGCGTCCACCATGAGCGGCACGTCGTCGCCGATGTGCTCGCGCACCGCGGCCAGCCGCCGCAGGTCCTCCTTGGTGTCGGGCTGGCCGACCTTGATCTTGATCCCGCCGATGCCGTCCTTGAGCGACTGGGTGGCGCGGGCCTTGACCTCCTCGATCGGCGCGTGCAGGAAGCCGCCCGAGGTGTTGTACGTCCGGACCGAGTCGCGATAGGACCCCAGCAGCTTGGCCAGCGGCAGCCCCGCCCGCTTCGCCTTCAGGTCCCACAGCGCGACGTCGATCGCGGCCAGCGCCTGCGTGGCGACCCCGGACCGGCCGACCGAGGCGCCCGCCCACAGCAGGGTGTCGTACACCTTGCCGATGTCGGAGGGGTCCTGGCCGATCAGGTTGGCCCCGACCTCCTTGGCGTGGGCGTACTGCGCGGGACCGCCCGCCCTCTTGGAGTAGCTGAACCCGGTGCCCTCGTGACCGTCCTCGGTCGTGATCTCGGCGAACAGGAAGGCGATCTCGGTCATCGGCTTCTGCCGCCCGGTGAGCACCTTGGCGTCGCTGATGGGGACGTCGAGCGGAAGGGTGACGGAGGAGAGCGAGACGTGGCGGATACGGTCGGCGGCCATGGGCGGTCCAAGAGGGTAGGCGGCGATGTTGTCAGTCATCATACGAAGCCATCACTCGTATGACAACTTTCGCATGGGCATCGCCGGCCGCGGGTGCCGGTCTTCGGCGTAGCACGAGCTGCCGGTCACCTGGTGACGGCATGGACGTCGAGGTTCACGCGACCGCTCGGCGATCGGCTCACCCGGGATGGTCTCGACGCGCTGTGCCGATCCAGGGCTCGGGCCTGGAAAGGCTTTGCCTCTTGCCGGGAGACTCCGCAGGTCACCCCCGCTACCGTGAAAAGTGGTTCATGCACCGCACCCGACGTTCCCCGGGGGAGTCCTCCGTCAGCCCACATGTCACGGAGTGATCTCTGATGCTCGTACGCCTCCTCGCCGCCGCTGCCTTGGTGGCATCCACCGTCATCACCTCGGCCTCGCTCGCCACACCGTCCGCCGGCGCGGCCACCGTCCACCAGGCTGCCACCCCGGTGGCGCAGCCTCCGATCCCCATCCCTCCCAAGCCCGTCCCACCGGACGACGGCGACGAGGGGTAGGCCGATCGAAATCGCCGTCGCCCCGCGAGGCGAGTCCTCGCGGGGCGACGTTTCGCGGTCCTGTCGTGCGCCCTTCGCCGGGCAGTCCGTCAGCCTCGATCCGTCTCAGGGCCGGGACAGCACGACAAGCAGGGCGGGGTGGTCCGTGTACGTCATGCCGGTCACCTCCGTCCGCACGAAACCCAGGTTGGCCGCGAAGACGTGCTGCACGCTGCCGTCCCCCTTCCTGAAGAACGGCGCCGCGTTGCAGTCCTGGACGTTGGGCCCGATCAGCGGGGCGTACTTGAGGTTGAAGTCGCCCGCCAGGAACGTCTGCCGGCCCGCGACGGCCCGGTCGCGCAGCAGGGCGATCGCCGCCTTGCACTGGGCCATGGCGACGTTCCCGGTGGTCGACAGGTGGGTGCTGCACCCGACGAGGTCCGCGAACTCGGCGCACACGTAGACGCGCTTCTCGCTGCCGCTGTCCTGGGTGGCGTACTGGCCGGAGAAGACGGTCCCGGCGGCCGGGGAGCGGAAGATCAGGCCGTTGCCGTACTCGTCCCCGTTGGTGCAGCGCACGGGCGTGCCGTCGGGACGGCGGGCCGGGGCGAACGTGGAGAAACCACTGCCCATGGCGGGGGCCAGCTGGGGCAGGTCGTTCCGGCAGATCTCGTTGAGGGAGACGACGTGGGGCTGCTTGGCGGCGATGACCGCGTTCGCCTCCTGGAGGGTGGCGGCGCCGTTGAAGCAGGAGGTGTTGACGCCGCTGTGGCACAGGTTGAGCTGCAGCACGCGGAACTCCTGCGCGGCCGCCGCGGGCGCGGCCACGGCGCTCACCGCGATGAGGACGATCACGAGAAGCAGTCGGACACGAGGCATGGATTGCCCTTCCTTTCGCCCGTCGATGACCATGACAGCGTCTCAACGGATCTCCGATACCGTCGAGAGCATGCGGCTTCACGTGGGATGCGCGATGTGGACTCATGCGCGCTGGCAAGGTCGATTCCTCCCCGGCCACCTCCCGCCCAGGGAGCGGCTGCGCTCGTACGCGACCTGGTGCGACGCGGTGGAGGGCAACACGACCTTCTACGCGACCCCCACGCGCGCCACGGTGGAGTCGTGGGCCGGCCAGACCGCCCCCGACTTCCGCATGGTCGTCAAGCTCCCCAAGCCCATCACCCACGAGCACCGCCTGATCGGCGCCGACGAGCACCTCCACGCCTTCCTGGACGCCATCGAGCCGCTGGGCCCGCGAGCCCACGCGCTCTGGATCCAGCTGCCCGGCTCCTTCTCCCCCACCGACCTCGGCACGCTCGCGGCCTTCCTGCACCGGCTCCCCCGCTCCCACCGGTACGCCGTCGAGGTCCGCCACCGCGCCTTCTTCGAGGACGAGCGATCCGGACGGCTCCTGGAGCGCGTCCTGGCGGCCGCGGACGCCGAGTGGGTCCCGTTCGACACCACGACGCTCTTCCAGAGCCCGCCGACCAGCGACGCCGAGCGCGACGCGTGGACCAAGAAGCCCCGCGTGCCCCGCCGCACGCGCGCCCTCACCGGCCACCCGATCGTCCGCTACCTGGGCCGGGACGCCGAGGCCCGCACCGTCGAGGGCTGGGGGCCGTGGCTGGACGTCGTCACCGACTGGCTGCGGGAGGGCCGCTCCCCCACGTTCTTCGTGCACACGCCGGACAACGCCGACGCTCCGAAGCTGGCCCGCGACTTCCACGAGGCGGTACGCGCCCGCCTCCCCGGCCTGACCCCGCTCCCCGACCCCGAGCCCGCAGACCCGCTGACCCTCTTCTAGCTGTCCAGGCATCCAGAATGGGACGATCTCTGCTCATGGCGAAGAAGATCCTCGAGGCCCTGACGAGGGCGAGAGATTCCGGCAAGCCGGTGCGAGTCAGCCGTGACATCGACGGCGCCGACCGGCTCGACGCGTATGTGGTGGGCATCGGCCGCAAATGGGTGCTTCTGCACACCATCTCCGACGCGTACCGGCTGGACGGCTACTCGGCCGTGCGGCTGCGCGACATCGCCCATGCCACCCGTTCCGGCTGGAAGGGCGCGATGGTGGCCCATCGAGCCCTGGTGCTGCGCGGGGAACGCCCCCGGCTGCCGGCAGGCGCCGACCTGGACTACACCAAGGGCTTGATCCAAACGCTGACCACGGCGTTCCCCCTCATGGCCGTGCACGTCGAGAGAGTCGACCCGCACGTCTGCTACATCGGCCGCGCCCGAGGGATCGACCGGGGGAAACGGCTGCGTCTCCAGGAGATCGGCCCGGCGGCGGACTGGGTGCGTACGCGCTCCACGACCAGGACGGCGGACATCACGCGGTTCGACGTCGGCGGCGGGTACATCGACGCGCTCCACGCCGTGGGCGGACGCCCACCGGAACGCTGACCCCAGCCGCTCCCTTCTCCCCATGGTCGCCTTTTACGAAAATCGTCGCCGCGACGGCCTGTCGCCCGCCGCCGCCCCGCGCGCCGCGCAACGATGGATGCGCTCGACGTTCAGCGGGGGCCTTGCACGGCAGCAGGAGACCACCCGACCGGCCCGCTGCTGCATCGGACGCTGAGGGGAGGAGGGCTCCATGGGGGACGCCGCCACGATCGAACTCGCCGACCGCCTGCTCGCCGAACTGCCCACGCTGCTGGCCCCCCGCGAAGTCGCCGCCACGGCCGAGGAGCTGTCCGCCCTGATCGAACGCGGACGCGGCGGCGAGCCGGTCGAGGAGGAGTTCCTAGGCTTCCTGCGCCGCCACCCATCCCTTCGCGAGCGCGCCGCCGAGCTGGTCGGCAGCGAGAGCGGCCTCGGCGTGCAACCGCCCCCGGGCCTCGGCCGCGCGCCGATGCCGCCCAGGTACGTCTGCCCGCAGGACGGCTACGAATGGTTCCACCTCGACCTGGCCAAACCCGTTCCCACCTGCCCCAACGACGGCGCTCCCCTGGTCCGCGACCACGAGGGCGGGACGAGCCCGTGAACCCGATCGGCCAGAGCCTCGGCACCAGCCTCGTCGAACAGCTCGCCCCCCGCGTGCTGACCCCCGCCTTCGCCTTCTGGGCCGGCGGCCTGCTCGCCCTGTGGACCTCCGGCTACGGCAGCACCTGGGCCGCCGGCCTGGCCACCCTCCCGACGGTGCTGCAGCTGCTCCTGCTCGCCGCCGTGCTCATGCTCGTCGCGGCCTCGGCGGTCCTCGCCGAACACCTGACGCTGCCCGTACTCCGCCTGCTGGAAGGCTACTGGCCCGAGCTCCTCGCGGCTCCGCTGCGGGAGCAGACCGTACGCCGCCGCGAGCGCATCGAGAAGAACCTGCGGGAGCTGACCGCCAAGGCGTTCCACGGCGAGGCGGACCCCGAGGACGAGCGCCTGCGCGCGGTCGCCGAGCAGCAGCTCTTCGACCTCCCGGCGGAGGACTCGTCCACCATGCCCACCCGCCTGGGCAACATCCTGCGCGCCGCCGAGAACCGTCCCCGCGTCCGGTACGGCCTCGACCCCGTCCTGTGCTGGCCCCACCTGTGGCTCTCGCTGGACAAGGAGACCCAGGCGGAGCTCACGCTGGCGCGCAAGGGCCTCGACGACGCCGTCCGGCTGTGGCTGTGGTGCCTGCTCTTCGCCGTCTGGACACCCTGGAACCGGTGGGCCCCGCTGGTCGCCCTCATCGGCTGCCCCGCCGTCTACTACGGCGCCGTGCTCGCCAAGGCCCGCGCGTACGGGCTGCTCATGCAGTCCGTCTTCGACCTGCACCGGCGCCGCGTCTACCGCGGACTCGGCTGGCCCGCTCCCGCGGACGCGGCCGGCGAACCCGCCGCGGGCCGGGAGGTCACGACATACCTGTGGCGCGGCATCGCCCCACCGGGCATGCGCTTCGCCACGGAGAACGAGGACTGACCCGGGCGGGCGGGAGCATGCGAAAGGCCCGCAACCTTCCGGATGACGGGCCTTGCCCAACCGTCGGGACGACAGGATTTGAACCTGCGACCCCTTGACCCCCAGTCAAGTGCGCTACCAAGCTGCGCTACGTCCCGGCCGCCCCGTGGGGCGGAACGTCACAACCATAGCGCACACTCCGAGGTGCGGGATCATGGGCGGTAACGCTGTAACGCCCCGCTCGCGCGCGGTGATGATTCCCGTGACGGCGTCGCGCGCGAGGAGGACCCGGCGGAATGTCCGCGGAGTTCGGTGGCCGAGATCATCGTCACCGCGTTCCTGCTGGGATCGGTCTGCGCGTGCGGCGACGCGGAGGTGAACCCGCCAGCGTCGACGACGCCGATCGCGTCCAGGTCAGGGTCGAGGGCGCCGGACAACTCGGCGAAGCACGGCACGCGCACTCTCCGACCGACGCAATCCAGGCGGAGGCCGTGTCCGACCGGCAGTGGTGAGGCGCCGTTGCCGTGCTCCTTGATCGCACCGCCCGACACCCCGTCCTACACCATTACGGTCCCGCAGCCCACGACCACACGCTCGGATCCTGAGCCGTCCCCCGTGCCCCCGCCCGAGGCGTCACCGGAGCCGTCGCCGCAGCCCACCACCTCCGCCCCGCAGGTTCCTGCCGCGACGGCTGCGAGAGACCGGGACGCGCCTGCGGAGCCGGGTTCCGATCGTGCCGGACGTCAGGGTCGTGGGAGGGGTTCTCGCGCTCGCCGGGCTCGTCTGCGCCGTCGCCGTCCTCAACCGGTGGTGGCAGACGGGCACGTACCAGCTGCTCGCGTTGTCGGCCCTCGGCCTGCTGTTGCTGACCTGGCCGTCGCCGGGCCGGAGGTCCAGCAGGATCGCCTTCGCCTTCAGCGTGGCCGTGGCCATATTCTCGCTGCTCTGGGCCGCGTCTCTGTACGCCAACGGCCGGGGTACGAGGACGGCCGAGCAGGCCGTGCGCGATCTGCCCGAACGGACCCAGGTGGTGATCTGGCCGAAGGACGACCTGTCAATCAACCCTTCGGGCGTCGAGCACCAGAAATACAGCAGCGGGAAATACCGGCGCTCCTACACGGGAATGCGGCTCCTGCTCGTCCGCGACGACCGGTACTACCTCGTGCCGCCGGTGAGCGAGCAGGGCTGGCGGGACGGCGGAGGCCGTACGTACGTCCTGCCGGAGAACGACGACATCCGCCTGGAGATTCTGCCGGGCAGGCGACCCGGCAGGGGACCATGATCCAGGTCAGATGGCGGCCTGAAACGAGCTGGCGCGCATGCCGGCCAGCAGGCCCGCCGTCTGGTCAGGCGTGTAGCGCCGTACCGGGTCGTGGTGGAGCAGGCCCTCGATGAGCGGCCGCATCACCCCGGCGCGCCGGGGCGGTGGGTACGGGCCGCTGCGGGCCATGCCGAGCACCGTGGCCGCGTCCTGGCCCGGGTAGGGTGGCTGGCCCTCGACGGCGCTGTAGAGGGTGGCGCCGAAGGACCACATGTCGGCCTCCTTGCTGGCCGGCCCCCCGTGCAGCCGCTCGGGCGCCATGAACGCCGGAGTGCCCCGCAACCGCCGTGACCTGGTCATCCGGATGTCGCCCTCGGCGGTCGCTATGCCGAAGTCGGTCAGCACCACCCGGTCGCCGGTCAGCATCACATTGGCGGGCTTCACGTCGCGATGCAGCACTCCGGCCTGGTGGGCGGTCCGTAGCGCGGCGAGCAGATGCTGCCCGATCGCGGCGACCGACTGGGCCGGTAAGGTGCCCACCTGGGAGAGCAGCTGGTGCAACGAGAGCCCGTCCAGGTATTCCATCACGATCCAGAGCTTGCCGCCCTCTTCGATCAGGTCGTGGACCGTGACGATGTTAGGGTGCGTCAGCCCGGCAGCCATCCTGGCCTCACGCAGCACCCGGCGGCGCACCATCTCGGCCTCACCGGCCAAGGTCAGCTCCTTCAGTGCCACCGTACGGTGGAGGAGCTGATCGAACGCACGCCAGACGACACCCATACCCCCACGACCGGCCTCCTCGTTCAGGAGGTACCGTCCGCCGATCTCCCGCATACCATCCCCTCTTGCTCGGGGATAATCATGTCACTTCAGCACAGGCCGTAGGGTGCCTAACGTGATCCTGATATGTCGGAAAGTGCGGGTGCGCTGGTCAACGGCCTAGAAATTCGATCAGACAACGCGCGCCACACCAGTCCGACACCCCCCAAACATACTCCAGTGGCGCCCACGAGGACGGCGCCAAGCCCCGCGAACTCGGCCACGACGCCTCCCAGAGCCGCCCCGAGCGGCATCCCGCCCATGCCGACGAGGCGGTATGCCGAATTGACCCTTCCGAGCAATTCGGCCGGGATCAGCCGCTGCCGCGCCGAGATCACCAGGACGTTGCCCGCCGCGCCCACCACGCCCCACAGCACCGCCGTCGGGTAGAGCGTCCACGGGGAGGGCACGACCACCGGCACGATGAGCAGGAGGCTGGTCGTCAGCCAGCACCCCACGAGCGCGCGGAACTCCCCGAAGCGCCCCGCGACCCACCCCGACAGCAGGGACCCCGGGAGCGCCCCGACGGCGAACGCGGTCGTCATCAGGCCGTACTCGCCCGGCTCCAGCCCGATCCGCGACCCGTCGCCGACGGCCCACAGCACGAAGACGGCGAAGTAGGCGGCGTTGGCGAGGTTGAGCAGCCCGGCCGTGATGGCCAGGCTGCGCAGCACCCGGTGGGACCACAGGTACCGCAGCGCCTCGCCGATGTCCCGCCGCAGCGGCCGCCGCCCCTGCGCGCGAGGGACGTCCATCCGGTACGTGCCGCGCATGCCCAGCAACAGCAGGCCCGCGGCGCCGTACAGGAGGGCCGGGGCGCCGAAGACGACGGCGGGGAGGGTCACGACGAGCAGGCCCGCCAGCGGGGCCCCGACGAAGTCGTTGCCGATCATCTGGGCGGTGGAGACACGGCCGTTCGCCCTGGTCAGGTGGCCCTGAGGCACGGTCATGGGCAGGATCGACTGCGCCGAGACGTCGGCGAAGACCTCGGCCACCCCGGCCAGGAGCACGGCCGCCAGCAGCACCCACAGGTCGAGCAGGCCGAGCAGGGCCGCGAGCCCGGCGAGGGAGAGGATCGCGGCCCGGGCGACGTTGGCCACGACCATGATGCGGCGGCGGTCGAGCCGGTCGGCGAGGGCCCCGGCGTGCAGCGCGAGGAGCAGCCACGGCACCGTCGCGGCCGCCCCCGCCAGCGACACCAGCGTGGGCGAACGGGTCATCGACACGGCCAGCAGCGGCGCCCCGACCTTCAGCACGCCGTCGGCCAGGTTCGACAGCGCGGTGGAGGACAAGAGAAATCCGAACGAACGCCCCACGGCTCACTCCGATAGTGTGTAAGGGAAAGTGTGCATAGTTTTCTTTGCAAAGATAGGCTTGCATAGCATGCAGAGCAAGAGCTTCTCCGCCCGCACGCTCGACGCGAACGCCCTGAAGTCGTTCGCCCACCCGCTGCGGCTGCGGATCTACGAGCTGCTGGACGAGCACGGCCCCTCCACGGCCACCAAGCTCGCCGCCCTGCTCGGGCAGAACACCGGCGCCACGAGCTACCACCTGAGGGAGCTGGCCGGGCACGGCATGATCGAGGTCGTGCCGGGGATGGGGCGCGGCAAGGAGAAGTACTGGCGCATCACGCCCGGCGGGTTCACCTTCGGGGAGCCGGGCTCCGACCCCGAGACGGCCAGCGCGATGGAGTTCCTGCTGGACGACCTGGTGCGCCAGCGCGGCGCGGAGCTGGCCCGGTGGCGCGAGGAGGAGGCGCGGGCGCCCGAGGAGTGGGTGCGCGCGAGCGGCTACGGGCGGCGGTCGCTGCGGCTCACGCCGGAGGAGAGCGCGGCGCTGCGGGACGAGGTGTTCGAGGTGCTGGAGCGGTATCGCGCGCTGTCGGACCGCAGGGAGATCGCGTCGCCGGACTCCCGCGATCCGTCGACGGGACGCGTGGTCATCCACTTCGACGTGCTGCCGGTGAGAGCCGGTCAGGGGCCGGCGGAGGAGGGCACGCCTCAGGACCGCCCACAGCCCGGGCGGCCCTGAGGCGGACCAGTACACTGGCCGCCGTGGCGCTCTACGCTCTCATCGAGAAGGTCGGCGAGGACGCCGGCCAGGCCCGGTATCAGTACTCCGAGGGCACGGGATGCGTCCTCGGCCACGTGATCCTCGACAAGGCCGGCGAACGGCTGTGGATCGAGGACGGCGAGGAGACATACCTCTCCCGGGCCGTGGTGCGGAAGATCGCGGTCCACTGGGCGACCCACGGCGTGGCGCCGGTGAAGCTGGCCGTGCAGTCGTAGCGGGTCAGCTGATGAGCTTGAGCGCCAGTTCGGTCAGGCCCTCCGGCGCCGTCCTGGGCGACCCGGCGTCGAACGGCGGATGCGGGTCGTACTCGATCACGAGCTGCACCGACTGCGCCGTGGTCTCGTCGGTGGCCTGCGCCAGCAGCGTCAGCGCCATGTCGATCCCCGCCGACACCCCCGCCGCGGTCACGATCCGGCCCTGGGTGACGACGCGCTCGCTCACCGGCTCGGCCCCGTACTGCGGCAGCATGTCGAGCAGGGCCCAGTGGCTGGTCGCCGTCAGCCCCTCCAGCAGCCCCGCGGCCGCCAGGACGAACGAGCCGCTGCACACCGAGGTCGTCCACCGGCTGTGCTCGTGGGCCTCCCGCAGCCAGCCCAGCAGCGCCTCGTCGGACATGACGTCGAACGTCCCCGGGCCGCCCGGCACCACGATCACGTCGGGGTGGGGCAGGTCCTCGTAGGAGGCCGTGGCGGTGAGGGTGAGCGTGCCCCGGTCGTCGGTGACCGGCCCGGGCTCGGCCGCGACGAACGTGACCGTCCAGCCGGGCGCGAAGGCCAGCACCGTGTACGGCCCGACCGCGTCGAGCGCGGTGAAACGGGGATAGAGCAGGATCGCCACATGCATCGCTTACTTCTCCTTCGATCGGAACCTGCGACGGTGGTCGCCGGGTGAGATCCGCCAGTGGCGGCGGAAGACGCGGTAGAGGGTCTCCGGCGTGCCGAGCCCCGACTCCCTGGCCACCCGGTCCAGCGGGTGGGCGGTGACCTCCAGGAGCCGCCTGGCGGCCTCGGCGCGGCTGCGTTCGACGTACCGGCCGGGTGACAGGCCGGTCTGCTCGGTGAAGACGCGGGAGAAGTGGCGCTCGCTCATCCCCACCCGGCCGGCGAGCGCGGGGACGCTCAGGTCGGCGGCGGGGTTCGCGTCGATGTAGGCCTGCAGCTCCCTCAGCGGCTCGCTGCGCGGCGTCATGGCCCGCATCGGGGTGCTGAACTGGCTCTGCCCGCCCGGCCGGTGGAGGTACACCACGAGGCCGCGGGCGACGTCGCGGGCGAGCGCGTGGCCGTGGTCCCTGGCCACCAGCGCGAGCGCGAGGTCCACGCCGGACAGCACGCCCGCCGAGGTCCAGACGTTGCCGTCCTCGATGTAGAGGGGGTCGGCGTCCACCTCGACGCACGCGTAGCGGGCGTCCAGCTCGCCGGCGGCGAGCCAGTGCGTGGTGGCCCGCCGGTGGTCCAGCAGCCCGGCCTCGGCCAGCAGGAACGCCCCGTTGCACACGGACGCGACCCGCCGCGCGCCCGCGGCCAGCCGGGCGACGGCCTCGACGAGCTCCCGGTCGCCCAGCTGCTCGGGGACCGACATCCCGCCCACGACCATCAGCGTGTCGACGGGCCCGGTGACCTCGCCGAGGGCGCGGGCCGTGACGGCGATCCCGTTCCCCGAGGGCACGGGACCGGCCCGCACGGCCGCCACCTCGACCTGGTATCCGTCCTGGGGCGCCAGCAGCGCCGCCGTCGCGAACACGTCGGACGGCCCGGCCAGGTCGAGCAGCTGGAAGCCGGGGAAGACCACCATGAGAACCCGTCGCTGCATGTCTTCATGCTGGTGGCGGGCCTGTCAAGGCGTCAACGACACAAATATTGCACATTACGCCATGAGCCCCCCGGGGCAGGACCGGGGGGCTCATGGGCTTGATGGGCTGAAAAATCAGCCCATGTGCGGATAACGATGGTCGGTGGGCGGGACGAACGTCTCCTTGATCGTGCGGGCGTTCACCCAGCGGATCAGGTTGAAGATCGAGCCCGCCTTGTCGTTGGTGCCCGAGGCGCGGGCGCCGCCGAACGGCTGCTGGCCCACGACCGCGCCCGTCGGCTTGTCGTTGACGTAGAAGTTGCCCGCCGCGAAGCGCAGCCGGTCGGACGCCGACGCGATGGCGTAGCGGTCCTGGGCGATGATCGAGCCGGTCAGCGCGTACGGGGCGATGCCCTCCATCTGGTCGAGCACCGTGTCGAAGTCGCGGTCCTCGTAGACGTGCACGCCCAGGATGGGCCCGAAGTACTCCTTGACGAAGATCTCGTCGGTGGGGTCGGCCGACTCCAGGATGGTCGGCTTGACGAAGTAGCCGACGCTGTCGTCGTACGAGCCGGTGAGGACGTCGATGTTCGCGGCCGCCCGCGCCCGGTCGATGGCCTCCTTGTGCTTGGCGAAGGCCCGGGCGTCGATGACCCCGCCCATGAACGTCGACAGGTCGCCCGACACGTCGCCCACGGTCAGCGACTCGGCGGTGGCCACGAAGTCGTCGCGCATCCGGTTCCAGACCGAGCGCGGCACGTACGCCCGCGAGGCCGCCGAGCACTTCTGCCCCTGGTACTCGAAGGCGCCCCTGACCAGCGCCGTCGAGAGGACGGCCGGGTCGGCGGACGGGTGGGCCAGCACGAAGTCCTTGCCGCCGGTCTCGCCGACGAGGCGCGGGTAGCCGTGGTAGGAGGCGATGTTCTGACCGATGGTGCTCCACAGGTGCTGGAACGTCGCCGTGGAGCCGGTGAAGTGGATCCCGGCCAGGGCCGGGTGCGCGAGCGCCACCTCGGAGACGGCCTGGCCGTTGCCGGTGACCATGTTGATCACGCCGGGAGGCAGCCCGGCGGCCTCCAGCAGCCGCATCGTGAAGTGCGCGGCGAACTGCTGGGTGGGCGACGGCTTCCAGACGACGACATTCCCCATCAAAGCCGCAGAAGTCGGCAGATTTCCGGCGATGGCGGTGAAGTTGAACGGCGTGATCGCCAGCACGAAGCCTTCGAGCGGCCGGTACTCCATCCGGTTCCACACGCCGGGCGACGAGATCGGCTGGTCGGCGTAGAGCTGGCGCGCGTAGGCCACGTTGAAGCGCAGGAAGTCGATCAGCTCGCAGGCCGAGTCGATCTCCGCCTGCTGTACCGACTTCGACTGGCCCAGCACGGTCGCCGCGTTGAGCGTGGCCCGCCACGGCCCGGCCAGCAGGTCGGCGGCCTTGAGGAAGATCGCCGCCCGCTCGTCGAACGACAGGGCCCGCCACGCCGGCGCCGCCCGCAGCGCCGCGTCAACGGCGTCCCGCACGTCCCGGGCCGTAGCGTCGTTGGTACGGCCCAGGACGGCAGCGTGGTTGTGCGGTTGCACCACGTCGATGGGAGCGCCCGCGCCGAGGCGCTGCTCGCCGTCGATCGTCATGGTCAGGTCGATCGACGACCCGGCCAGGTCCTTGATGCGGTCCTCCAGCGCCGACCGCTCGGCGCTGCCCGGCGCGTACCCGTAGATGCGCTCGTTGGCAGGAACGGGGACGTTGCTGATGGCATCCATTACTTACCCCCAAGGGCGCGAAGGAAGAAGGCGACGTTGGCGGGGCGCTCCGCGAGGCGGCGCATGAAGTAGCCGTACCAGTCGTCGCCGTAGGGGACGTAGACGCGGACCGTGTGGCCGGCCCCGGCCAGGGACTCCTGCAGGTCGGTCCGGATTCCGTAGAGCATCTGGAACTCGTGGTCGCCGATCGTCCGCCCGAACCGGTCGGCGAGCACCTCCGTGATCGCGATCATGCGATCGTCGTGCGTCGCCACCATGGGGTACCCCTTCCCCGCCATGAGGATCCGCAGGCATCGCACGTACGCCTTGTCCACGGCGCCGCGGCCCTGGTGGGCGACGGAGGCGGGCTCGCGGTAGGCGCCCTTGACCAGGCGCACCCGGGAGCCCTCGGCGGACAGGTCGCGGCAGTCGGCCTCGCTGCGGAACAGGTAGGCCTGGATCGCCACACCGGTCGACGGGTAGTCCTCGCGCAGCTTGCGCAGGATGGTCAGCGTCGAGTCGACGGTGGTGTGATCCTCCATGTCGAGCGTGACGGTCGAGCCGTTGCGCGCCGCCGCGGCGCAGATCTCGCGGGCGTGTTCCAGCGCCATCGCGTCGTCGAGCCGCTGCCCCACGGCCGACAGCTTCACCGACACCTCGCCCCGGACGCCGAGGTCGAGCGGCCTGACGGCGTCGAGCAGCGTGAGGTAGGCGTCCGCGGTGGCCTCGGCGGCCCGCGCGTCGCGCGTCTCCTCGCCGAGGTGGTCGACGGTGACGGCGAGTTTCATGTCGCGCAGGCGCTCGATGGCGTCGCGGGCCTCCTGGACGCTCTCGCCCGCGACGAACCGATCGACCACCTTCCTGGTGAGCGGGAAGGCCGACACGGCACGACGTACGACGCCGCTCCCGGACGCGGCGAGGAGCACTTGACCCAGCATGCCTCAAGTCTAAAAACGCAGCTCAGCGGGGGCCATCGACGTGCGTAACGGCCGATGTGGCAGGCTGTCATACAAATGCACAACACGGCAGACCTGCAAGAGATCGTCGACGAGATCGCCGCCCGGCTGGGGGCGTCCGCGACGCTGGAGGACCGCTCGTTCCGGCTGCTGGCGTACGGGGCGCAGCACGGCGACATCGACACGGTCCGCCAGGAGTCGATCCTGCGCCGGCGCGCCACCGGAGAGGTGCGCGACTACTTCGAGCGCTACGGCATCGCCAAGGCCCCCGGCCCGATCCGGATCCCCGCCGACGCCGAGCTCGGGGTCCTGGCCAGGGTGTGCTGGCCGCTGCGCCACGGCGAGGTCGCCTACGGCTATCTCTGGCTGCTCGACTCGGGCTCGCTCACCGCGCTCGAACCCGTCGCGCCGCTGGTGGCCAGGGCCGCCGCCGCCCTCGCCCAGGAGGCCAGGAGCCGGCAGGACCTCGGCCGCGGCCTGCTCTCCCTCTTCTCTGCCGACCCGTCCGAGCGGGCGGGCGCGGCCATCGAGGTGCCGGGCCCCGTCGCGGCGATCGCCGTACGCGAGTCGGCCGAGCGCCTCGCCGCCCTCTGGACGCTGCCGCGCGGCGTCCTGGCCCGCCCCGGCTCGCCCGTCGCCCTGCTCGCCCCCGCCCACCTCGCGGGCGAGGTGGCGCAGACCCTGCAGAGCGCGTACGGCACCGCCGCCGGCATCGGCGCGCCCCGGGCGGACCCGGCCGACGCCTGGCTGAGCTGGCGCGAGGCCCGCCACGCCCTGCGCGTCGCCGAGCACTTCCCCCGGTACGCGCCCGTCGCCCGCTGGGAGGACCTGGGCGTGCACCGCCTGCTGGCCAGGCTCGGCCAGGCGGACCTGCGCGAGCTGGCGGCCGAGACCGCGGTCCTGGACGGCGAGCTGGCCGAGACCGTGGAGGCCTACCTCGACCACGGCGGCCACGCCCAGAAGACGGCCGCCGAGCTCGGCATCCACCGCCAGACGCTCTACTACCGGCTGGGCAAGGCCGAGCGCCTCACCCACCGGGATCTTTCGGACGGCGACGACCGCCTGGCCGTGCACCTGGGGCTCAAGGCCGCCCGGCTCTGCGGATCCTGACCATGTCATGGTGCCGGGTCATGGTGCCGGGTCATGGTGCCGGGTCATGGTGCCGGCAGGCGGCTGCTGCCGCCTGCCGGGGTTTCGGTGCTTCAGGCGCAGGCCGCCTCGTACACCCGTACCAGTTCCTGGCTCACCCGCTCCCAGGAGTAGCGCGAGCGCGCCCGGTCGGCGCCGGCGTAGCCCAGCGCGGTCCGCAGGGTGGGGTCCCACAGCAGCTCGCGGGCCAGCCGCGCGGTGCGCGCGGGCCGGTCCGGAGGCACCAGCAGCCCGGTGACGCCGTCGATGACGGAGTCCAGGTGGGCGCCGACGGCCGAGGCGATCACCGGTACGCCGCAGGCCATCGCCTCCAGCGCGACGATGCCCGTCACGGCCTCGCGCGGCACCGACACCACGGCGTCCGCGCTGCGCATGAGCTTCGGCACGGTGGACCGCTTGACCTGGCCCAGCAGCGTCACCTGGTCGGCGACCTCGAGCTGCTCGGCCAGCGCGCGCAGCCGGCGGGCGTCCTGGTCGGTGTCGAGGTCCTCGGGCTCGGGGCCGCCCGCGATGACCAGTTCGACGTCGCCGAGCCCCGGCAGCGCCCGCACGATGGTGTCCGCGCCGCGATCCACCGTCAGCGGCCCGACGTGCAGGAGCCGCTTGCGCGTGCCCTTCGTGGCCACCGCGCCGCGGCGCTGGAAGCGCTCGGTGTCGACGCCGTACGGGACGACGGCGATGTGGTTGCGCGGCACGCCCAGCCGTATCAGCGCCGACTCCTCGTCCCCGGAGCCCGCGATGACCGCGCTGGCCCGGCGGCCGAGGGCCAGCTCCAGCTCCTTGTGCATGGCGTCGACCGTGTGGAACGTCTGCGTGACCGGCACCCCCAGCCCGTTGGCGCCCGCCACCGCGACCAGCCCACCGGTCCACGAATGCGCGTGGATCACGTCGGGCCTGTCCTGGCTCCACCGCCGCATCAGGTGCTCGCCGACGTCGTTCAGGTACGGCACGATGTCGTGGGCCGACAACTCCTGAGCCGGGCCCACGTCGATCTGCTCCAACGTGACCCCCGGGGCCACCCGCGTCTTGGGCTTGCCCTCAATGCTGTCACGACGGGAGTAGACGGTGACGTGATGTTCGCGGCCGAGCTCACGGGCGACGGAAAGGATGCGGTCACGCCGGTTGCTCTCGGCGGAAGCTACGATCGCGATATTCATGGCACACCTCAGCGAAGAAAGACTGAAAGGTGCGCCTGCGTCTTAGGCACATGTCTACGCTTCTGACCATACCCAGGTTTGACTCGCTCGGAAACCCCCCAAAAACAGACATCTTGACTTCGCAGGTCAGACGCCCCGGAGCGCGACGATCACGATCTCGTCCCACACCTGACCGCCCGAGAACGCGTGCCTGTCGGCCTCCAGCGCCTTGACCACGGTGGACGGCGACTGCCCCGCGCACCGGCCGAGCACGTCGGCCAGCCGCTCCTCGCCGTACGGCTCCCCCTGGTCGCTCCTGGAGGAGATCAGCCCCTCCGAATACAGCACCAGCGTCTCGCCCGCGGCCACCGTCAGCCGCTCCACGGCGGTCTCCGCCTCCGGCGCGAGGCCCAGCGGCACGCCGCCGCCCGCGGCGAAGCGCACGCCGCCGTCGGCCTGCAGCAGCGCGGCGGGATGGTGCCCGGCCGACGACAGCCTGATCTCGCGCCCTTTCACGAAGCCCGCCACGGCCATCACGAACATGCCGGTGCCCTGAGCGACCAGGGCCTCGTTGACCTTGCGCATCACCAGGTCGGGGTCGGACTCCCAGACGCCGAGCACGCGCAGGCCGCCGCGTACCATCGCGCTGACCGACGCGGCCTCCTCGCCCTTGCCGACGGCGCCGCCCAGCGCGAACCCCCACCCGCAGGACACCGGGAACACGTCGTAGAACTCGGCGCCCACCGACGCCCCGGGATGGTAGACGGCCGCCGCCTCGTAGCCGGGCACGTCGGGCAGCTTGCGGGGGGCCACGCTCGCCGACAGCGCGTCCGCCGCCCGCGACCGGGTCTGGAAGCTGGTCTGGGCCCGTACCGCCAGCCCGAGCTGCAGCCCCACCTCCTGCATGACGGCCAGGTCGGCCAGCGCGAACGGACGCCGGTCGTGCGCGCGCACCAGCGTGAGCACGCCGTCTCCGGAGCCGATCGGCACGCACAGCATCGAGCCCGCGCCCATCGCCGTCAGCAGCGGCCCGTCCGCGCAGAACCCGAGCAGGCCGTCGTCGTCCAGCATCTCCTGCACCACGCCGGAGCCGCGCTCCAGCACCTGCATCACGACCTGGCTGCCCGCCGGATCCGCGGATTCCACTTGGCGGACCAGATCGCCCAGTGGATGGTTTTTCGGCGCCACCACGACCGAGCGGCGCGGCACCCCGCCGCGCACCATGTCCGCGATCACCCAGTCGGCCCACTCGGCCGCCAGCAGCCGCGTCGCCCTCGGCAGCGCGACCGGGCGCAGCAGCGCCTCCTCATCGAGCAGCAGATTGGCCATCTTGACCAGCAGGTCCTGCCGCTTGGCCGCCGCCAGCAGCAGCGCCCCGTCGGACTGCTCGGGCCGCCCAGCGCCCGGCTCGGACAGCTGCACCTCGGTCGGCAGCGCCACCGCCGCCACCATCTGCTGCGGCTCGCCCGGCATGGTCATCCTGGTCAGCGCCAGCTGGACGGTGTGCGTGCGCCCCTGATGCGCCAGCCGCGTCTCGAACGCCGACGGCTGGCCCGTCTGCAGCACCGCCGTCAGATGTGACCGGAACGCCGCCCGCCGCGACACGTCCACCAGCAGCGGGAACGACCGGCCCACGAGGTAGCCGTCGGGGCTGCCGAGCATCTGCGAGGTCTCGGGGTTGATCCGCCTGACCACGCCGCCGCTGTCCAGCACGATGACCGGCACCGGAAAGGCCCGGAACACCTGGCGCAGCAGCTTCAGCTCCCGCTGCGCGCCGTCCTTCTTGCCGCCCGCCCGCTTGGGCGCCTTCTGCAGCGCCTCGCGGGCCTCGGCCAGCAGCTCGGCTGCGGTGTCGAGCTCGGCGAGGGCGGCGTCGAGCGTGGGCGCGAGGTCGGCGGGATAGGCGGTCCGCGCCTCGCGAAGCGACGACACGCGTCCGGCCAGCGCGTCCAGCGCTTGTTCGAGGTCCGGCATGGTCACCCTCTGACGCTACGTCACAAGGGATATGGGAGGCCATATCGGGTAGGGGCTTGCTGCTATGAAATCAACTGCGATGATCACCCCCGGTCTCGCCCGCGACCTCGCCGCACTGGGCCGGCTGGGCGAGGACACCTCCACGGAACGCGTGCTGCGCGACCTCACCACGGCGCTGGCCGCCGGCGTACCGGGCTGCTCGGGAGCCTCGGCCGAGCACTGGCGTGACCACCGGGTGCTGGTGTCCGGCTCCCACAGCGAGCTGATCATGCTCGTCGAGGGCGAACGCGCGCTCGGCGAGGGCCCGTCCGTCGAGGCCCGGCAGAGCGGCGGCCGCGCCGGCGTGGCCGACGTGCTCAACGAGCCCCGCTGGCCCCGCTACGACGCGCTGGCCAGCCGCTGGGGCGTGCGTTCCGTGCTGGTCGTCCCCATCGACGTGGCGCCCGCCCTGCTGCTGGTCGGCCTCTATTCGGTACGCCCCGGGGCGTTCTCCCCCCAGAGCGCCCACTCGCTGGCCGACATGCTGACCGAGCAGGTCGGGGTGGCCATGGCCAACATGTGGGAGTTCGAGGAGGTGCGTACGGACGCCGCGCAGCTCCAGGAGGCCCTCGCCGGACGGGCGGTGATCGACCAGGCCAAGGGCATCATCATGCAGACCAGCGGATGCACCGCCGAGGCCGCGTTCGAGGAACTGCGCAAGATCTCCCAGCACCACCAGGTCAAGGTGGCCGACCTCGCCAGGCTTCTGGTCGACGAGCACCAGCGCAAGTCGAGGCGCTGACCTCCGCGGCCCTGCCGCCGCCCTGCCCCCGCCCTCAGCCGATGGCCGCCAGCGCGTCGTCGAGCGTGTCGTAGAGGGGCAGCCGCTGCGCCAGCCCGGTGATCCACATCACCTTGGACTTGGAGTATTCGACCCCGATGAGCGCGAACCTGGCGCCCGACGCCAGGCTCGTCTGCCAGTGGTGGACGATCAGCCCGAGCGCGCGAGAGTCCATGAACGTGACCCCGGCCAGGTCAAGAATCAGGTCCGACCCCGCCAGGGACAGGTAGTCGGCGAACTGCTCGCGGGTCGTGGCATCGAGGACGCCGTCGACCTTGATCACGGTGATCTCGTCCACCGTCGACGACGTCAGGGTCAGGGCCGCCACAGGGCCCTCACCGTTATCCGGCATTGTCACGGAGCAACCCTACTGTCACCACAGGAGGGAGGAATACTTCCCGCGATACGGGGGACACTTGATGCGGAGTCCAGCAGCGGGCTTTCGTCTCGAGAGTTGAGCGAGGCGTGCCTCTGCCTGGGCTTTTTTGCTGGTGGAGGGCGCCTGCGACCCATATGAGGAGCAGCGATGGCTGTGCAGGAATACGTCCTCGAGGAGATGACAGCGGAAGAGCTCCTGGCCGAAATGGTCAGGGAAGAGACCCCCGACAGTCACAGAGAGCGACTGCGAGAGCGCATCGTCGAGATGCACCGGCCGCTCGCCATGGAGATCGCCCGGCGCTACCGCTACCGCGGCGAGCCTTTGGAGGATCTCCTCCAGGCCGCGTACGTCGGCCTGATGAAAGCCGTCAACGGCTTCGACCCGACCCTCGGCCACGCGTTCCGGGGCTACGCGGTCGTCACGATGACCGGCGAGGTCAAGCGCCACTTCCGCGACCGCACCTGGGCCATCCGGGTGCCGCGGCTCTACCAGGAGCGCCGCTCGGAGCTCAACCGCCTGGTCGCCGACCTCAGCCAGGACCTCGGCAGGTCGCCCACCGTGGCCGAACTGGCCGCCAAGATGAACATCACCGAGGAGGACGTCCTGCTGACCCTCGACGCCTCCGCCGCCTACAGCACCCTGTCGCTCGACGCGCCGCTCGGCACCGACGACGACGCCGCCTCCCTCGGCGACGTCATCCCCGAGGACGACGACACGCTGAGCACCATGGTCGACCGGGAGGCCGTCAAGCCGCTCATCGACGCGCTGCCCTCCCGCGAGAAGCACATCCTGCTGCTGCGGTTCTTCGGCAACATGACGCAGGCCGAGATCGCCGCCGAGTTCGGGATCTCCCAGATGCACGTCTCACGTATCCTCCGCAAGGTTCTCGACCAGCTGCGCTCCGAGCTGGTCGGCTGAGAAGAAGGTCGCCGGGTGAACGAGGACGGAGAGCCTCAGTCGGGCTACACGAGCCCGCCGCCCGGCGCGCCCGTGAAGGAGCTCCGCTTCCGACTGCCGGACCTGCCGCAGGTCCGGCAGTTCGCTGAGGACGAGGCCCGCGACGCCGGCATGCACGAGGACGTCATCGAGGACTTCGTCATCGCGGTCAACGAGGTCGCCACCAACGCCGTCACCCACGGGGCCGACCGGGCCTCCATGCGTACCTGGACGGTGAACGGCGACCTCATCGTGGAGGTGCACGACGGGGGCGCCTGGAAACCCGGGCCCAGACCGGGCGCGGTGGGCGGGATGGGGCTGTGGGTGGCCCGCCTGGTGTCGGCGGACCTGACCTTGCGGGTCGGGAACGGCGGCAGCACCGTCATCATGCGCTTCCCCGGCAAGGAGTGACGGGAGGCCGCCGTCCTCGGCGACCTCCCGCTTTTCTGGGCCTCACCGGCTGGGGCCTTTGACCGGCTGGGCCCTTGGCCGGCTCCTACCTGCGCGCCCGGCCACGCCAGTTGCTGTAACCGGTACGGATTCCGGCCGTGCCGACCCCTGCCTGATGCAGGGCCAGCAGTGTCAGGCCGAGCAGGACGAACGTCATGCCGGAGAACCCGCCGGGGATCCGGGCGCCGACCAGGTCGAGCAGGAACCCCAGTCCGAAGATGATCGCTGCGACTACCGCGAGCATGTCGTCACCTCTTTCCCCAGGTCTGGAGCTGGGTCCGGGTCGTCTGGATATGGGTTTGGGGCTGGGTTTGTCGGCCGGAGAGAGCGAGCAGGCGTTCCAGGACGCTCCTGTAGTCGCGCAGCGCCAGGCGCATCTGCTCGGTGTCGGCGGCCTCGGTGTCCTTCCAGCGGTCGCGCAGACCGTTCGTACGGGTGGCGAGGCTGCTGGTGAGGGCGTCGACGACCTCGCCGACCAGCCCGTCGGCGCGCCGCACGGCCTCGCCGGGGTCGTCGACGAACGACGCCTGCAGGTCGCGCCAGCGGGCCTGCACCTGGTCCGGGTCCTGGTCGAACAGGACGACGTCCTCGGGGGCGGCGTGCGCCGGGATCTCGCCCGGCTTGGTGTCCGGTCCGGCCGTTGTGTCCCCGCCGGTCCTGGCGTAGGGGTCGCGGTACGTGCCGTCGTCGTACTCGGCGTCGTACTCGGCTGTGGGCGGCGTCACGGCGCCGGGCACGGCGGCGGCGTACTCGTCGCCGGCACGCGGACTGTGCCTCTCCGGCTCGCCGTCGCCCGCGACACGGACGTCGCCCGGAACGTCGCCCGGAACACGGTCATCGCCCGCGACACGGACGTCGTCCGAGCCGTCGTCGGCGAGCTTGCGATCGTCCGCGTACTCATCGGCGCGCTCGCCGGGGTTCTCATCGGGGAGCTCGTCGGCTTGGAGGTGCTCATCGCGCTGAGCGCGCTCCTCCCCGCTGCCGCTCCTGGGGGTGCTGGGGGTGCTCATGATCCTCGTTCACCGTCCTCGTGTGGTCTCCTGCAGCAGTTCCTCGAACAGCGCGCGATAGTGCACCATGGCCTGCCGCAGGTCCTCCGTGGAAGCCTCCTTCCTGGCCGCGCGCCCGCTGATCTCGTGGGCCGTCCGGTAGTGGTCGAGGGTCTTCCCGTGCCCCACCGACAGCGTGGACAGGCGCGCCTCGAAGTCCTCCGTCGGGTAACCCCGTTCCGCCATGACCGCGGTGACCAGCTGATCGGCCTCGGTCACCGCGAACCCGGGCGCGTCGACGAAGCGCTCCTGCACCTCGGTCCACTGGTTCGCGTAGGTGTCGCGCGACTCTTCCGTCAGGGGATGGATGCCGAGCTCCGCATGCCGGCGCTCCCGGTCGAGCAGCTCCTGCTCGGCGTCGCGGCGGGTGTCGTGCTCGGCGACTATGCGTTCGTACTCCGGTCCGAAACGTTCGCGGAGATGGTCGCGGCGCCTCTGCTGCAGCACGGCGTAGCCCACTGCGACGAGCGCCACCACCACGACCGCGACGACGGCCACCCAGATTAAGGTGGTCATGTTGTTCGCCTCCGGTCTCTGTCTTGAGACCAGCGACTGCCCTCGAACAGGTGGGTCGAAACTCCCCGCCTCAGCGGGCTTCCAGCGCCTCCCTGGCCGCGGCCAGCACGGTTGCGACATGTGAGCCCGTTGGTGCGGCGGGGATCTCGCTGAACCCTTCGGCCGCGTCGTACCGCACGTCGAGCCCCGCGTCGACGAGCCGCTGAGCCCACCGCAGAGCCGTGTTCAGCCGCTCGGCCGCGGGCGGCTTCCCCTGCGCGGCCGCCGACAGATTGCGCAGATTGGTGGCGGGCCCGGACTGGGAGTGCTCGCGGGCCAGCTTCCACGGCACGGCCCGGCTGTGGTCGAGCATCGGCTTGGCCAGCCCGGCGGCCCGCTTGGCCTGCAGCACCCCGGACTCGCTGACCCCGAAGTGCGCGGCCAGCTCCTGCACGTTCATCCCCTCGGCCGCCAACCTGGCCAGCTCCCGCCGATCGATGGTCGGTTTCCGCCCCACTCGGCCCCCTCCGCCCCAGCTCTCCGTGTACGCGTGCACCTCCGATGTGCGCTAAGGTTATGACGTCCCGCTCCGCAGGGAGCGGCCGACACGACCGGGACGTAGCGCAGCTTGGTAGCGCACTTGACTGGGGGTCAAGGGGTCGCAGGTTCAAATCCTGTCGTCCCGACCAGATTTCGCTGGTCGATGAGGGTGTCACTCGTCAGGGTGACACCCTTTCTCATGGTTGAGCGGCGTCCGTCGCGGCTGTCCGCCGGCGCTCGGCCAGGCGGCCCCATGCCGATACGACCGCGATGGAGACGATCAGCAGCACGACGCTCCCGGCGATGTCGAGCACGTAGTGGTTGCCCGTGGTGAGCACGACGGCGACCATACCCAGCGGAAAGATCCACGCCAGCAACGCCGGCCCTGGGTGGGAGGCCCGCAGCGCGGACCACACGGCGTACGCGCACCACAACGACCATCCCACGTGCATGCTCGGCATCGCCGTCAGGTTCTGGCCGTTCCCGATCTCGCGTGAGGCGTGGCCGCCCAGGAGGTCGTGCTCGGCGATGATGTCGACGACGCCTGGCAGGGCGAACCGTGGGGGCGACATGGGCACCGCCCAGTAGACGGGCAGCACGAGGACGAGCATCGCGACGAGGGTCCAGCGGACCTTGGCGTAGACGGCGGCGTGCCGGACGAAGACCCACACCAGCACGCCGATGACCACGAGGTAGTACAGGCGGTAGTAGTACACCGCCGGCTGGATGAGGGCGGGATGCTCGGTCAGCCACTGGTTCGCCCTCAGCGCGATGTCCAGGTGGAGGGCCCGTTCCATGGACTGCAGGGCCAGAGCGTTGGCGGTGGCGGCCGCCGTGTCGTTCCCGGCGGCGGCGTGAAGCCGTGCGAAGAGCAGGATCACGAGCAGCAGGCCGGCCACTTCGACCAGCGGGGCCGGGCGTCCGCTCACTCTCCCGGCGAGTGCGACCGAGCGGGCGCGCGCCACCAGGCGCGATAATCGGCCGGCGGCCACCTCACGCGGGCTCACGCGAGTCACCCTAACTCACCGCCCCGGCATGGAACGTGTTACAGAACGACCACCTCGGCCACTTCCTCCTCCTCAACAACTTCCGGCGGCTTCACCGCGCCGGTAATCTTGCGTGATTCTCTGACTCCGGTGGAGGGTCGTCGTGAGCTCCGGTGCTCGCCATGCCGATCAGCGCGCTCAGGCTGGGCTTCGACTTCTTCCCGGCCGGACCCGTGGAGTGACCGCCCTAGGGCCGCTGCAGGTCCTGCACCCCTCAACCCCCCAGGAGGTAGAGCCGTGGGCTCTGGCAAGAAGACGTGGACGGCAGCGTTGCTGGCCACTGCTGTGCTGGCGATCACCGCGGCCTGCGGCAGCGAAGGCGCCGACGGCGCGATCACGTTACGTTTCTCCTACTGGGGCAGTGACGCGCGGCAGAAGATGACGCAAGAGGCGATCAAGAGGTTCGAGGCGAAGAACCCGGACATCGACATCGAGGAAGAGTTCTCCGGCTTCGGCACCTACTACGACACGCTGGCCACGAAGGTCGCGAGCGACGAGACGCCTGACGTCATCACCCTCGAGATCCGCGGCCTGCGGGAATACGCCGAACGCGGCACGCTCGCCGATCTGTCCAGCGCGGTCGACACCGCCGACATCGACGCCAAGGTGCTGGCCACCGGCGCCATCGACGAGAAGCAGTTCGCCATCCCCACCGGCGTCAACGCCTGGTCCCTGGTCGTGGACCCGAAGGCGATCAAGGACGCGGGGCAGAACCTGCCCGACGACACCACGTGGACCTGGGACGAATACGTCGACCTGGCGGCGAAGATCACCGCGAGCACCGGCGGCAAGGTCTACGGCACGCAGCAGGCCTTCAACCCGGCGTTCCTGCAGATCTTCGCCGCCCAGCGGGGCGAGTCCCTCTACAAGGGCAACAAGATCGGCGTCTCGCCCGGGACGCTCAAGGCGTGGTGGGCGGTCCACCAGAAGCTGATCAGGAGCAAGGGCTCTCCTGACGCCGCCAAGAGCATCGAGCTCGCGACCCAGAGCGAGGACCGGTCGCTGTTCGCCACCCGCAACGGCGCGATGGGGATGTGGTGGAGCAACCAGCTCGGCTCGATCAACAAGGCGTCCGGCGGCAAGGAGGTGGACCTGCTGCGGATGCCGAAGGCGCAGGGCGCCACCGCGGGCGGCATGTTCCTGCAGCCCGCGATGTTCTACACCGCCTCGGCGAAGTCCGAGCATCAGGCCGCGGCGGCCAAGTTCATCGACTTCATGATCAACGACCCGGAGGCGGGCGGGATCATCCTCAGCGACCGCGGCCTGCCGGCCAGTTCCAAGGTGCTGGCGGCGGTCAGGGACAAGCTTCCGGAGACCGACAAGAAGACGCTGGCCTTCCTCGACAAGGTCAAGGGCGAGCTCACGGACTCGCCCGCCGCCCCGCCGAAGCGCGCCAGCGCCATCGAGGCCATCCTCACGCGGTACACGAATGAGGTCCTGTTCGGCCGGATGACGCCTGACGAGGCCGCTCAGAAACTCATCACGGAGGCCAACGCCCTCATCGCGGGCTAGTGGGCTCGGTTCGCGGGGATGCGCAGGGCTGAGCGGTGGGCCCAGGTGACCCAGCGCCAGAGCCACTCGACGGGACCCTGGCGGTGGCGGCGCAGCCAGAGGGTGGCGAACAGCCACTGGGCGGCGAGGATGACTCCCGCGGTCGTGTACGCCGCCGTCAGGGATCGGCCGATCGGCAGGCCGAGGAGGTGACCGGCCGCCAGCACGAGGAGTGTGGCGGTCAGGTAATTGGTCAGCGCCATCCGGCCCAGTGGTGCGAAGAGGACCGCCAGCGCCGGTCGCAGCGGCGTTCTGAGCAGGACCAGCAGGGTGCACACGTACACGCCGGCGAGCAGCAGATCGGCCAGGCCGGACACGAAGGACGGCGTGCCCGTCCCGGTCCGCGCCCACAGGGCTGAGGCCGCGCCCGCCGCCAAGGCCAGCCCCAGCAGGAGCGGCCCCCGGGTGGACCGCTCGATCTTCTCGATCATCCCGTACCGGACCAGCGCCGAGCCCAGCAGGAACAGCCCGGCGATCATCAGGGGCCCGCCGCCCCCGCCGCCGATCAGCGCCGCCGCCACGAGCGCCGGGGCGAGACCGGCCACGGCCCACCGCGGCAGCCAGGTGGAGGGCAGCAGCACCAGCAGGCCGACGATGGCGTACGAGGTCAGGATTTCGCCCCGCCACAGCAGCGAATGCGCGAGGCCGATCGCGAGCAGCGCCAGAAGCCGGCGCAGCAGGACGAGCCGCGGGCGGGGGACGCGGTTCGCGGCGGAGTCCAGCAGCAGCGAGAACCCGATGCCGAACAGCAGGGAGAAGATCGGGAGCCCGAGCCACGGGTCCCAGTCGCCCATGGGCTGCGTCGTGACGGCTCTGCCGCCGTTGGCTATCAACTGGATGTTGGCGAGCAGGATCTCGCACAGCGTGAACCCGCGCAGGACGTCGAGCGCGGCGATACGCGGCCGGCCGGGGGAGGCCGTCGTCCCGGCGCGGGTGGAAGGGGCTCCGGGACCTCGGACCGGTCCCGGAGCGTGATCTCGATAGGGCATGCACCTCATCCTGGGGACGGAGCCCGGTGCGGACATCGACCACCGGTAGGGGCTCGCGGTCGCGCGACGGCACTTTCGGCCGATCCTCGTTCCCGACGGCGCCCCACCGGGCCGTCGGTTCGTCCGGCCGGTCCGGGATGGGAGGACGCGTCAGGCGTAGGAACCCTCGACGAGATCGGCGACGATGCCGGGGCAGGAGGGCTGCCAGCCGAGCAATTCGCGGGTACGGGTCGCGCTGACGCGCTGGCTGATCGCCAGAGCCTGGGCGAAGCCCTCCCCGAGCTCCCGCGCGGCCTCCTCGAACGGCCAGGGCTCGGCCGTCTCCTTGACGCCGGCCGACCTGGCCGCCGCCTCGGCCACGGCGGTGACGGGCACCGCCGGGTCGCCGCGCGGGACGGTGACAGGTGCGGGCGGACCTACCCGGCTCCGCCCACCGGGGTGACGCCCGCCGAGTACGGGGAGATCGGCTGGGAGTTCACGGACGAGCGGTGCGCGTACAACTTCCTCGACACCGCGGGCAAGGGCGTGGTCCGCGTCGCCTTCGCGCCCGGCCTACGGCGCCAGGCCCTGACGATCCGCGCTCCCGACTGGATCGGCGCGCAGTTGTGGGTCGACGGCGAGCCGGTGCCCGTGCCGTGTGAGCGGGACTGGGGTCCGTTGTGCGAGGAGCACGTCACGTGGCTGGACGACCGCTTCGTGCACGCCGAGGTGGGCGGTCTGTGGAGCCATCCTCTGTACGACCCCGTCAAGATGGATCTCCTCGGCGACGTTCGCGGGCTGCTGATCTGGGACACGGCGGAACGCGTCCGGCACCTCCACCTCCCGGCGCCGGACGAGGCGTGGACGAGCCCGATCCTGCTGCGGCGGGGCGATTCGTGGCGCGTCTACCCGGACGGCGAGGCGTACCGGGCGGATCGCCCCGATCGCACGCTGCCGATCCCCCGCTGAGCCCGGCGCTCACGCCGTTCGGAGCGATGGGAACCAGTGGGCCAGGCTGGGAGCAGGCGCGCGGAGTCGCCCGTGCTGACCCGCGCGACGCGTCCTGACAAAAGCCCGGGTCACTCCTTCTTGGCGCGGGCCTCGGCCTCGGCGGCGTCCATGGCCTCCGCCTCCTCCGGCGTCGGGGCCGTGCCGCCCAGGTGCGCGGGCTGCCACCACACCCCCTGCGGCACCTCCGGGTACGTGCGCTGCGCCTGGTCCACCAGCCCCGACAGCCGCTTGTGCAGGTCGGCGGTGTGGTCGTTGACGTTCTCGCCGCGCTTGGGGTGCATCGGCTCCCCCACCACGATGGTCAGCGGGATGTGCCGTTGCGTGAGCTTGCGGGGCCGGCCCTTGGTCCAGAAGCGCTGGCTGCCCCACAGCGCGACGGGGATGATGGGCGTGTTGGTGGCCTGGGCCATGCGGATGGCGCCGTTCTTGATCTCCTTGACGGTGAACGACCGGCTGATCGTCGCCTCCGCGAAGACCCCGACGACCTCGCCGGCCTTCAGCATGCGCAGGGCCGTGGCGTACGAGCCCGCGCCCGCCCCCCGGTCCACCGGGATGTGTTTCATTCCGCGCATCAGCGGCCCGGAGATCCGGTGCTCGAAGACGTCCTGCTTGGCCATGAAGCGCACCAGCCGCCGCGAGGGCAGCGCGGCGAATCCCGCGAAGATGAAGTCGAGGTAGCTGATGTGGTTGCTCACCAGCACCGCTCCCCCGGTCTGCGGCACGTGCTCCGTACCCTCCATGTGGAACCGGACGTCGAGCACGCGAAACAGGGTCCGCGCGGCGGCGATCACCGGCGGGTACACGATCTCAGCCATGAGCAGAAGGTAGCCTACTCAGGCGGGTGCCACGGTAGTCGGGAGCCGGACCATCCCGCGCACGTTCCCGTGCGAGATGCGCCGGATGCCGTCCGGGTCGATCTCGTACGAGGGCGAGACGGCCTTCGTCAGCTCCTCCAGCGCCACCCGGGCCTCCAGCCGGGCGAGCGGACCGCCGAGACAGTAGTGGCGGCCGACGCCGAAGCTGACGGACCTGGAGGTGTCGCGGCCCAGGTCGTAGACGTCGGGGTCGGGGAAGACCGACTCGTCCCTGTTGGCGGAGCCGATCAGGATCCACACCTTGGCGTCGGCGGGGACCCGGACGCCGTGCCACTCGGCGGGCTCGGTGAGGCGGCGGGCGATGCCGTGCGCGGGGGTGTCGTACCGCAGCGACTCCTCCACCCACCCCGTGATCGCCCCGCCGAAGGCGGCGGCGCGCTGGCCGGGGTGGCGCCACGCCCAGTACCAGGCGGCGCTCAGCAGGTGGGTGGTGGTCTCCGAGCCCGCCCCGATCAGCAGGAACAGGAACGCCACGATCTCCTCGGGGCTCAGCCCGCCGTCGGCGACGAGCGCCGAGACGAGGTCGTCACGGGGAGCGGCCCGGCGGTCGGCGACGATCGAGGCGTAGTAGTCGCCGAGGGACAGGATGCTCCTGAGCCCCGTGTCCGCCATCTTGCCCTGAGGGCCATATTTCACGAGGATGTCGGACTTGCGGCGGACGTCCGCCCGATCGGACGGCGGCACCCCCACCAGCTCGGAGATCACGTCGAGCGGCAGCTTGGCCGCGAAGTCGCGGACGAAGTCGAACGTCCCCCGCTCGACGCCCTCCTCGATGGAGCCCCGCGCGATCTCCCTGATCATGGGCTCGATTGCGGCCACCCGGCGCGGGGTGAAGGCCCGCGAGACGACGGCCCGCATGCGGGTGTGGTCCGGCGGGTCCATGGCCACGAACGACAGGTACGTACGCGCCTGCGGCCCCCACGCGGCCGGGTCGAGCACGGGGCCGTGGTCGCTGGACAGCAGGGCGCTGTCGCCGAGCGCGGCGGACACGTCGGCGTGCCGCGACAGTGCCCAGAAGCCGTGCTCGGCGTTGTGATAGACCGGCGCTTCCCGGCGTAACCACGCGTAGACGGGGTACGGGTCGCTGTTGACCGCCGGGTCGTAGGGGTTGTAGACGACCTCCATCCCGCCCACGCTACGACGCTTGCGCCCTCGTGAAAATGGGCAGATCTTCTCACCATGAAGAAGCTCATCAACACGGCCGACTCCGTCGTCGATGACGCGCTGAACGGCATGGCCGCGGCCCACCCCTCGCTGCGAATGCGCGACCGTGTGGTCTACCGGGCCGAGGGACCGCGGCCCGGCAAGGTCGGCCTGGTCTCGGGCGGCGGCTCGGGGCATGAGCCGCTGCACGCCGGTTTCGTCGGGTACGGCATGCTCGACGCGGCCTGCCCCGGCGAGGTCTTCACCTCACCGGTCCCCGACCAGATCATCGACGCGACCAGGGCGGTCGACGGCGGCGCCGGGGTCCTGCACATCGTCAAGAACTACACCGGCGACGTGCTGAACTTCGAGATGGCCGCCGAGCTGATCGAGGACGTCGAGGTGGCCAGCGTGCTGGTCGACGACGACGTGGCCGTACAGGACTCCCTCTACACGGCGGGCCGGCGCGGCACCGGGGCCACGCTGTTCGTGGAGAAGCTCGCGGGCGCGCTGGCCGAGCAGGGCGCGCCGCTGGCCCAGATCGCCGCGGTGGCGGGCGAGGTGGACGAGCGCAGCAGGTCGTTCGGCATCGCCCTGACCTCCTGTACGACGCCGCACGCGGGCAAGCCGACGTTCGACCTGCCGGAGACGGACGTGGAGCTGGGCATCGGCATCCACGGCGAGCCGGGGCGGGCCCGGGTGCCGATGGTGTCGGCGCGCGAGCTGGCCGCGATCGCCATGGAGGCCATCCACGGCGACCTGCCGCTCCGCGGCGACCTGCTGGTCATGGTCAACGGCATGGGCGGCACCCCGCTCATGGAGCTGTACGTGGTGTTCGCGGAGGTCGCGGCCTTCGTCAGGGGCAAGGGCGCGCGGGTGTCGCGCTCGCTCGTCGGCAACTACGTGACCAGCCTCGACATGCAGGGCTTCTCCGTGTCGATCTGCCTGCTCGACGACGTGCTCACCCGCCTGTGGGACGCTCCGGTCGAGACGCCGGGGCTGCGCTGGGGGCGCTGATGGACACCGACGTGTTCGTGGCCTGGTTCGAGGAGGCGGCCAGGCTGGTGCACAGGGACCGCGACCGGCTGACCCGGCTGGACGCGGCGATCGGCGACGCCGACCACGGCACGAACCTCGACCGCGGCCTCACCGAGGTCCGCAAGACGCTGGCCGAGTCGCCGCCGGGGACTCCCGGCGAGGTGCTGGCCGCGGCGGGCGCGACGCTGATCCGCCGCGTCGGGGGCGCCTCCGGGCCGCTGTACGGGTCCGTGTTCCGGCAGATGGGCAAGTCGCTGGAGTCGCCGGTGACGCTGGCCGGGTTCTCGGGGGCGTTCGAGGCCGGGGTGGTGGCGCTCGAACGGCTGGGCAAGGCCGCGCTGGGCGACAAGACCATGGTGGACGCGCTGGTCCCGGCCTCCCGGGCGCTCGCTCTGGCCGTGCGTGACGGGATCGGGGTGAAGGAGGCGCTCGAACGGGCGGCCGAAGCGGCCGAGGAGGGGGCGAAGGCCACGATCCCGATGCAGGCGCGCAAGGGCCGGGCCAGTTACCTGGGCGAACGCAGCATCGGGCACGAGGACCCGGGGGCGGCGTCGGCGGCTCTGTTCATGGCGGCGCTGGCGTCGGTGGTGGCGTGATGAGCGGTCCTGGCGTCGGTGGTGGCGTGACGGGCGGTCCTGATCTCGGTGGTGGCGTGATGGGCGGGCCCGCTGATCGCGTGATCCCAGGCGGAGCCGGGTGATGGTGGGGCTGGTGCTCGTCGCGCACAGCGCGGGGCTGGCGGCCGAGGCGGCGGCGCTGGCCCGCGGGATCGCCGGTCCCGACGCGCCCGTGGCGGCCGCCGGGGGCACCGCGGACGGCGGGCTGGGCACGAGCCTGGACCTCATCGAGGCGGCGCTGCGCAGCGTCGACCAGGGTGACGGGGTGGTGCTCATCCCCGACCTGGGCAGCTCGGTGCTGACCGCCCGCCTGCTGGAGGAGGACGGGCGGGTGGTGGTGGCGGACGTGCCGTTCGTGGAGGGCGCGATCGCCGCGGCGGTGGCGGCGGGCGCGGGCGTGCCGCTGGCCGACGTGCTGGAGGCGGCCGAGGAGGCCCGCACCTACCGCAAGCTCTGAGCTCAGTGGCCCTTGAAGGCCTCCTCCAGCCACCAGGACCCGTGCTCCGCCGTGACCTTGGCGTGCACCAGGAGCGGCCGGTCGCGGGGCCCGTCCACCCATTCGGCCACGCCCGCCAGGTCGCCGGGCCCGCCGACCGTCACGGCGGCGCAGCCGTGACCCCGGGCGATGGCGGCGAGGTCGGCCGGTGGGAACGTGACCGTCCCGAGCGGGTGACCGTGCGGCCCGAAGTGGTGGACCTCGGCCCCGTACGCCTCGTCGTCGTACACCACGATCACCATGGGCAGGCCGAGCCGGACGACGGTCTCCAGCTCCGCGATGCCCATGAGGGCGCCGCCGTCGCCGAGCGCGGCCACCGGCAGCCGGTCCGGCCGGGCGATCGCCGCGCCGATCGCCGTCGCCAGGCCCAGCCCGATCGACTGGAACGCCTGTGTGAAGCAGAACCCACCCTCATCCGGGACATCCACGAACATCGACGGATATCCCATGAAATTTCCGGAATCGATGGCGACGATCCGCTCCCGCGGCAGGAGGTCGTCCAGCCCGATGCTGAGCGTCCGGGGGTCGATCCGGCCGCCGCCGCTCTCGTCCTCGTACGGCACGTCCCGCCAGCGCCCCTCGGCCCGCACGCGGGCGGCGAGCTCCGGCGACCGGTAGCCCGATCGGGGCGCGACCTGGGCGGCCAGCGCCTCCGCGACGCGCGCCACGTCACCCGCGACACCCAGGTCGGCGGGCACATGGGTCTTGAACGCCGCCGGGTCGAGATCGACCTTCACGACCTTCGCGCCCGGCGAGACGAGCGTGCCGTGGCGGGTGGTCCACATGTTCAGCGCGCATCCCCACGCGACGACCAGGTCGGCGCCGCGGATCAGCTCGGCGGCCAGCGGCGTCGCGAAGCCGCCGCTCACGTCGAGGTCCCACGGGCTGCCGCGGAACAGCCCCTTCGCGACGGCCGAGGTGGCCAGCAGGGCGCCCGCGAGGCCGGCCAGCTCCTCCAACTCCCGCCGCGCGTGCCGGGCACCGCGCCCCGCGATGAACACCGGCCGCTCGGCCGCGCCGAGCAACCGCGCCAGCTCCCCCACCTCCGCCGGCGAAGGACCCACCGAAGGACCTGCCGGAGGGATCGCCGAAGAACCTCCGGAAGAGCCCACCGAAGCGATCGCGGGCGGCATCACATCGACAGGACCCTCGAAGGGGGCGGCCTGGACGTCGAGCGGCAGGTTCAGCAGGACCGTGCGCCGCTCCTCCACCGCCACCCGGCACGCCTCGGCCACCCGCGACACCGCCTCCTCCGCCGAGGTGACACGCATCGCCACCGCCCCGACCGCCGTCGCGAGCGCGGCCTGGTCGATGTGGAAGTTGGACTGGACCTCCGTGGCCTCCCCCGCCAGCACGATGAGCGGCGTACGGCTCTTGGCCGCCTCGGTCAGGCCGGTCAGAGCGTTGGTGAGGCCCGGCCCCTGGTGCACCGACACGACGCCGACCCGCCCGCTCATCCGCGCGTACGCGTCGGCCATGGTGGCGGCCCCGCCCTCGTGGCGGGCGGCGACGAAGCGCACGCCGCCCGCCACCAGGGCGTTGGTCACGTGGAAGTTGCCGCTGCCGACCACCCCGAAGGCGGTCCCGACGCCGCAGGCGGCCAGGGCCCGCCCCACGGCCTCCGCGACGATCAACGTTCCACCAGGGCCAGCACGCGCACTGGGCTGCCGGAGCCGCCCACGATGGGCAGCGGCGGCGCGACCACGACGGCGCCGGTCACCGGCAGCCGGTCGAGGTTGCGCAGCTGGGTCAGGCCGTACTTGCCCGCCCCCAGCAGGAAGGAGTGGCACGGGAAGGCCGGGTCGAAGGAGTGGGCGGCGCCCGCGTCGGTGCCGACGGTCTCGACGCCGATCCCGGCGATCGGGGTCTCGGAGGCCAGCCACCTGGCGCACTCCACCGAGATGCCGGGCGTGTGGGGGCCGGAGGCGTCGGCGTTCAGGAAGGCCGCCTGGTCGGCGGAGCGGGTGTCCCAGCCGGTGCGGTAGAGCAGCCAGCCGCCGTCGGGCAGCGGGCCGTTGGCGCGTTCCCACTCCTTGACGTGGTCGATCTGGAGGAGGAAGTCGGCGTCCTTGGACGCCTCGGCGGCGAAGTCGAGCACGACGGCGGGCGCGATGAGGCTGCGCACGGGCACCTGGGAGACGTCCTGGCCGTCGCGGGCGGTGACCCAGTGGACGGGGGCGTCGAAGTGGGTGCCGGTGTGCTCGCCGGTGTGGATGTCGTTCCAGTACCAGGCGGGGCCGCGGTCGTCGTAGCGGCTGATCTCCTCCAGGCGGAACGGGATCGTGTTGCCGAACGGCTCGGGCAACTGGAGGATCGGCGTCTCGGACGAGAGGGGCGCCGTGAGGTCGATCACCTCGATCGCCCCGCTGCGCACGCTGTCAACGAAGCTCCGCAAGACCGACATGTCATCCTCCCGGTGGGCTGTGGGGTGGGCTGTGCGCATCCTCCTACGCACACCCCACCACTGCCAACAACCTCAGCCCTTGAGTCCGCTGAAGCTCATCGTGGCCACGAAGTGCCGCTGCGCCAGGATGAACGCGAGCACGAGCGGCAGCACCGCGACCACGTTGCCGGCCATCAGCGCCGACCACTCGGTGTGCCGGGCGCCGGCGAAGGTGGCCAGCCCGAGCTGCAGCGTGTAGCCCGACTCCGACGAGATCGCGATGAGCGGCCAGATCAGGTCGTTCCAGGCACCGAGCAGCGTGAACACCACCAGCGTGGCCAGCGCGGGCCGGGCCAGCGGCAGCACCACGCGGAAGAACACGCCCAGGGGGGAGCAGCCGTCGATGATGGCGGCCTCCTCCAGCTCCTTGGGCAGCGACAGGAAGAACTGCCGCATGAGGAACACCCCGAACGCCGACGCCAGCCACGGCACGATGGCCGCCCCCAGCGTGTCGATCAGGCCCATGTTCTTGAACAGCAGGAACGTCGGGATCATCAGCACCTGGGTCGGCACCATGATGGTGGCCATGACCGCCGCGAAGGCGACCCCGCGGCCGCGGAACTTGATCCGGGCGAAGCCGTACCCGGCCAGGGAGCAGAGCACCACGTGCCCGAGCACCGCCGACCCGGCCACGATCACCGTGTTGGCCAGCCAGAGCGGGTACTCGTCCTCGGTGAAGATGCGCCTGAACCCGTCCAGCGTGAAGTGCTCGGGCCAGAGCTTGGGCGGGTAGGTGTTGATGTCGGCGTCCGGCATGAACGCGGTCAGCGCCATCCACACCAGCGGCGCCACGAACAGCAGCGCGAGCGGCATCAGGAAGAGATGGGCGAGGCTGCGGCGCGTCACTTCGCACCCCTCCACAGGACCGCGCCCGACACGGCGAGCGTCACGATGAACAGGACATAGGCGATGGCCGTGCCGTAGCCGGAGTGGAAGAGCTGGAACGCCTGCCGGTAGAGGTAGAACACGATGGTCGTCGTGGAGTCGAGCGGCTGGCCCTTGGTGGTGGTGTAGACGAGGTCGAACAGCTGCAGCGCGGTGATCGTCTGCCAGATCAGCAGGAAGACCGTGGCCGGCCGCAGCTGCGGCAGCACGACGTGGCGCAGGACGTGCCGCCCGGCGCCGCCGTCCGCCCGGGCCGCCTCGATCAGCTCGCGCGGGATGTCCTGCAGGGCTGCCAGGTAGACCACGGCGGGCATCCCCACGCCGCCCCAGAGCGAGATCGCGACCAGGGTGAGCATCGCCTGGTCGGGGTCCTGCAGGAACCCCATCGCGGGCAGGCCGAGCGCCTTCAGCCCGGCGTTGACGATGCCGAAGTCGGGGTCGAAGACGAAGTTCGACAGGATGCCCGTGGCGGCGGCGGAGACGACGTACGGGACGAAGAAGCACGTACGGTAGAACCCGATGAGCCGGATCTTGAGGTTGAGCGCCAGCGCCAGCGCCAGCCCGAGCACCACCGAGCCGGGCACGAAGAGCACGGTGTAGAGCAGCGTGTGCCCGGCCGACGCGGCCAGCTCGGCGTCGCCGAGCATGTCGCCGTAGTTCGCCAGCCCGACGAAGTCGCCGCCGGTGAGCAGGTCGCCGTCCCGCAGCGAGAGCAGCAGCGCCCACACTGCGGGGAACAGGCTGAGCCCGACGATCACGAGCGTCGCGGGGAACACGAAGCCCCACCCGGTCAGCTGGGGGACCAACCGGCTCCGCCGCGCGGACGGCGCGCTCACCCGCGCCGTCCTGCTCATCGTCGGGGCCGTCATCGCGAGCGCCCCAGCACCGCGTCGGCCTCGGTCGCGGCCTTGGTGAGGGCCTGCTGTGCCGGCGTGCCGCCGACCAGCGACTGGGCGATCGCGTTGCCGACCTTCTCGGAGAACTCCGGGTACGCCGGCAGGGGCGGCCTGGCCTGCTTGGCGTTCTCGAGGTTCGCGGTGAAGACGTCGATGCCGGGGAAGTCCTTGACGAACTTCTGGTATGCCGGCAGCGCGGTCGTGGCCTTGCGCAGCGGCAGGTTGCCCAGGCCGAGCGACCACCGGGCGTCCTGCTCCGGCCGGGTGAGCCAGGTGAGGAACTCGGCGGCGGCCTTGGCCCGGCGCGCGCCGTTGTCGAACACGACCCAGTTGTCCGGCCCGGCGACCGTCTCGTGGTTGCCGTTGTAGCCGGGCAGCACCTGCACGCCGTAGGAGATCTTGTGGTCGATGATGTCGAGCAGCGCGTACGGCGCCGCCGCGATCATCCCGATCTTGCCGCTCTGGAACAGCGGCACGAACTTCTCACCATTTTGATCGAGATATACGGACTTATCCTGCTGGGCCATGGCACTCCACAGGTCGAGCGCCTGCGTCGCCTGCGTCGTGTTGAACGCCGACTTCTTGCCGTCCGGCGTCAGGATCGAGCCGCCCTGCTGCCAGATCATCGGCCAGAACCGCCACACGGTGTCCTCGAGACCGGTCACGGGGTACGCGGTGCCGTACACGCCGCCGCCGGTCAGCTTCTTCGCCGTGGCGCGGAAGTCGTCCCAGGTCCAGTCCTTGGACGGGTACGGCAGCCCCGCCGCGTCGAACAGCTTCTTGTTGTAGATGACGGCCAGGTTGTCGACCAGCGCGGGGACTCCGACGACCTTGCCGTTCACCTCCGACACGGCCCGCTCCGACGGCCAGAAGTCGTCCCACCCGAACCCGGGGGCCTTCACGGTGGCGGCCAGGTCGTACACCTTGGGGTTGCGCGCCAGGTTCGGCATCCACGTGCCGTACATGTACGCGATGTCGGGCGCCTTGCCGCCGGCCAGCACCGCCTGGACCTTCTGCAGCATGTCGTCCACGTTCGTGGACCCGACGGCGGGCGTGATCTTCACGTCCGGGTGGGCCTTGGAGTACTCGGCGGCCAGCTCCTCGATGACCTTGGCCTGCAGCTCCGTCTGGCCGTGCCACCAGGTGATCTCGACCGGGCCCGAGGCGTCGTCGGAGGAGGAGCCGCAGGCCGTCACCAGCCCGGCGACCAGGACGAGCGCCGCCATGCCCTTCAGGGCCGGACTCTTCATGACCGGCTCCTGAGGGACTCGGGCATCAGCTCGCCGTGGGCCTCGATCAGCGCGCCGCACAGCTCGTCGATCTGCTCGACGGTGAGGGTGGCGGCGGTGTTCGGGTCGGCCATCATGGCGTGCCTCACGTGCTCGGGCCGCCCCTCGGTGACGGCGCGCACGGTCAGCTCGTTGACGTTGACGTAGGCGCGGTTGAGCGCCACGCACTGCGCGGGCAGGTCGCCGACGGCCATCGGGCGGACGCCGAGCGCGTCGGCCACGCACGGCACCTCCACCACGCAGCCGTCCGGCAGGTTTCCGACCAGGCCCCTGTTCTGGACGTTCCCGTAGACGACCCGGCTGGTGCCGGTGGTGACGCTGTGGATGATCTGCGGGGCGTATTCCATGGTCCCCTCCACGGTGATCGGCCGGCCCGCGCGCAGCGCGTCGCGGGTGGCCTCGTACTGGCGTACGTTCTCCTCGCTGATGCCGATGTACGCGCCCACGGGGATCCGCAGGCGCTCGATCTCGCTCTCGTCGTGCAGGTACCAGGGCACGTACTCGGCCGAGTGCTCGCTCGTCTCGGTCGGGTAGTAGCCGAGCCTGCGGTACATGTCCACGCGCACCCGGCGCAGCAGGCCGGGGTCGCGCTCGATGGCCTCGTCCAGGCGCGGGTAGAGGTCCTGGCCGCCGGACTCGAAGCGCAGCATCCACGACTGGTGGTTGACGCCCGCCGCGAGGTACGACACCTCCTCCAGCGGCACCCCGACCAGCTCGGCCAGGTCGTGGGCGGTCCAGTAGATGGAGTGGCAGAGCCCGACCACGTTGCGCACGGGGGTGGCGGCGGCCAGGTACCAGACGTTCATGGCCATCGGGTTGGTGTAGTTGAGCAGCCACGCGTCCGGGCACACCTCGGCCATGGCCCGCCCGATCCGGTCGAGCGCCGGGAAGGTGCGCAATGCCCGGAAGATGCCGCCCACGCCGATGGTGTCGGCGATCGTCTGGCGCAACCCGTACCGGGCGGGCACCTCGAAGTCGACGCGGGTCGCGTCGATCATGCCGACCTGGATCATGTTGATCGCGAAGTCGGCGCCTTCGAGAGCCTGGCGCAGGTCGAGGTGCGCGGAGATCTTGACCGGCCGCCCGGCCGCGATGACGCGGGCGGCGGCCTCGGCGGTGTCCAGCCGCTCGGGGTGGATGTCGTGCAGCGCCACCTCGAACTCCCCCAGATCGGGGAACGCGACCAGGTCCGCCAGCAGCCCTTGAGTGAACTCGACGCTCCCGGCGCCGAGAAAGACGATCTTCATAGGTCCTTCCAGGTGGGCTGGGCGGCGGTGCCGCCGGCGGCCTGGGTCGAAAGGGATCCGCAGGTCACGGCCACGCGCAGGCATTCGCGCAGGCTCATCCCGCGCAGCCGCGCGGCGAGGAGGCCGGCGTTGAAGCTGTCGCCGGCGCCGACGGTGTCCACCGGCTCGACGGGGACGGCGGGGGCCCGGGTCAGCTCGCCCGCCTGCCACGCCAGCGCGCCGTCGCCGCCGTCCTTGACGACCGCGGTGGGGCCGAGCCCGCCGATCCGGGCCGCCGCGGCCTCGAGGCATTCGGGGCCGGTGTCGAAGAGCCGGGCGGCGACGGCCCGGGCCTCGGCGGCGTTCGGGAGGAACACGTCCACCTCGGCCAGCACCTCCCCGAGCCCCTCCCACTCCCCGGCGGGGTCGTCGTTGGTGTCCAGCGAGGTGGTCGCGCCCGCGCGCCGCTCCTCCGCCAGGAAGCCCGGCAGGCCGGGCGCGAGCCCCGGTTGCAGGAAATATGACGACACGTGGACGTGGCGGGCCACGCCACGCGGCAGGTCCTCCACGGTCAGGTACGGCAGGCAGCCGGGCGAGGTGAGGATGGCCCGGTCCGAACCGTCGGCCAGCACCACGGTCATGGCCGTGGGCCGGGAGTCGATCACGCAGCGGGAGATATCCACGCCCCGGTCGGCCAGGGCGTCCAGCACGAAGCGCCCGGCCGCGTCGTCGCCCACGCGCCCCGCGAAAGCGGTCCGCAGGCCCAGCCGGGCCGCCCCGCACGCGGTGATCGCGCCGGACCCGCCGAGCACCAGGTCGCCGCCGGAGACGAGCTGTTCACGCTGGCCGTACGCCAACCCGCGCGGCGCTCCGGAGAGCACCACGTCGGGGTTGGCGTCACCGACGACCAGCAGGTCGAAGTCACGCGCCACGGCAGGGCACGCGGTAGGCGTCGAGCTCGTACTTCTTCTTCAGCGAGTTGAAGTTCTGAGCGTTGGACTTGGCGCAAAAGGCCGAGGTGGCCAGGTTGTACTCGACGTTGAACACGGCCTTGCCCGCCTTGACGAACTGGTCGTATCCGTAGTCGTCGTTCTGCGCGGTGGTGCACTCGGTGTGCTCCCAGCACTCCTCGTTCACCGCGAAGTCGTAGTACGGCAGCAGCGCCGGGATCTGCTCGATGTCGTTCTTGAGCGCGACCGACAGGCCCCTCTTGTGGGCCTCGTTGGCGAACCAGGTGTTGTAGGCGAGCTGGTCGGCGGCCTTGAGCGGGAAGCCGCTGGCGTTGCTGTAGCCGTCGACGTTGTCGGGCTCCACGGCGTCGAACCCGGCGGCCTTGCACATGTCGAGCCGGGCCTTCATGATCTGGCCGAGCTTGCCGGTGTACGTGCGGACGTCGAGCCAGCGCTCACCCGGCCAGTCCTCCAGCGGCTTGCCGAGCACCTCGCTGGGGAACTGGCCCGCGTCCGGACGCCAGTCCTCGAACGTGCCCGCGCTGATGTAGCAGACGACGCCCCGGCCCGGCTTGTCCGCCTTGAGCGACTTGACGATCGCGCCGTCCTTGGCGGCGAAGCCGTCGATGTCGAACATCTGCACGTTCGGGTACGGCTTGGCCGGCAGGGACGAGAGCTGCCACTGCCAGGACGTGTTCAGCGCGGGCTTCCAGCAGCCGTTGCAGGCGACGGGGGCGGGCAGCGCCCTGGCCTCGGTGGTCGCGGCGGCTTCGGCGGCGGGGACGGTGACCAGGGCGGCCAGGGCGGCCCCAGAGATAAGCGCAGAGATGAGAGCAGGGAGACGGCGCAACAGGCACTCCTCGCGAACGGAACGGGTGCGGATCAATGGCGCTGCGCGCTGTTCCGCACTCTCCGAGTCGCGTCCTGGCCAGGGACACCGGAGTGGCGTGGCCCATAACCGTAGGACGTCACGCCAGCACGCTCCAGGCGTGCCTCCCTTCTTGCTTGCCGCACAGAATTGCGCATTCCTGCACCTTTGTCCAGAGTTTGACGCACAAAAGCATCATGCTCTGATCCACTCCGCGCATCCGGCGGTCCTGAACGCCTTGTCCGTGGCCAGGATGGTGACGCTGGCCGAACCCGTCGGCATGCCGCTCGCGATCTCGTCCCCCGTGGCGGTCCGCAGCCTGGCCCAGTAGCACATGGGGATCCCCGCGGTCGGGCCCGCCGTGCGGTAGGTGCCCGGCTGGATGTCCGTGCCCACGACGAGCGTCCGCATGGACACGTTGTTGAACGCGGGACTGCCGGTCCCCCCGCCCGGCGGGCCGGTCTGACCGGGCGCCGTCTGCCCCGGCGCCGTCTGACCGGGCGCCGTCTGACCGGGCGCCGTCTGACCGGGCCCGGGCGGGGTGGCGCCCGGCGGAGTGGCCGGTGGCTGCGTCCCCTGCGGCGGCGTGGGCTGCGTGGGCTGTGTGGGCTGGACCGGCGACGACGGGCCGGGGCCGGTGGCCTCGGGCTCCGGCGGCTGCGTGCCCTCGACCGTGACCGTGACCCGGGGGGCGGGCTCCTCGGACGACTCGGACGCGCCGAACCCCACGAAGACCCCCAGCAGGAACCCGAGCAGAGCGGCGAGTCCGGCCACGAGCACGATGATCGTCGGACTGCTTGTCGCCCGCGGATACTCAGGCGGATATTCAGGAGGTCCGTACATCACGGACCAAGGGTGCCATCCCTATCAACGGTGGAGATAGTCGACGAGCGACGCCTTCTCCGTCTCCAGCTCCTCGATCGCGCTCTTGACCACGTCGCCGATGCTCACGATGCCCACGAGCCGGCCGTTCTCGACCACCGGCATGTGCCGGAACCGCTGCGTGGTCATGATCTGCCGCAGCGAGTCGACGTTCTCGCCGGGCCCCACCGTGCGCACCTGAGTGGTCATGATCGCGGATACCGGGCCGTCGAGGATCGCCGGGCCGCGGTCGTGCAGGCGGCGCACGACGTCGCGTTCGGACGCGATGCCCTCGATGGTGAGGCCGTCGGTGGAGACCACCACGGCACCGATGTTGCGCTCGGCGAGCGTGGCCAGCAGCTCGCGCACTGTCGCCCCGGGCGACACGGTCGCCACATCACTTCCCTTGGCGCGAAGAATCGTCCCGATGAGCATGTTGCACCACCTCTTGCACCTCAGTCTTCCAGGCCTTGCGTACAGGCAAACAACCCCACGGGGATGCCGTCAAGGGGATCCGGGTTGTAACGGGGCGGTCACTTTTCGTGCCTGGCTGACAACATGTGACCTGCGTCTCATACCTTTCGCGCAAATTCCCACGAAAGCATCGACTACTAGATAACCCGTCAGTAGGGTTGCCACTCATCTCATCCGTAGGCGGCGGAGGTGGTCATGGCGGTAACCCGAGGTCGCCGATGACCCTGTCCGGGTACATCGGACGCCGGGCCGGCTCGACGCTCGGCCAGATCGGTGAGCTGTTCGTCATCGTCCTGGAGGGGCTGCGCAGGACCTGGGACATCAGGCGCTGGTGGTGGGAGTTCGTCGAGCAGTGCTGGTTCCTGGCCCGGGTCACCAGCGTCCCGGTCCTGCTGGTCGCCCTGCCGCTGGGCGCCACCGTGGCGCTCCAGGTGGGCGAGCTGGCCAGGCAGCTCGGCGCCAGCTCCGCGACCGGCAGCGCGGTCTTCGTCGGGCTCATCCGCGAGGTGGCGCCGCTGGCCAGCGCGCTGCTGATCGCCGGGGCCGGCGGCAGCGCGATGACCTCCGACATCGGCGCGCGCCACATCCGCGACGAGCTGAGCGCGATGGAGGTCATGTCGGTCAACCCGATCCACCGCCTGGTCACGCCGCGCATGTGGGCGGCCAGCACGGTCGCGGTCTGCCTGTGCCCGCTGGTCATCCTGGCCGGCGCGAGCGGCGGCTACTTCTTCAACGTCGTCGTGCAGGGTGTCACCCCGGGCGCGTACTTCGACGGCGCGTTCTCCCTGGTCGTCGCCTCCGACCTGTACGTGACGCTGTTCAAGGCGTGGATCTTCGGGTTCATCGCGGCGGCGGTCGCCTGCTACAAGGGCATGACGTGCGCCTCCAGCCCCGTCGGCGTGGGACGGGCGGTCAACCAGGCGACCGTGGTGACGTTCATGCTGGTGTTCGCGTTCAACTACGTGATCTCGGCCGTCTACTTCCTGGCCTACCCGCCGAGGTCGCTGTGATGATGGTGACGCGCACGGCCGGCCTGCGGCTCGCGCTGCGGGGGCGGGACGTCGCCGAGCGGTTCGCGACGCTGGCCGACTGGCCGCTGTTCGTGTGGAAGGTGCTGTTCTACTCCGTACGCGACGTCGTCCTGCGGCTCAAGTTCTTCAAGGTCGTCATCAGGCAGGTCAGCGACGTCGTGGTGGGCGTCGGGGCGACCGTCATCGGCGGCGGCATGATCTTCGTGGTGTTCACGATGGCGTTCGTCGTGGGCGCGACCGTGGGCCTGCAGGGCTACCAGGGGCTGCAGGCGATCGGCGCGGAGTCGTTCATGGGCCTGGTCGGCAGCTTCGCGAACGTCCGCGAGATCACCCCGATCATCGCCGCGACGGCGCTGGCGGCGCAGGTGGGCTCGTCGTTCACGGCGGAGCTGGGCGCGATGCGGATCTCGGAGGAGATCGACGCGCTGGAGGTCATGGGCATCAACGCCTTCACGTACCTGATCTGCACCAGGGTCGTGGCGGCGCTGCTGGCGCTGGTGCCGATCTACCTGATCGCGCTCTTCGCCAGCTTCTTCGCCACCCGGCTGATGTGCACGGTGCTGTTCGGCCTGGCGCCGGGGGTCTACGACTACTACTTCTATCTGTATCTGCCGGTCCGGGACATCGTGTTCAGCGTCACCAAGGTCGGCGTGTTCGCCTTCGCGGTCATCGTGATCCACTGCTACCACGGCTTCCACGCCACCGGCGGCCCGGTGGGCGTGGGCGTGGCGGCGGGCCGCGCCATCCGCCAGTCGATCGTCACGATCGTGCTGCTCAACCTGCTGCTGTCGTACCTGTTCTGGGGCAGCGGCGGCAACATACCGCTGACGGGGTGAGCCGGTGGGCCGATTCCAACTCTCCCTCGCCGCCCGGGTGGGCATCGCGTTCGCCGTGCTCGTCGTGCTCGCCGCGGCCACCCTGTACGTCGTGCGCACCGCCACCGAGCTGAGCGGGACCAGGATCGACGCCGTGTTCGCCAGGGCCGGGCAGGGCATGGACGCCGGCTCCCCCGTCAAGATCCGCGGCATCACGGTCGGCAGGGTGACGAGCGTGTCGCTGGACGCCAAGGGCCGGGCCGTGGTGACCATGCACCTCGACCCGGGCGTCAAGGTGCCGGGGTCCACGGTCGCCTCCGTCGAGCCGGCCTCGGTGTTCGGCCCCAAGTTCCTCGACCTCAAGCCCGGCTCCGGCGAGACCACCGGCCCCTACCTGGCCGGCGGCGCCGTCATCACCGACACCGAGGGCCCGCTCGACCTGTCCGACACGCTCGGCGCCGCCTACCGCGGCCTGGACGCCGTCGACCCGCGCGAGGTCACCGTCATCGTGCACACCCTGGCCCAGGGCCTGGACGGCGAGGGCGAGAACCTGCGCGAGCTGATCGGCGACGCCGGCACGCTCGTCGGCGTCGCGCACCGGCAGCGCGGCCGGGCCCGGCAGTTCCTGCACGACGCCGCCCTGCTGGGCACGGCCCTGCAGGACAAGGGCGACGACCTGGTCTCGATCTCCTCCGACGTCAACGTCATCACCCCCGACCTGCTCGCGCGGGCCGACAAGGTGCGCGCGCTGCTGGACGAGGTCACCTCGGTCTCCGGCCTGGCGGCGCACGGGCTGGCCAAGCACCGCCAGGACCTGCGGGCCGGCGTGCACTCGACCGAGCGGGTGGCCGCGCTCATCTACGCCCAGCTCGGTCTGGCCGGCGACGGCGTACGCGGCCTGAACAGGCTGGTCGACCTGCTCAACGAGCTGATCGAGGCGCCCGGGCCGGGCAACACCCGCCAGCTCCAGGTCGAGGCGTTCGTGGCGACCGACGTCTGCGAGCTGATCGTCGGCATTTGCGGCCCGACCGACGGGAGGCGCTGACATGCGCCGGGCCTGGACGTTCGCGCGGTTCGCGGTCTTCGTCGGCGTGTGCGTGGCGCTGATCGCGGTGATCGGCGTGCAGATCGCCCGGGTGAGCACGGGCGCCGGCTACCCGCTGGTCGCCGTGTTCGACGACGTGTCGGGGCTGAACGAGGGCGACCAGGTGAAGATCGCCGGAGCGCCCGTGGGCCAGGTGGACACGATCAAGGTGGTGGACGGGCGGGCCGAGGTGACCATGGAGGTGCAGCAGGGGATCACCGTGCCCGCCGACACCGAGGCCGCCATCCGCTGGCGCAACGCCGTCGGGCAGCGCGTGGTCTACCTGCTGCCCGGCACCGCGCCCGGAAAGCTGACCTCCGGGGCGCGCATCACCCGTACCTCCTCCGTCGTGGACATCGGCCAGCTGGTCAGCGACCTCGGCCCGCTCACCCGCAGCCTGGACCCCGACCAGATCAACCAGCTCCTCACCGCCGCGGCCAGGTCGCTCAAGGGCAACGAGCGGAACATCCCGAGGCTGCTCGACAACGTCAACGCCATCACCACCACGGTCACCGAGCGCAAGAAGACCATCGAGCAGTTACTGAAGGACTACGCCACCGTCACCGGCGTGGTCGCCCGGCGCGACAAGCAGATCGAGCAGCTCGTCGACAACCTCGTCACGCTGTCGGAGGCGTTCGCCGACAACCGCGAGCTGATCGACGAGTCGCTGGTGGAGCTGTCGACGACCGTGCACACCTCCAACGAGGTGCTCGGCAAGAACGCCGACGAGCTCGGCCGGCTGGTCGACAACCTGTCGGGGCTGACCGGCGGCATCAGGCGGCACGTGAACGAGATCGACAGGACGGTCAGCACGTTCCAGCCGCTGTTCGCCCGCGCGTACCAGACCGTGGACCGCGGCCGCTACTTCATCACCGCGGTCCCGTGCGTGGCGCTGAGCGCCGCGCCCTGCCCGTACGGGATGCAGGCGCCGCCGCCGCTGCGCAACACCCGGGTCCAGAGCACGAAGGACCTGCAGAAGCTCCTGGTGGGCGAGTGATGGCGCTCAAGTCCTTCCGCGACCGCAACCGGATCGTCGTCGGCCTCGTGTCGCTGGCCACGCTCGCCGCGATCCTCGTCGGCACGTTCCTGGTCGGCAACCTGGGGCTGCTGGAGGGCGGCTACTCCATGTCGGGGGTGTTCGTGGACTCCGGCGGGCTGCGCACCGGCAACGACGTCAGGGTCGCCGGGGTGCGCGTCGGCAAGGTCACCGAGGTCCGCGCCGACTACGCGCAGGGCGACGTGGTGGTCACCTGGAAGGTGGACGACGGCGTACGGCTCGGCCGCGGCACCCGGGCCGACATCGCCCTGTCGAACCTGCTCGGCGGCCGGTACGTCAAGCTCACCGGCCCCGTCACGGCCCCGTTCATGGACCAGCTCCCCGAGGGGCAGCGGCGCATCCCCGTGACGCGGACCGGCGTGCCCACCCTGATCAACGACGCCATCAAGGACGCCACCCGGCTGGTCCAGCGCCTGGACACCGACGCCGTGGACGACCTGCTCACCGAGCTGGACAAGGTCGACCTCGGCAAGCGCGGTCGTATCACCCGGCTGCTGCGCAACATCGGCGACCTGTCGGACACGATCAGCAAGAGCGAGCCGCAGCTCCAGCGGCTCATCGACAACGGCACCCGGATCATGGACGTCCTGGAGAAGAAGGACAGGCAGCTCGCGCGGCTCATCGACGCCATCGGCGTCATGCTGGCCGAGCTGCGCCGGCGGCGCGCGGAGCTGCGCACGCTGCTGGGCGACGGCAGCGACCTGGTGCGCAGCACGACCAAGCTGATCAACGAGCACGAGAAGACCCTCGTCCAGGTGCTGGACGACAACGCGGCCATCACGACCCGGCTCAGCGGCAGCAACAAGCAGTTCAATTCGCTCCTGGCATGGGCGGGCCCGACGTTCTCCGGCCTGTCCACGATGGGCGGCCAAGGCCCGTGGCTCGAGGCCATAGCCACGGGCCTCGGCCCCATCAACCCGGAGGTGCTCGCCGCCATCTCCAAGGACAGGAAGAGCGCCAAATGAGACGACTCGTGGCGGTTCTGCTGGCCGTGGCCGGGGTGTTCCTGACGTCGGGGTGCACCGTGCTGGGGCCGGAGCCGTACCGGCTGGTGGCGATCTTCCGCAAGGCGCCCTCCCTGTACGAGCAGGCGCGGGTCAAGGTGATGGGGCTGGACGCCGGATATGTCGAGAAGATCCGGATCGATGGGGACAAGGTGAGGGTCGACCTGCTGGTGGACCGGCAGGTGCCGCTCCCGGCCAAGGTGAAGGCCGTGGTCGCGCCGCAGAACACGCTCGGCGAGCGGAACGTCGTCCTCTACCCCCCGTGGAAGCCCGGCGACCAGAAGGTCGCGCCGGGGACGGTCATCCCCCTGGAGCGCACCGACCTGCCGGTGGAGATCGACGACGCGCTCGACGCGTTCACCAAGCTCACCGACGCGCTCGACGACAAGAAGCTGGGCTCCGTGGCGAGCGACCTGGCCGACGGGGTCAGGGGGCGCGGCAAGACCATCAACAACGCCATCGACGACACCTCCCGGCTCACCGGCACCCTGGCCAAGCAGGACCAGCAGCTCGTCGACCTGGCCAAGGGGCTGAACCGGCTGGCCACCGGCCTCAACCGGCGCGAGAGCCAGGTGACGGGCGCGATCGACGCGTTCGCCGAGGCCAGTTCGATCCTGGCGGAGGAGCGGCGGCGGCTGCGCGACTTCATCACCGGCATCTCGGACTTCGTACGGCGCGGCGACGTGATCATCGAGCAGTACTCCGAGCGGCTCCCCCAGGCCGCCGGGACGCTGGCCGAGCTGGTGCTGACCATGCGGGCCAACAGCGCGTCCGTGGCGCAGGCGATCAAGGGCGCGGCCGACTTCGCCGACGTGGTGATCGACTCGTGGGACAGGAAGCAGCACGTGCTGAAGATCCGCGTCGTGCTCAACGCGATGACCAAGGCGTGGCTGACGCCGCTGTTCCAATCGCTGAACCTGGGGCGGGTGCCGTGCCTGCCCGCCGGGCTGAGCAACTGCCCCTACGAGCAGCAGGGGAGGCGGCGATGAGGGCCCGCCTGCTGGCCGCGATCCTCGCGCTCGCCGTGACGGCGTCGTGCTCGCTCCAGACGCTCGGCGCGACCACCGGCGACCTGACCCTGCACGCGGTCTTCGACGACGTGCAGAGCCTGGTGGCCGGGCACAGCGTGCAGATCTCCGACGTACGGGTGGGCACGGTCACCGACATCCGGCTGGAGGGCTACCGGGCCAAGGTGACGATGTCGATCGTGTCCAGGTACCGGGTGCCGGAGGGCAGCACGGCCACCGTGGCCAAGACGTCGGTGCTGGGCGAGAACTACGTCCTGCTCACGCCGCCCGCGGGCAAGGACCTGGCCACGGGGCCGTACCTGAGCAACGGCGCCACCATCGCCGACACGTCGGTCGAACCGGACATCGAGCAGGTCACCGCGAAGGCCGGGCCGCTCATCGAGGCGCTCGGCGCGCAGGACGTGAACGCCATCCTCGACGCGGCCTCCACCGCCTTCGCAGGGAAGGGCGACGACGTCAACAAGCTGATCAAGCAGACGGCAGAGGTCACCGACGCCTACGCCGCGGCCCGCCAGGACCTGGGCACCAGCATCGACGCCCTGGCCAAGTTGGGCGACGACCTCGCCAAGGGCAGCGGCGAGCTGGACCGGCTGCCGGGCACGCTGGCCGCGGCCACCGCGCGGATCGCGCACGGGCGCAAGCACGTCAAGAAGACGATCATCGCGCTGACCCGGCTCGCCAAGGAGGCCAACCTCACCGTCTACCCGCGCCACGCCGCCCGGCTGCGGACGCTGCTGCTGGAACTGGAGGCCATCTCGTCGGCGATGCAGCGGGGCAAGGAGGACCTGAAGACGCTGGTGGCGCGGCTGCAGAAGTTCATCGACGCGCCGCCGATCACGGCCAACGGGCAGGTGCTGATCTACCTGTGGCTGAAGGGCGTCCTGCTGCCCAAGAAGTCGTCGCAGGGGCTGCTGCCGAACCGGATCGAGGACTTCCGCCTGCTCCTGGAGCCGCCGCGATGAAAAACCGGATCTATCTGAACCTGGGCTTCTTCGCCGTCCTGGGCGTGGTCATGACCGTCTGGGCGTTCAGCACGATCATCCGGCTCGACGCCATCGAGCGGCCCTACCGGGTCTCGGCCGAGTTCGTGTCGTCGCCGGGGCTCATCCGGGGGTTCGACGTGGCGTACCTGGGGGTGCGGGTCGGCAAGATCGGCGACGTGCGGCTGGCGCCGGGCAAGATCGTGGTCGGTCTCGACATCGACAGGGGGATCCGGCTGCCCCGGGGCGCCACGGCCGAGGTGCGGCGCAAGTCGGCCATCGGGGAGCCGTACGTGGAGCTCTCGCCGCCCGCCACCGGCGTGAAGGGCCCCACGCTCGCGGCCGGGGACACGATCCCGCTGGCCAAGACGTCGGTGCCGCTCGACTACAAGAAGCTGTTCGAGGGTGTCGGCAAGCTGCTGAACGCGGTGCCGCCCCGGGACGCGAAGACGATCACCCATGAGCTGGCCGTCGCGCTGGACGGGCGGGCCCCGGCGATCAGGAACATCATCGACGACGCCCACTCCCTGACCGGCACGCTGGCCGACAACGCCGCCGTCCTCGACGACCTGTCGGTGCAGCTCACCCGGCTCACCCACACGCTGGCCGGCAAGCGGGGCGAGCTGGCCTCCGGGATCACCGACCTGAGCACGGTGACGAGCACGCTGCGCGCCTCCCGTGCCGACCTGAACACCTTCCTCGACCGGGGGCCGGGGGTGTTCGCCCGGCTGGACGCGGCCGTCAAGAAGTCCAGGCCGGGGTTCTCTTGCCTGCTGACGGCGCTGGGGCAGCCGCATCGACCGGCGTTCTCGGCGCAGACCGAGCGGAACGTGCACCACCTGCTCAGCATCGTCCCGACCGCGCTCAGCCTGGCGGACGACATCAGCGACCGGCACGGCGACACCGTCTACGGGAGGGCGGCGTTCATCTTCAGCGTGCCGGGCGGGCCGACCCCGGCCGAGGAGTACGCCGGCGCGGTCGGGCCTCCGACGGTGCCCGCCCTGCGCTCCTGCCCCTCCCCCGCCGCTTCCCCGGACTCCGACGGCTCCCGCGCAGATCGCCGTACAGATCCCCATCAGGACGCCGCCGGACCGGCGGACACCGCCCCACCCGCCTCGCCCGCCGAGTCCGCGCGCCCGGTGGCGAGGAACACCGAGAAACCGAAACAGCGGCCCGAGGCCACCCCGTCGCCCAGCGGCGCGGCGGCCGCCGGGCCCGTGTCCCGCACCCCGCCGAACGCCACCCCGCTGATTGCCGGGATATTCCTCGCCGTGGTGGCCGGCGGTGGCATCGTGGGCTGGATCGCGACGGGCCGGGCCGCCCGCCGCCGTGAGGAGTCGAGATGACCACCAAGCAGGACCTCGCCGAGGACGCCCGCACCGATGAGGCCCCCTCCGAGGCGGCCTCTTCCGAGGAGGAGCAGCCCACGGTGGCGGAGGCGGCGCCCAACGAAACCGAAGAGGCGGCGGGCGGCAAGGGCGGTGGGCGCGTCACGCGGGCCCGGGTGCTCGGGACGCTGGCGGCGATGCTGGTGGCCGCGCTCGCCGCCACCGCCGTGCTGCAGTGGATCTCCGCCTCGCAGGCCGAGGACGCGCGGGCCAGGCTCGAGTCCGAGCGCGCGCTGCGCCTGGAGGTGTCGGGGGCGGCGAGCGCGTTCAGCAAGGCGCTGCTCAGCTACGACTACCAGAACCTCCAGAACACCCGCTCCACCCTCGCCGCCCAGGCCACGGGCGACTTCCTGGCCACCTACGACGCGGCGTTCGGCGGAGCGATGGCGCAGGTCATCGTCAAGCTCAAGGCCACCTCGCAGGCCACGGTGCGCGAGGTCTACCTGGCCGACGTGGACGAGGCCACCGCGCACGCCATCGTCGTGGTGGACCAGCAGGTGAACACCTCCGAAGCGATCCGCTCCGTCAAGGACTCGCACCTTAAGATCAGCCTTGTGAAGGAGAAGGGGACCTGGAAGATCCATGACGTGACCGTTCTCGGCGCGGCCTCGGAGGACCAGTACAACCTCACCGGCGACAAGAAGAAGGACTGACCATCGGTTCTTTAGCGATGGGTGGCCGCCCCGACGAGGTGCGCGCCCCGGAAGACTGGCTCACCGAGGTGGAGACCGAGCGGGCCGGGCGGTTCAGGTTCGAGGCGGATCGGGCCAGCTTCGTCGCCGCTCACCTGCTCGTACGGCTGTGCGCCGCCGCCGTGCTCGACGTCGAGCCGCAGGGGCTGACCCTGCTGCAGCGCTGCGACCTGCACGGCCTCGGGCACGGGAAGCCGTACATCGAGCAGGCGCCCGAGCTGGGCGTCAGCTTCAGCCACACGCGCGGCTACGTGTGCGCGGCGGCCGGTCCCGGCAAGGTCGGCGTGGACGCGGAGCACGTGCCGCCGGGGCCGCTGGACCCGCTGCTCGCGGAACGGGTGCTCACCCCGCGCGAGCGGGCGATGGTCACCGGCAACGACGAGCTGATCCGGCACTGGACGCGCAAGGAGGCGCTGATCAAGCGCGGCGAGCTGACGCTCGACAGGCTCCGCGCGGGCGGCGACGACCTCGAGGGCCGCCACCTGCTCGAGTGGAGCGTGGGGCCGGACATCAGAGTGGCCGTTGTCACGGACACCCCCGCGAGGAGGGTGCCCATCCCCGGATAGACTTGTCCACATGTTCTACCGGAAATCCCTGGAGGAGCGGATCGCCGACCGCATGGCCCAGCGGCGGCCCCTCGAAGAGGGGAAGACGTTCGAGCACGGGCCGGCCAAGTTCGTGTTCATCTCCTTCATCGTCATCGTCGTGCTGATGCACGTGATCGGCGTCGCCATCGCCATGCACTACTTCAGCTGACCCGTCCCCTGCCCCCGTCAGCGGCGGCGGGTCGGAGTGGGGTCGAGGAAGACCTGGCTGATCCCCGAGAAGCGCTCCCGCAGCCGCCGGTCCACCTCGTCGCAGGCGATCTCCACACCCGCCGCGCTCGCCACGTCCACGAAGTCGATCTTGGCGGCCACCAGGATGGAGCCGGGCCCAATCATCATGGTGAGCAGCTCGACCACCTCCTCCACCTCCGGCTGGGCCGTCAGCTCGGCCCGGATGCCCTCCTCGACGTGCGCGGGCGCGGCCTGGCCGATGAGCAGCGAGATGTTCGACCGGATCAGGATGAGCGCCACCACCAGCAGGAGCAGGCCGATCCCGGCCGACGCCAGGCCGTCCCACAGCGCCGAGCCCGTCAGCTGCGACCCGGCCAGCCCGGCGGCCGCGATGACCAGGCCCACGAGGGCGGCCGCGTCCTCGAACAGCACGGCCTTCAACGGGGTGTCGGAGGTGATCCGCACCAGCCGGACCGGGTCGAGCTCGTGCCTGGCGGCCTGCCTTCGCAGCTGGGAGAGGGCCTTGGTGAACGAGACGGCCTCGATGGCGAACGCGATGGCCAGCACGATGTACGACGGGGTGAGGTTCCTCAGCTCCTCGCCCTTCTCGATCACGTGCAGTCCGTGCGTGATCGAGAACCCGGCCCCGCCCACCAGCGTCGCGACCGCCGCCATCATGGCCCAGAAGAACCCGCTCTTGCCGTGGCCGAACGGATGCCGCCGGTCCGGCGGCCGGCCCGCGCGGCGCACCGCCACCAGCAACAACAGCTCGGTCACGGTGTCCGCGGCCGAGTGGGCCGCCTCCGACAGCATCGCCGCCGAGCCGCTGAGGAGACCCGCGAAGAGTTTGGCCACGGCGATCGTCAGATTGGCCGCACCCGCCACCAGGACGGTGCTCAGGCTCTCCCCCGATTCCCGCTGCTCCATAGCGCCTCACTCTACGTGCGCTAGATTGGAGATCATGAGCGCGCCTCGTTGGCTTTCACCCGCCGAACAGCGTGCCTGGCGCACGCATCTGGCGCTGCACAAGCTCCTCATGCACCGGCTCGACCGGGAGCTGCAGGAGCACCAGCTCTCGTTGAACGACTACGAGATCCTGGTCAACCTCTCGGAGAACGAGGGGCGGCGGATGCGGATGAGCGACCTGGCCGACGCGACGATCCAGTCACGCAGCCGGCTGTCGCACCAGATCTCCCGCATGGAGGCCAAGGGACTGGTGACCAGGGAGGACTGCCGCGACGACCGGCGGGGCACGTTCGCGGTGCTGACCGACGAGGGCTGGGAGACGATCCAGCGGGTGGCGCCGGACCACGTGGCGAGCGTGCGCGAGCACTTCGTCGATCGGCTCACCGACGAGCAGCTCGAAGCGATCGAGGCGGCCTACGGGCCGATCGTCGAGCGCCTGAAAAAACTGCGCTGAAGAAATTGCGCTGAAACAGTTGCGCTGACACCCAACCGATATCCGCGACGCCGCACGGCGTTCCCAGGCGGTGGATACGATCCGCACATGCTCAGAAAGCTTCTGATCGTCGCCGTTCTCGCGCTGGTGTCGGCGTGCTCGTCGGGCGGCGGCGGCGAGCTGCCCGCCGGTCCCGACCTGATGAAGAAGGCCTCCGAGGCCATGAAGGGCGTCAAGTCGGCCAGCTTCTCGATCGCGACCGAGGGCAAGCCCAAGGTGCCGGTCAAGAAGGCGGACGGCAGGCTCACCGCCGCCGGTGACGCCGACGGCACGATCACGATCGACATCCTGGGCAGCCTGCAGGAGGTCAGCTTCGCCCTGGTCGGGGACACCGTGCACTTCAAGGGACCGACGGGCGGCTTCCAGAAGATGACGCGGCAGCAGCTCGCGCAGTTCTACGACCCCTCGGTGATCCTCGAGCCGACCAAGGGCATCGCGCAGCTGCTCGCCTCCGCGACCGAGCCCCAGGTGGAGGCGCTGGAGGGCGACGCGTACCGGGTGGCCACCGCCTTCCCCGGGCAGGCCATCGGCCAGATCATCCCCGGCGTCACGCAGGCCGTGAACGGCAAGGTCTGGCTCGACAAGACCACCAGCCGCCTGACCAAGGCCAGCCTGCCGCTGCAGGATGGCACGGTGACGGTGTCGTTCAGCGACTACGACGCGCCGGTCACGATCACGCCGCCCGCCGCCGGATGAGACGCGCCCGCCGGGTCGTCCTCGGCGCCGGGGGCGCGGTGGTGCTGCTGGCCGCGCTCGACGCGTACGTGGTGGTCACGGTCCTCATCGACATCGCCGAGGACGTGGGCATCCCGCTGAACCACCTGGAGCGGGCCACCCCGATCGTGACGGGGTTCCTGCTCGGGTACGTCGCCGCGATGCCGCTCCTCGGCCAGCTCTCCGACCGCTACGGGCGGCGGCCGCTGATCCACGCCTGCCTGGCGGCGTTCGCGCTCGGCTCGGTGCTGACGGCGCTGGCCGCCGGCGAGGTGATGGTGGTGGCCGGGCGCACGGTGCAGGGGGTGGCGGGCGGGGCGTTGCTGCCGATCACGATGGCGCTCATCGGCGACCTTTGGGACGAGCGCGAGCGGCCGGTGGCGCTGGGGGCCGTGGGGGCGGCGCAGGAGCTCGGGAGCGCCCTCGGGCCCCTGTACGGCGGGGTGCTGGCGCTGATCCCGAGCACCGTGGTGGCGGGGGTGGAGCTGGGCGGCTGGCATGCCATCTTCTGGATCAACCTCCCGCTCGCCGCGCTGGCCGCCGTCGCGGTCCACTTCACCGTCCCCTCCGGCCCACCCGCCCGCCCCAACCTGCCACACGCCACCACGACCACCCCCGAGCCCGTGCTCTCCCCAGAGGCCACTCCCGGCACGGCACTCCCGTCAGCGAGCACGTCCAGCGCGGCGGCGCCCTCAGCCGGCACCTCTGACGCCGCACTCTCCACGACCCCCACCGGCGGCACGGCCGGCCAGGTCGAGCCCGGCGGAGCCGCAGGCGAGACGGCCGTCGACACCGGTGCCGACGCGGCGGCGCATCGCGCGGGCGACTCCGGCGCGGCCACGGGGACGGCCGCCGATGGCGGTCGGGTGGAGGTCGCCGAGGGGAAACGGCGTGTGGACGTCGTCGGCGGGGCGCTGCTGGCGCTGGCGCTCGCGCTGCTGGTCGTGGGCCTGTACAACCCCGACCCCGCCAAGACCGTGCTCCCCCCGTGGGGCCTGCCCGTGATCGCCGCCGGAGCGCTGGCGGCCGGGATCTTCGTGTGGTGGGAGATCCGCTCCCCCGTACGCCTGCTCGACCTCTCCGCCACCCGCAAGGGCCCTCTGCTCGCCACCCTGGCCGTGAGCTTCCTGGCCGGGGCGGCGCTCCTGGTGACCATGGTGTTCGTCCAGTTCACCGCCCAGACCCTGCTCGGCGAGGACGCGCTGGGAGCGTCGCTGGTCCTGGCCAGGTTCCTGGCCGCGCTCACCGTGGGCGCCCTGCTGGGCGGCCTCCTGGCCCGCAGGCTGGGCGACGGCGTCGTCGCGGTGGCGGGCATGGTGCTCGGCGCGGCCGGCTACTGGCTGATGAGCCGGTGGCCGCTAGAGCTCGAGAGCGCCGGGCTCCTCGTGGACGTCGACCTGGTGGTCGCCGGTCTGGGGCTGGGTCTGGTCATCGCCCCGGTCTCGTCGGCGGTGCTGCGCGTGACCTCGGCGGCCCAGCACGGCGTGGCGTCGGCGGCGGTCGTGGTGGCCAGGATGATGGGCATGCTGATCGGCATCGCGGCGGTGTCGGCGTGGGGCTTCTACCGGTTCCAGTCGCTGACCGCGCATCTGGACACACCGCTGCCGTTCGGCGTGGACACGGTGACGTACCAGCGGCAGCTGGCCGAGTACACCGCGAAGGTGCAGGCGGCGCTGCACACGGAGTACACGGAGATGTTCCTGGTCACGGCGTTCATCTGCCTGCTGGGCGCGGCCGTCGCGCTGCTGATGCCCCGCGCCCGGCACGACGCGCCCTCCACGCCCGCCTGAGAGGCGGGCGCGGAGAGCCGTCGGTCACGGGGACAGGCGGTGCAGGTCGCGGGGGAAGGCGGTGGTCTGGCGGATGTTGGCGGCCCCGGTCAGCCGCGCCGTCCACCGTTCCAGCCCGAGCGCGAACCCGCCGTGCGGCGGCATCCCGTACCGGAACGCCTGCAAGTACCCCTCGTACGCCTCCAGGCCCTCGCCCCGGGCGGCCAGCGCGGCCACGTAGTCCGGGTACCGGTGCAGCCGCTGCCCGCCGGTGACCAGCTCCAGCCCCCTGAACAGCAGGTCGAACCCGTTGGAGCAGCCGGGCCGCGCGGGGTCCGGGTGGGTGTAGAAGGGCCGCTTGGACATCGGGTAGCCGGTGACGAACAGGAACTCCGACCCGTGCTCCTTCGCCGCCCACTCGCACAGCCACCGCTCCTGCGCGGGCGACAGGTCCGGCTCGGCCGAGCCGGTCAGCTCCTGCGCCTCGGTGAAGTGGATGGCCGGGATCTCGGCGGGCACCTCGGGCAGGACCGCCCCGGCGCGTTCGACGGCGGACGGGGCGCGGCACCGTACCGACTCCAGCATGCCCGCCACCACCTCCCGCAGCACCGCCATCACGTCGCGGTGGTCCCGGACGAAGCCCAGCTCGGCGTCGAGGCTGGTGTACTGGGCCAGATGGCGTACGGTGTCGTGCGGCTCGGCGCGGAAGACGGGACCGACCTCGTAGACCCGCTCGAACACCCCCACCATCGCCTGCTTGTAGAACTGCGGCGACTGGGCCAGGTAGGCGCGGCTGCCGAAGTAGTCGATGCCGAAGACGTTCGCGCCCGACTCGGTGGCCGAGGCGACGATCTTCGGCGTGTGGATCTCGGTGAACCCGAGCCCGTCGAGCGTCTCGCGGAAGCCCGCCACGCTCGCGGCCGAGATCTCCAGCGGCGCGCTGAGCAGCGGATGCCGCAGCGCGACCGGCGCGTGGTCGAGGATCGTCGGCAGCCCGGCCGACACGACGGGCCGGTAGAGGTCGAACGGCGGCGCCGCGCACGGCTCCGTCACCACCTCGATCTCCGGCTCGACCAGCTCGACGCCTCCGGGCGCCTGTGGGCTGGCGGTCACGGTGCCGGTGACCTCGACGACGCTCTCCTCGCCGGGCAGGTCGCTCGCGGCGACCACCTGGGCCAGGCCGGTACGGTCCCTGACGACGAGGAAGGACACGGATTTCAGCTGCCGGCGGCGATGGACCCAGCCGGCGATCGTCACTCGTTGGCCGGCGTGCTCAGCGAGCTCCGCCGACATGACACGAGAGATCATTACAGCTCCTCACGAGGAATTGCATGACCCCTTGGGAGTGCGGGGGAGAAGGGAGCTCCCGGTGCCACCGCACTTTCGCCGCCTCAGCGGAGGCGGCCTCGACGACCCGATGACGGGGGTCAGGCCGGCGGGGCATTTCCTCCCCGCACTCGGGAGTGTCTTCACCAGCGGAGCACGGGACCGCCTTCGCAGCTACCGGCGGCTCTCTCGACCCCTGCGGACCTCTGGCTACTCGTCTCCGTCGACGCGTTGCCGTAGATCCTATGGCCGGGCCCGGGGGAACGGCAAAGCCATTCCCCGGGCGCCGCACGCGTTACTTGTCCTTCTTGGCCCGCTTCTCCCGGATTTTCATCGTGACCTCGATCGGCGAGCCGGCGAACCCGAACTCCTCCCGGATGCGCCGCTCGATGAAGCGCCGGTAGGTGTCCTCCAGCCATCCCGACGTGAACAGCACGAACTTCGGCGGCTCCACGGAGGCCTGCGTGGCGAAGAGGATCTTGGGCTGCTTGCCGCCCCGCACCGGCGGCGGTGTCTGCTGCACCAGCTCCGTCAGGAACGCGTTGAGGCGGGCGGTGGGCACCCGGGTGGACCAGGAGTCGAGCGCCTTCTCCAGGGCGGGCACCAGCCGGTCGATGTGCCGGCCCGTCAGGGCGGAGATGTTGACCCGCAGCGCCCACGGGGTGCGGACGAGCTGCCGATCGATCTCCTTCTCCAGGTAGTAGCGGCGGTCCTCGTCGACCAGGTCCCACTTGTTGAAGGCGACGACCATCGCCCGGCCCGACTCGATGACCAGGCCGATGATGCGCAGGTCCTGCTCGGTGAGGATCTGGCTGGCGTCGATGAGCACGACGGCCACCTCGGTGCGCTCCAGCGCGGCGCGGGTGCGCATGGCCGCGTAGAAGTCGGCCCCCTGCAGCTCGCGGTCGCGCCGCCGGATGCCGGCCGTGTCGACGAACCGCCAGGTGCGCCCGCCCAGCTCGATCAGCTCGTCGACCGGGTCGCGGGTGGTGCCGGCCATGGGGTCGACCAGCACCCGCTCCTCGCCCGCGAGCTTGTTGAGCAGCGAGGACTTGCCGACGTTGGGCTTGCCGAGCAGCGCGACGCGGGCCGGGCCGCGCTCGGTCTCGAAGCCGAGCGCGGGCGTCTCGGGCAGCGCGTCGAGCACCACGTCGAGCAGGTCGCCGCTGGAGCGCCCGTGCAGGGCCGAGACGGGGTACGGCTCGCCGAGGCCGAGCGACCACAGCGCGGCGGCCTCCAGCTCGAGCGGCTGGTTGTCGACCTTGTTGGCGGCCAGGACGACCGGCTTGCCGGACTGCCGCAGGATCGAGCCCACGACCTCGTCGGCGTCGGTCGCGCCCACGGTGGCGTCGACGACGAACACGATCACGTCGGCCAGCTCGACGGCGACCTGGGCCTGCTCGGCGATGCGCAGGTTCATCCCGGTGGCGTCGGGGTCCCAGCCGCCGGTGTCGACCACCGTGAAGCGGCGGCCACGCCAGTTGGCGTCGTACGTGACCCGGTCGCGCGTGACGCCCGGCACGTCCTCCACGACCGCCTCGCGGCGGCCGATGATGCGGTTGACCAGCGTGGACTTGCCTACATTAGGCCGCCCCACGATGGCGACGACCGGCAACGGCGTAGTGTCGCCGTGCTCGGTGATCTCAAGGTCGTCGAGGCCGGCCTCGACCCAATCCCCCGTTGGCACGAAATTTCATCCTTTGTGAGTACCGCACCCTCAGGTGCGCTCGTGTACATGGTCGCGGCCGCTTCGGAACTCGTTGGCTCCGCTCTCTCCTTCCGAGCTCCTCCGCTCTGCGACCAGTCTCAACACCTCAGCGATGACCTCTTCCAGGTTCAACGGCGTGGTGTCGAGCTCGACGGCGCCATCCGCCATCGAGAGTGGGTCCGTCTTGCGGGTCGAGTCGAGGGTGTCACGCTTGGCCATGGCCTCCTGCTGCGCCGCCACCGTCGAGCCGGCCAGCTCGGCGTTGCGCCGCCGGGCACGGGCCTCCGGGCTGGCCGTCAGGTAGACCTTGACGGCAGCCTCGGGCCAGACGGCCGTGCCGATGTCGCGGCCCTCGACCACGATGTCACCGGCCCCGATGAGCTCCCGCTGGAGCGCGACCAGGCGGGCCCGGACCTCGGAGACGGCCGCCACGGCGGAGACCGCGCTGGTGACCTCGGACTCCCTGATCGGACCCGCCACGTCGACGCCGTCGACGTGGATCGTGGGACCGTCGGGGTCGGTGCCGGACTCGATGCGCGGCTCGCCGCAGCGGGCGGCCACGGCGGCGGGGTCGGTCAGGTCGACGGACTGCCGGAGCATCCACCAGGTCATCGCCCGGTACATCGCCCCGGTGTCGAGGTAGCGCAGGCCCAGCGCCCGGGCGACCCCGCGCGACGCGCTCGACTTACCCGACCCCGAAGGACCGTCCATGGCGACGACCAGACCGGTCACGGCCTCTCCCTCTTCACGAGCTTCTCAAGAACCCCAACCTGAAGAGGCTACCGTGTCCGGCTCAGTCGGCGATCCAGCTTCCGTGGAAGCCGAGCGGGACACGGGCCGGCAGGTGGACGGTGGCGACGGGCTCGCCGGTGAAGTCCTGCGCGGACAGGATCATCAGGTCGGCCGCTCCCCTGGCCTCGTTGTTGACGAGGGCGAGCACGTACCCGTCGTCCTCGGCCGCGCCGGAGGCCACGAACGCGGGCTCGCCGACGTACGCGCCCCGCCCGAACTGCCGCCACTCCTGCGTCCCCCGCACCAGGTCGTGCTTGATGAGCGTGTTGTCGAAGGCCTGGTCGGGCAGGTCCTCCAGCTCGCTGTCGGCCCGGTAGAGCACGTCGTGAAGGTCGCGGGCGGCCGAGGTGTAACCGTAGCGGTACGGCCGGCCGGTGCGGCGCTCGTCCATGCGCGGGAACTCCTGCGGCCGGTCGTCCAGCCGCGTCTGCCGGACCTTGCCGGCGGCCGGGTCGATCGTCCACCGGTCGAGCGTCGGCAGTCCGCCCAGGTCGAGCCGGGCGTCCACGAACCGCTTGGGGTAGCGGACCACGTCCACGACCACCTCGTCGCCGTCGTCGTAGGCGTTGAGCGTGTGGAACACCCAGCACGGGTCCACCTCCACCCACCGCACGTCGCCGCTCTCGCGCGACATGAGCCCGACCCGGGCGCCGTGGGCGTCGTTCCACGCGTACGGCAGCGGAACGCCCTTCTCCGCATGGACCTGGCTGAACGTGACCGGCAGGTCGTAGATCACCACGTACCGCTCGGTGAGCGCGAAGTCGTGCAGCATCGGCGCGTCGGCGATGGGGATGTCCCTGATCCGCGTCACCGACCCCTTGGGGTCGATCACGATGTGCTGGTGGTGGTCCCAGCCGAAGAAGTAGGCCAGCGCGTGCAGCTCGCCGCTGACCGGGTCGAGGTGGGTGTGCGCGGCGTACCCGCCGGGCAGGCCGCCGTCGAAGTCGCACGTGCCGACGGTGTCGAGCTCGTAGTCCAGCTCGTACGGCAGGGGCCCGGCCTCGACGGTCGCGAACGTGCGCCCGGCCAGCCCGATGACGTGCGTGTTGGCGGCGAAGTCCCAGTTCTTGTGCAGCGGCCCCGGCCGGGGCGGCTCGCCGAGCCGTTCGGCGACGCGGGCGCTGCGTACCCAGCGGTTGCGGTACCACTCGGCGCGGCCGTCGCGCAGCCGCACGCCGTGCACCATGCCCTCGCCGAGGAACAGGTGGCTTGCCGTGGGGTCGTCGAGGCTGAGCGGGTTGGGGCCGTTGCGCAGGTAGCGGCCGTTCAGCTCGGCCGGGATGCGGCCGGTGACGTCCAGGTCGAAGGCCGTGATCTCATCGGTCACGGGCGCGAACCCGCCGGTGAAGGGCGTCATGTCACGTTCCTCTCGTGGGTCAGGCGCCTTGGGCCAGGAAAGGCGCGAGGACCGAGGCGCAGAGCAGCTGGTAGCGCTGTGCCACCTCGTCGGGCTCGAAATAGCCAGAAATTTCAAGACTTACGGCGCCGTGCATGGCCATCCACAGCACATCGGCGATCTCCCGGGCCGCTCCCCCGCGCAGCACCCCCGCCTCCAGGCACTCCTCCACGCGCCGCAGCAGCAGGTCGAACGTCCGCCTGGCGGCCTGCACCGACTCCTGGTCCGGCTTGAACCCCGGCATCGCCCCCTGGAACATGACCCGGTAGTAGTCGGGCTCGGCCAGCGCGTAGGCGCGGTAGGCCGCCATGCCCTTGCGCAGCCCGGTCAGGGGATCATCCGGGCCCATCCCCTCGAGCAGCCACCGCTCGAACCGCGCGAACCCCTCCAGCCACACCGCCTGGCTGAGCCCGTCCTTGCCGCCGAACAGCGTGTAGATCACCTTGGTCGAGCAGCCGACCTCGCCGGAGATCCGCCGCACGGTCAGCGCCGCCGGCCCCTCGGTGGCGAGCAGGTGCGTGGCGACGTCGAGGATCGCGGCCCGGACGACGCTCTGTCCCTCCTGCTGGGCCTGCTGGTACGCAGTGCTCACGGTAACGCCGTTTCCTCTCGGTAACACTGTTACCGCCCTTGATACCCCTTTCCGGGGAGCGCGTCAACCGAGAGGAGTAAGAGAGCGCGGCACGGTAAGTGGCTCTCTGTGAACGATCCGCGCGTCACCGTGGTCGTGGCCTGCAAGGACAGGCTGCGGGCACTGGCCCGCACGCTTCCCCTGCACCCGCCCCCGGCGATCCTCGTCGACAACGGGTCGACCGACGGGACGGCGGGGTTCGTGCGGCGCCACTTCCCGGACGTTCACGTGGTGGAGGCGGGCAGGGACCTGGGCGCGCCGGCCCGCAACCTCGGCGTCCGCCTGGCCGATACCCCGTACGTGGCCTTCGCCGACGACGACTCCTGGTGGGCGCCGGGGGCGCTGGAGCGGGCCGCGGACGTGCTGGACGCGTATCCGCGGCTGGCCGTCCTGGGGGCACGCGTGCTGGTGGGGCCGGAGGAGCGCCTGGACGCTGTGTCGGAGGCGATGCGCGACTCACCGCTCGGCGTGGAGCCGGACCTGCCGGGGCCGAGCGTGCTGGGGTTCCCGGTGTTCGGGGCGGTGGTGCGCAAGGAGGCGTTCCTGGAGGCGGGCGGGTTCGACGACGTGCTCTTCTCCATCGGCGAGGAGGAGCGGCTGGCCGTGGACCTGGCCGCGAAGGGGTGGGGGCTGGCGTACGTGGACGAGGTCGTGGCCCACCACCACCCGCCCCGGCCCGGGGACCCGCGCGACAGGCAGGTGCTGGCCACGTGCGACGCCGTGCTGACCGCGGTGCTGCGCCGCCCGTGGCGGGTGGTGGCGCGGCGGTCGCTGGACGCGCTCCGCGCCGGCCCGGCGGGCTGGGAGGGGCTGCGTACGGCCGCGCCGAGGCTGTCGCGGGCACTGGCCGAGCGGCGGGAACTGCCGGCCGAGGTGGAACGGGCACGACAGCGGCTAGAACGGCACGATTACTGACCGAATGTTACATATCGTGACAGTCGGGCAGCACAGAGTTATGACAACGATACCGAACCCGATCGACCTGCTCAAGAACCTGAGCGGCGTGGATTTTCCGGCCAACAAGCAGGACCTGATCAGGGCCGCTCGCGAGCGCAAGGCGAGCAAGGAGATCATCAAGGCCCTGGAGACCCTGCCCGACCACGAGATGTTCGACGACCCGAGTGACGTGACCGAGGCCCTGACGACCAGGCGCTGATCACGCAAGAACGCGACGGGCGGGGCCCTGGGCCCCGCCCGTCGTGCCGTTCACCCGAGCCCTCCGGTCAGCGCGAACGCCCACACGGGCACCAGACCCCGCTTCAGCAGCCTGAACGTGGGGATCGGGCTGCTGCTGACGGTCTCCTTGTACGTGATCGCCGCCCGGCCCTTCAGGTACCACCTGCGCGGGCTGTCGTCCCGTCGGGTGAACTGGATGACCGCGTCCTTCCGCCCCAGGGAGAGGGGCTGATGCACGTACCCGAACCGGAACGCCTTCGGGGTCCTGCCGCGCAGGGTCGCGGCGAGCGAGTCGGCGGCGTGCAGGCCGGTGGGGATGCCGCCCTGGCAGGTGCCGTGCAGCACGCCGTACGACTGGCTGACCGCGGCGGCGTCGCCGACGGCGTACACGTCGGGGTGGGACACCGAGCGCAGCGCGGAGTCCACCACGATCCGGCCGCGGCCGTCGACGGTCAGCCCGGACTCGGCGGCCGGCGGCAGCCCCCTGGTGCCGGTGGTCCACAGTGTCGCGTCGGAGTGGACGAGCTCGCCCCCGGCCAGCTCGACGCCCTCCGGCAGCACCTTGGTGATGTCCGCGCCGGTCCGCACCTCGACGCCCAGCCGCTCCAGCACGGCGTCCAGGTGGGCGCGGGCCCGCTCGCCCATCATGGAGCCGGGCCGCCCCCTGGTCAGCAGGACCACGTGCAGGTGCGGGTGCGCCTCCGCGATCTCCGCCGCCGACTCGACGCCGGTCAGCCCGCCGCCGGCCACGACCACCGTGCCCGCGATGGGGCTCGAGGCGAGGGCGGCGAGGCGTTCGGCGAGCCGTACGGTGCCCGCGTAGTCGTCGTAGACGAAGGCGTGCTCGGCGACGCCGGGCACCGAGGCGTCGGTGACGGTGCCGAGCGCGTAGATCAGCTTGTCGTAGCCGAGCACGCGCCCGTCCGCCAGCCGGGCCTGCCGCCGCTCGACGTCCAGCCCGGCCACCCGGCCCTGGACGAACTCGATGCCGGTGCCCGCGACCACGTCCTCCAGCGGGAAGTCCGTCAGCCGCTGCCCGGCCGCCGTCTGGTGCAGCCTGAGCCGCTCGGTGAACCTCGGCGAGGCGTTCACCAGCCGCACCCGGCCGCCCGTGCGGCGGGTCCTGACGGCGGTCCTGATGGCCGCGACGACTCCGGTGTAGCCGGCTCCGAGTACCAGAATGTCGGTCATTGTCCTTACCTCCTCGATCCGGCCTGAAGACGGATCGAGGAGGCTCGGATGTGACATCGGGGCCGGCGCTAGCCGGCGGCGGGCACGGCGGGCTTGTCGTCGGTCCAGCCGACCTTGTACGTCTCGACCGCGGTCTTGCCGGCCAGCTGCTTGCCGCCGTCCTGGAGGTCGGTGTAGTGGGCCAGCAGCGTCATCGTCCGGGTGTCCACGATGAACTGCTCCTTGAGCACCGAACTCTTCCGCTCGTAGACCGGCAGGGCGACCTTCTGACCGGGCCGGTTCAGCGGGTCCCTCACCTGGCCGAGGTCACCGACGCCCTTGGTGGTCCTCAACGCCTGGTACGCGGCGGATCTGACCTTGAACGGCACCGGGTTCTCGTACAGCAGCCGGGTCATGTACTCGGCCACGTACCGGTCGAGGTGGACCAGCCAGTCCTCCTTTTGGCACTCGGGTCGGAGGTCTTGGCGTCCTCCGCGGCCCCGTCGATCCAGGCGCGCACGTCCGCGACGACGCGCGCCCTCAGGGCTTCGGGCTCGGCGGGCAGGGCCTGGAGCTGGGAATACGGCACGTACGTCTATGACGTCGGCGACGCGTTGGCCCGCCGGCGCATCGCGTCGTCGAAGACGTTCCGTCTGGTGACATGACGTGTCTTCCGCGTCGATATTCAGCTGGGAATCATAGGCCAGGCGATAGAGTGTTCGATAACCAGTGGAAGGGAGGCGGGCGGGGTGCTAGCAGGGCGCCGGTACCGGCTGGAGTTCTCGCCGACCAGGCGGCCTTGGGGCGTTTTCTTTCTTCTCCCCACACCGGTCGCGCCAGGGCTCTGACAGGACGATCCGCCTCTTTAGGGAACTTCCCAGCCGCGCTCGCGCAGGGCCTCGACCAGCATGGACACGGCGTCGGGCTCGACCGACAGCTCGGCGATGCCCAGGGGCAGCCCGGGGGCGTGCTCCAGGCGCACGTCCTCGACGTTGACCCCGACCTCGTCGCACACCTGGAAGAGGCGGGCGAGCTGGCCGAGGCGGTCGCCGATGACGACCTGGACGACGGCGTAGGAGGAGGCCGGGCCGCCGTGCTTGCCGGGGATGCGGTCGTGGCCGACGACGCCGCGCTTGAGCAGCTGGGTGATGTCGTTGGTGGCGGTGCCGTCGCCCTCGGCCAGGGCGCGCAGGGCGCTGGCGGCGTCGGCCAGGTCGGCGGCGACGGCTTCGAGCACCTCGGCGACCGGGGAGGCGTTGCCGGACAGGATGCCGAGCCAGAGGCTCGGGTCGCTGCCCGCGATCCTGGTGACGTCACGCACGCCCTGACCGGCCAGGCCGAGCGCGACGTCGGTGGCGTCGGCCAGGCGGGCCGCCACGGCGGAGGCGGCGACGTGGGGCGCGTGGGAGACGACGGCGACCGCGCGGTCGTGCTCGGACGCGCTCACCTCGACCGCGTTGGCCCCGCACAGCTCGATCAGCCGCAGCACGGTCGCCTTGGCCTCGGGGTCGGCCTCGTCGGTGGGGCACAGCGCCCACGGCCGGCCCAGGAACAGATCGGCCCTGGCCGCCCCCGGGCCGGACTTCTCGCGGCCCGCGAGCGGGTGGGAGGCGACGTAGGAGGTCAGGTCGCAGCCGAGCTGCGTGGCCCGGTGCAGGGGCTCGGCCTTCACGCTGGCGACGTCGGTGTAGAACCTGGCGGCGTTGATCCGCTGCAGCTCCAGCAGCTCGGTCGCCACGTGGGCCGGGGGGACCGCGATGATCGCCAGGTCCACCTCGCCGGTGTGCTGCTCGTCCGGGTCCCAGTCTTCGCCCGCGCCCAGCTCCCTTGCCAGCCGTACGGCGGCTTGATCGCGGTCGGCGAGCAGCACGCGTACGCCGCGCTTGCGCAGCGCCAGGGCAGCGGAAGTGCCGATGAGGCCGGTGCCGACGACGAGCGCGGTGCGAAGTTCCATCTCGGTGTCCTGATTTATCGGGCCATAGTGGGCGTGAGTATGCCCTGACGTAATCGCCGGGCGTTACTGGGCGATATCCTGCCGCAACTTCACCGCGCCACGCAGGTAGACATGCTGGATCGCGGAGCGCGGGCGGTCGAGGTCGACGTGGGCCATGAGGCGTACCACCCGGGGCAGCGCGCCCGGCACGTCGATCTCGGTGCAGCAGATCAGCGGCACCTCGTGGAAGCCCAGCTTGCGCGCCGCGAGCGCCGGGAACTCGGCCGTCAGGTCGGGCGTGGCCGTGAACAGCACGCTGATCACGTCGTCGGTGGTCAGCTCGTTACGCTCCATGATCGCGGTGACCAGCTCGGTCGTGCCTGCGATGATCGAGTCGCGGTCGTTGGCTTCCACTTGGATCGCCCCGCGGATCGCCCGCACCATGTGGTTTGTCCCCTTCCATAGCGGGAGAGCCCGTGCGGAGGTTCGCACGGGCTCCTGCGTCCGGCCAGATTACAGCTTCACGGCCGCGTAAAGCTCACCGACCTCTTTCAAGGTCAGCGCCCTGACCGTCCCGGCTTTGGTACGGCCCAGCTTCACCGGGCCGAACTCGATCCTGGCCAGGTCGATCACCCGGTGGCCCGCCACTTCCAGCATGCGCCGGACGACGTGCTTGCGGCCCTCGTGCAGGACGACCTCGACCAGCGCCTGCTGGCCGTGCTCCTGCACGATCGCGAAGCTGTCGGCCTTGACGATGCCGTCCTCCAGCTCGATGCCCTGCTTGAGCCTGCGGCCCAGGTCGCGCGGGATCGGGCCCGGCACCTTGGCCCAGTACTTCTTCTGCACGCCGTAGCTGGGGTGCGTCAGCCGGTTGGCCAGCTCGCCGTCGTTGGTGAGCAGCAGCAGGCCCTCGGTCTCGGTGTCCAGCCTGCCCACGTGGAACAGCCTCGGGGCCAGCTCCTCCACGTAGTCGGCCAGGCACGGGCGGCCCTGCGGGTCGCTCATGGTGGAGACGACGCCGATGGGCTTGTTCATGGCGTAGTAGACGAGGTCGGGGGCGGTGGGGACGCGCTTGCCGTCCACGTGGATGACCTGCGTCGCCGGGTCCACCTTGGCGCCGAACCGCCGCACGACCTGGCCGTTCACGGTGACCCTGCCGTCGCCGATCATCTCCTCGCAGGCCCGGCGGCTGGCCACGCCCGCCTGGGCGAGCACCTTCTGCAGCCGCACCCCGTTGGGGACCTCGGTGGTGTCGCGCTCGTCGGTGTAGTCGTCGGGGTAGAAGTCGCGGTCGCGGAGGGGCTGGCGAGCGGCCTTCACGCGGTCGCGCTGGGGGCTGCCGCTGCCGATCGTCTGCACGTCGTCGCGGCGGGGGGTACGGGGGGCGCGGTCGGCGGTGCGGGGGGCATCGCCGTCCCGCCTGCCGAACCGGGCACGCGAGGAAGCCGGAGCTCCGCCGTCCCTGCGCCCACTCCGATCGACCCGGAACCCGCCACCGCCACTGCGCTCATCACGCCGCCCGGCACCGGAACCGCCGCGGTCGTCGCGCCGGCCGGCACCGAAGCCCTCGCGGTCATCGCGCCGCCCGGCACCGAAGCCGCCGCGCTCATCGCGCCGTCCAGCGCTGTAACCGCCACGGTCATCGCGTCGGCCGGCCGCGTACCCGCCGCGGTCGTCACGCCGCCCGGCACCGTAACCGCCACGCTCGTCGCGTCGGTCGGCACCGTAACCACTGCGCTCATCGCGCCGCCCGGCACCGAAGCCGCCTCGCTCATCGCGCGGCCCAGCACCGGAACCGCCGCGCTCATCGCGCCGTCCGGCACCGTAACCACCACGGTCATCGCGTCGGCCGGCACCGTAACCGCCGCGGTCGTCACGCCGGTTGGCCGTGTAACCGCCACGGTCGTCACGTCGGCCGGCGCCGTACCCGCCGCGCTCGTCGCGTCGGTCGGTTCCGGAGCCGCCACGCTCGTCGCGGGAACCGCGGGCGCGCTCGCCGCCGGAGTCGTCACGACGCCCGGCGCCGTAACCACGGCGGTCGTCGCGGAAACCGCCGCCACGCTGGCCGCCGCGCTCGTCGTCGCGGCGCTCGGAGCGGTATCCGCCCCGGTCGCCGTAGGGCCGCTCCTGGCGCTCACCGCGCCCGTTGCGGTCGTCGTACCGGCTTCCCCGGTCTTCGTACCGGCTCCCACGGTCGTCGTTCCGGCCGGCGCGGTCTTCGGTCCGGTTGCCGCGGTCTTCGTAACGGCTGCCGCGGTCGTCACGCGCCGGGTAGCGCTCGCCGCGGGGTTGCCTCTGCTCGCGGCCGCCGGATCCGGCGCGCGAGCCGCTCCGGTCGGCGCGGAGGGAGTCCCCGGATCCGCCGCGGAAGCCGCCGCCGGAACGGGACCCTGAACTGGAATCGGAGCGGAAGGCGGGACGTCCCGCTCGGCCCTGACCCGAGCCGCCGGTACGTCCACGACCGCGTCCATCACCGGACGGGGTGCTACGCCTGTTGATCACTTTGTTGTCTCCTCGAGGTTTTCCACGTCGTCGGGGAGGAGGGGCGCGAGCTCGGGGAGCTCGCTGAGGTCCCGCAGTCCCAGACGTTCAAGGAAGTATGAGCTTGTCCGGTAGAGCACTGCCTGGCTCTCCGGGTCGGTGCCGGCCTCTTCGACCAGCCCTCTCGCGACGAGCGTCCGCATGACGCCGTCACTGTTCACGCCGCGTACCGCGGCGACGCGGGCCCGGCTCACCGGTTGCCGGTAAGCCACGACCGCAAGTGTTTCCAGCGCGGCCTGGGTGAGCCGCGTCTGCTGGCCGTCGCGTACGAACCGCTCGACCAGGGGTGCGCAGTCGGCACGCGTGTAAAAACGCCAGCCGCCCGCGACATCTCTCAAGTCAAAACCTCGGCCGGCAGCGGTATATTCCGCCGCCAGGCCCCGCAATGCGGCGGCGACCTCGTGGGTGGGCCGCTCCAGCACCTGGGCCAGGGTGATCTCGGCCACGGGCTCATCGACGACGAGCAGGATGGCCTCCAACGCCGCCGCCAACGTCGGCCCTTCCCCCGCGCGCTCCTGCCCCTCCTCCGCGTCCCCGGGCTCCTCTTCGAGGCCTTCCACACCCCACCCCGGACCCGCGCCCGAGGGAGCCGCGGCCGGGGCGGCATCCACGCCACTTGCGTCACGCTCGTCACCCGCCGACGCCTCACCGGCCTCCGGAGCGGCCGGGGCGGTGGCCGTGCCGCTCGCCTCGCGACCGTCAATCGCCAGCGCCTCACCGGCCTCCACAGCGCCCGCCTCCGCAGCGCCCGCCTCCTCGGCCGCACGCGTTGCGCCGAACTCCACCGCACCGCTACCCGCCGACCCGGCGCCCGAAGGACCCGCGCCCGGGGTGGCGGAGGGAGCGTCCGGCGTCGGTGCGCTGTCCGGCGGCGCCTCCTGCGAAAGCGGCCCGTCGGCCGAAAGCGCCTCCACCGCGAGCGTCGCCCCGTCCGTCGGTCCCGCCACATCCGTCAGCAGCGTCCCGTCGGTCGATCCCGCCTCGTCCGTCGGCGGCGTCCCGTCAGTCGGTCGGGCGTCGCCCGTAAACGGAGCGTCGGCCGATTGCGCGGCGTCGTCCGTAATCGCGGCGTCGTCCGTAATCGCGGCGTCGTCCGGTTGCGGGGCGTCGGCTGGGGGCGGTGGTGGGGGCGGGGATGGCGGTTCGGCTGTGTCCTCCGCCTCAGGGGGTGAGGGTTGGGCGAGGGAGCCGGGGAGGGACATCCAGGCGGGGAGCGGGGGCTCGGAGTCCGGGGATCGGCGAGGGGTGGGCAGTGGGTTGTCAGTCATTGCGTGGTTTCTCCGCGGATTCCTCGTAATCGTCCCCCACCGCGACGTCCCCGTCGTCAGCGCCCGTCCAGGTTACGTGCAAGTCCCCCAGCGCTTCGACCTGTTCGAAGGTAACCGCCGACTCCCGGAAGAGCTCCAGCACCGCCAGGAAGCGGGCGATGACCTCGAAAGTGCCCGTGCAGTCGGCCACCAGCGTGCGGAAGGTGGCGCGCCGGAGGCGGCGCAGGTGCATGACGAGGATGGCCGCCTGCTCCTTGACGCTCGCCAGGGGCTGGTAGATGTGCCCGACGCTGACGGTGGGGGGCAGCTTGGGGGTGAAGGCCTTGGCGGCGATCCTGGCGAGCTGCTCGGGCCCGATGCCCAGGATGAGCTCGGGCAGGAGGTTGGCGAACTGCGGCTCCAGCGGCACCGTACGGGGAAAGCGCAGCGCCTCCTCCGCCATCCGCCCCGCGAAGAGCTTCGCCACCTCCTTGTACGCCTTGTACTGCAGCAACCGCGCGAACAGCAGGTCCCTGGCCTCCAGCAGCGCCAGGTCCTCCTCGTCCTCGACCTCGCCCGAGGGCAGCAGCCGGGCCGCCTTCAGATCGAGCAGGGTCGCCGCGACCAGCAGGAAGTGGCTGGTCTGGTCGAGGTCCCACTCGGGCCCCCGGGAGCGGATGTACGCGATGAACTCGTCGGTGACCTTGGAGAGCGAGACCTCGGTGATGTCCAGCTTGTGCTTGGCGATGAGGCCGAGGAGCAAGTCGAAGGGTCCCTCGAAGACGTCCAGGTGGACCTGGAACCCTTGAGGCTGCTCGGCGTCGGTCACCTGGCCATTGTGGCAGGCGCCGACCAGCGAGAGAGCACCTCGCGGGCCAGCTCACGGTAAGCGTTCGCACCGAGCGAGGACGGGTCGAAGGTGGTGATGGGCTCACCGGCGACCGTCGCGTCGGGGAAGCGGACCGTACGGTTGATCACCGTGTGGAACACCTTGTCGCCGAACGCCTCCACCGTGCGCGCCAGCACCTCGCGGCCGTGCAGCGTACGGGCGTCGTACATGGTGGCCAGCAGGCCCTCGATCTCGAGGTCCTCGTTGAGCCGCTCCTGGACCTTGGAGATCGTGTCCATGAGCAGCGCCACGCCGCGCAGCGCGAAGAACTCGCACTCCAGCGGCACCATGACGCCGTGGGCGCAGGTGAGCGCGTTGATCGTGAGCAGGCCGAGGGACGGCTGGCAGTCGATGAGGCACACGTCGTAGTGCGGCAGCAGCGGCTTGATCACCCGGCCGAGCACCTGCTCGCGGGCTACCTCGGTGACGAGCTGCACTTCGGCGGCCGACAGGTCGATGTTGCTGGGCAGCAGGTCGAGGCCCTCGACGCCGGTCTCCAGCAGCACGTCCTCGGCGGTGACGCCCCGCTCCATGAGCAGGTTGTAGACCGTCAGGTCGAGCTGGAGCGGGTTGATGCCCAGGCCGACGGAGAGCGCGCCCTGCGGGTCGAAGTCGACCAGCAGCACCTTGAGCCCGTATTCGACGAGCGCGGCGCCCAGGTTGATGGTGGTCGTCGTCTTGCCGACGCCACCCTTCTGGTTGACCATCGCGACCACGCGCGCCGGGCCGTGCACCGCGGGGGGCACCGGTTCGGGGAACACGGGCCTGGGCCGCTGCGTGGGCCCGAGATTGACGCCGTTGGAAGGCGTGTTGGTCTTCGTGTCGCCCCAGGGGTTGTCGGGGGTCCCCGGGGTCGAACCCTTGGTCGTCACAGTCACCAGCTCGAACCTCCCTGACGATCCCGAACCGGACCGTCCGGACGGACACTATGGGCTCGCCACTTTAGGCGGCAAGGCGGCACGCCGAGGGCTGCCGCACGTCGCAAAAGACTATAGATCACTGCCGGGCACGTGGATGCGCGGCGGCGTAGACCTCGCGAAGTTTGTCGACCGTCACCAGTGTGTAGACCTGTGTGGTCGTCACGGAGGCGTGGCCGAGCAACTCCTGGACCACCCTAACGTCAGCGCCGCCGTCTATCAGATGGGTTGCGAAGGAATGGCGAAGAACGTGGGGACTTATCCCGTCGAGCTCGGCGCGTTCGGCGGCGGCCTGGAGCACTTCCCACGCTCCCTGCCTGGTCAGCCGGCCTCCCCTGGCGTTCAGGAAGACGGCCGGGGTGCCGCGCCCGTGGGCGAGCAGGCCGGGGCGGGCCCGTACGAGGTAGGCGTCGAGCGCGGAGCGGGCGTAGCGGCCCAGGGGCACGACGCGCATGCGCTCGCCCTTGCCGCGCAGGCGCACCTGGTCGACCTCGAGGTCGTCCACGGCCAGCCCGACGGCCTCGGAGATGCGGGCGCCGGTGCCGTACAGGACCTCGAGCAGGGCCCTGTTGCGCAAGGTCAGGGGCGCGCCGTCGGGGCCGGAGGCGGCGATGAGCCGCTCGACCTCGTCCACGCTGATGGCCTTGGGGAGCCTGCGCGGCTGGCGCGGCGGGCGTACCTCGTGGGCGGGGTCGTGGGCCGTGACACCTTCGCGCAGAGCGAAACGGTGCAGCCCGCGCACGGCGGAGACGGCGCGGGCGGCCGAGCTGGCGACGAGCGCGGGGTGCTCGCCGTCGCCCTCGCGCAACGCGGCGAGGAAGGCCAGCACGTCGGCCTCCCCCACCTCGTCGAGCTCCGCCCGGCCGCGCGCGTGCAGGTGTTCGACGTATCGCCGCAGGTCACGACGGTAGGACGCGAGCGTGTTGGCAGCCAGGCTCCGCTCCACCGCCAGATGGGCGAGGTAGCTGGAGAGCACCGCCTCCACGAAAGGTCCTTCCGGTCACGCCTCTGGGGCGTCGGCGGGGCGCAACAGGGCGAATCCCTCAACCGAAGCCGCGTACGCGGCGAGGATACCGGCCACGGCCGGGGAATTGTGGATCATTCCCATGAGCGCCTTCTCGACCGCGTCGGGCAGGGGCACCCACTCGACCGGCATGTCGATCTCCTCGTGCCGGTGGACGAAGTCGGTCTCGATCTTGGTCAGGTCGCGGGCGAGGAAGACCCGGATCCGCTCGTCGGTCATGCCCGGGGAGGAGCGCAGGTCGACGAGGGTGTGCCAGGTGTCGGCCCGGTAGCCGGCCTCCTCGGCGAGCTCGCGGGCCGCGCCGTCGACGAGCGATTCGCCTTCGACGTCGCGGATCCCGGCGGGCAGCTCCCACATCAGCATGCGCGTGGGGTGGCGGTACTGCCTGATCATCAGGACCCGCTCCCGGTCGTCGAGCGCGAGCACGGCGACCGAGCCCGGATGCACCACGACGTCGCGCTCGGCGACCTCGTCGCGGGGCATCTTGACCGAGTCCGTGACCACCGTGATGACGTGGCCGCGGAAGCGTTCCTTGGAATCGACGACATCCCACGCCTCGGGCGTGTCTTCGATTCTCACTGGGTCACCTTGGTGGAGACTCGCGCGTCGGCGTAGGTCAGGGCCGCGGAGATGAGGCCCTTGAACATGGGGTTGGCCCGCGTGGGGCGCGAGCGGAACTCGGGGTGGGCCTGGGTGCCGACGAAGAACGGGTGGACGTCGGTGGGCAGCTCGGTGTACTCGACCAGCCGGCCGTCGGGAGACAGGCCGGAGAAGACCAGGCCGACCTTCTCGAGCTGCTCGCGGTAGGCGTTGTTGACCTCGTAGCGGTGGCGGTGGCGCTCGTCGGCCTTGGCCTTGCCGCTGTAGAGCTGCCTGGCCAGGGTGCCCTCGCCGAGCTTGGCGGTGTAGCTGCCGAGCCGCATGGTGCCGCCCATGTCGCGCTCGCCGGCGACGACGTCCTCCTGGTCGGCCATGGTGGAGATGACCGGGTGCTTGGTGTCGGGGTCGAACTCGGCGGAGTTGGCGTCCTCGATGCCGGCCATGTTGCGGGCCGCCTCGATGACCATGCCCTGCATGCCGAGGCAGATGCCGAGCAGCGGGATCTTGCCCTCGCGGGCGTGGCGGATCGCGCCGATCTTGCCCTCGATGCCGCGCACGCCGAACCCGCCGGGGATCAGCACGCCGTCGACGCCGTCGAGCTCGCGCTCGGCGCCCTCGGGGGTCTCGCAGTCGTCGCTCTTGACCCACCGGATGTTGACGCGGGCGTCGTTGGCGAACCCGCCGGCCCGCAGCGCCTCGGTGACCGACAGGTACGCGTCCGGCAGGTCGATGTACTTGCCGACCAGGGCGATCGTGACCTCCTTGGCCGGCCGGTGCACCCGGCGCAGGAGCTCCTCCCACTCCTTCCAGTCGACGTCGCGGAACGGCAGGCCGAGCCGGCGCACCACGTACGCGTCGAGCCCCTCGGAGTGGAGCACCTTGGGGATGTCGTAGATCGAGGCCGCGTCCACGGCGGAGACGACGGCGTCCTCGTCCACGTCGCACATCAGGCTGATCTTGCGCTTGATCGCCGTCTGCACGGGCCGGTCGGAGCGCAGCACGATCGCGTCCGGCTGGATGCCGATGCTGCGCAGCGCCGCCACGCTGTGCTGGGTCGGCTTGGTCTTGAGCTCGCCGGAGGGGCCGATGTACGGCAGCAGCGACACGTGCAGGAAGAACACGTTGTCGCGCCCGACCTCGTGCCTGATCTGGCGGACGGCCTCCAGGAACGGCAGCGACTCGATGTCGCCGACCGTGCCCCCCACCTCGGTGATGACCACGTCCACCTCAGGAGCGGCCATGCCCCTGATCCGGTCCTTGATCTCGTTGGTGATGTGCGGGATCACCTGGACGGTGTCGCCCAGGTATTCACCCCGCCGCTCCTTGGCGATGACGTTGGAGTAGACCTGGCCGGTCGTCACGTTGGCCGAGCCGTGCAGGTCGGTGTCGAGGAAACGCTCGTAGTGGCCGACGTCGAGGTCGGTCTCGGCGCCGTCGTCGGTGACGAACACCTCGCCGTGCTGGAACGGGTTCATGGTCCCGGGGTCGACATTCAGGTACGGGTCGAGCTTCTGCATGGTGACCCGGAGACCGCGCGCCTTGAGCAGGCGACCGAGGCTGGATGCCGTGAGCCCCTTGCCGAGACTGGAGGCGACACCGCCGGTGACGAACAGATGCTTGGTTTGCGATGCGCTGCGCAAAGGGGCTCCCGTGGCTCGAGGTGTGGTCGAAGTGTCCACGGGCTCTCAGGATATCAAACAACGCCCCCGACATGCCCGAACGGCTTGACCTAGCGGTAACTTTGGTCCCTATGTCATTGGTACGGCGGGCAGTCGGCGCGCTGATTCACCGAGCCTACGGGGCGATCCGGCGCGCGGGCGCGATCACTCCTGCCGCTCCGGCCGGCTACCGATTCGGCCGGATCGGCGACGGGGTCAGCATCGCCTTCCCCCCTGGCGCGATCTTCGGCGAGCGGTGGATCGAGATCGGCGACCACACGCTGGTCGGCGAGCGCGTGTCCCTGTCCTGCGGCATGGGCCCCGGGCTGGACCTGGGGCCGGAGTCCATCCTGCGCATCGGCGGCGGCTGCTCGATCGGCCGCGGCTCGCACATCGTGGCCCACCAGTCGATCGACATCGGCGACGACGTCTTCACCGGCCCGTACGTGTACATCACCGACCAGAACCACGTCTACGACGACCCCGACGTGCCGATCGGCCGGCAGTGGCCGCGTAACAGCCCGGTATCGATCGGCTCCGGCTCGTGGATCGGGGCGGGCGCGATCATCCTTCCGGGCACGAGGCTGGGCCGCCAGTGCGTGGTGGCGGGCGGGGCGGTGGTCCGCGGCGAGTTCCCTGACCACAGCGTGGTCGCCGGCGTGCCGGCCAAGGTGGTCCGCGGCTACACCTCGGAGCTCGGCTGGCACGCCCCCGGCGGCCTCCTGAAGCACCCGGCCCGCCCCGGGGGATGGACCGAACAAGCTTCTGCCGGTTAGCGTCGAATCATGCGGACCCCCATCTGTGAGCGCCTGGGCATCGAGTTCCCGTTGTTCGCCTTCAGCCACTGCCGCGACGTCGTGGCCGCCGTCACGAACGCGGGCGGTTTCGGGGTCCTGGGTGCGATCGCGTACTCGCCGGAGCAGCTCGACACGGAGCTGACCTGGATCGACGGGCAGGTGGGCGGCCGGCCGTACGGCGTGGACGTGCTCGTGCCCGGCAAGGTCGACGCCTCCGCGCTCGACCGGCAGGCGCACCTCATGGACTTCGTCCCCGACCGGCACCGCGACTTCGTCACCCACCTGCTGTCCAAGTACGGCGTGAGCGCCCCCATGCAGCCGCTGACGGCGGCGGCGGACGAGTTCGGCAGGCGGGTCACGGCGGCCGGGGCGACGGGGCTGATCGACGTGGCGCTCAAGCACCCGATCGGGCTCATCGCCAGCGCCCTGGGGCCGCCTCCGCCCGAGATGGTCGCCCGGGCCAGGGAGGCGGGGGTGCCGGTCGCCGCGCTGGTCGGCACGGTCGAGCACGCCCGCAGGCAGGTGGCGGCGGGCGCGGACCTCATCGTGGCCCAGGGCACCGAGGCGGGCGGGCACACCGGCGACATCTCCACGATGGTGCTGGTCCCGCAGGTCGTGGACGCGGTCGCCCCGGTCCCCGTGCTGGCTGCGGGCGGGATCGCGTCCGGGCGGCAGATGGCGGCGGCCATGGCGCTCGGGGCCGAGGGGGTGTGGTGCGGCTCGGTCTGGCTGACCACGGAGGAGGCGGAGACGTCGCCCGCGGTCAAGCGCAAGTTCCTGGCCGCCTCGTCGCTGGACACGGTCAGGTCCAGGTCCCGTACGGGCAAGCCGGCCCGCCAGCTCAAGTCCGCCTGGACGGAGGAGTGGGACTCCGGCCAGGAGAGCCCCGGACCGCTCGGCATGCCGCTGCAGCTGCTGGTGGCCGAGGGCGCGATGGCCCGCATCGGGGCGGCGGCGGAGAAGGGCGAGCCGGGGGCGGTGGAGCTGGTCAACTACTTCGTCGGCCAGGTCGTGGGCCAGCTCGACCAGGTGCGACCGGCCCGCGAGGTGGTCTACGACATGATCAGCGAGTTCGGGGAGGCGGTGGAGCGGCTACGGCTCCTGACCGGCTCCGACTAGCCGCGTAGACGTACAGGTACGGGTGCCGCGGCCGGACCTCGCCGCCCGCCGCGGCCCTGGCCAGCGCGAGCGCGCCGTCGGCCGAGGTGCCGCCGGGCGGGGTGAACCGGGCCCCCGGCAGCAGGTCGCGCACGGTGGCCTGGAACGGCTCCATCAGCAGGTCCGCGGCGTCGAAGATCCGGCCGCCCCAGGAGAAGGCCGGGTCGAGCCCCGACGCGGCGGCGACGGCGGTCTGGCCGAGCTGCCGCCCCGCCTCGGTCCAGATCCCGCGCGCCACCGGGTCTCCCGCGCGGGCCGCGTCGGCCACGGACGGCGCGAACGACGCCAGGTGATGCGCCGGCGAGCCCGACTCGTAGACGAGCTCCACCAGGTCCAGGGGATGGCCGAAACGGGCCGTCAGGTGTTCGAGCAGGGCGGCCGAGCCCCCGGACCGGCCGTCGTGGGCGCGCAGGGCGGCCTGGAGGCCCTGCGCGCCGATCCAGGCGCCGCCGCCGTGGTCCCCGAGCAGGTGGCCCCACCCGTCGGACTGGTTCCAGACGCGCTCGAGGTCGGTGCCGAGCGTGATGACGCCGGTCCCGGCGGCGACCACCACCCCGGGCCGGAACCCGAGCGCGCCGACGTGCGTGGTCACCATGTCCCCCGCGACCACGAGCGTGCCGAGCCCGAACCGCTCCCCCAGCGTCCGCCACAACGCCTCCGGCTCCCTGACCAGCCCCGGCAGCCCGGTCACGCCGACGGCCATCCCGTCCAGCCGCCCGGGGACGCGTGCCGCGTCCCCTATGACCGACGCGATCCGGAGGGCGAGCCGGTCGAGGTCCACCCGCCCCTCGGTGCGGGGCACGGGCGCCGAGTCCTCGCCGTACGCGATCTCCCCGCCGCTCTCGATCCGTGTCCTGATGCCTCCGCCGCCGACGTCCACGCCCGCGAAGCCGCTCATCCGGCGTGCCCGCCCAGCGCGGCCACGGCCGCGCGGACGCCCGGCTGCGCGGCGAGCGCTTCCCGCGCCTGGCCGGGCGTGCAGCCCGTGAGCAGCCGTACGAGCGCCTCCGGGATCCGCCCGTCCGCCTCCGCCAGCGCGGCGCCGCAGGCCGCGGCGTCCTCCCCGGTCGCCTCCACGAGCAGGTTCACCGCCCGCTGCTCCAGCTTGGCGTTGGTGGCGACCAGGCCGACCATGAGGTTCGAGTACGTACGTCCCGACTTGATCATGAGCGCCGTCGAGAACGCGTTGAGCAGCACCTTGGTCGCCGTGCCCGCCTTGAGCCGGGTGGACCCGGTGAGCGCCTCGGGCCCGGTGTCCGCGACGACGAGGATCTCGGCCAGGTCGCGCAGCGGCGCGGCCGGGTTGCAGGTGATCAGCACGGTGAGCGCGCCCGCCGCCCGGGCCGCGCGCAGCGCCCCGGCCACGTACGGGGTGGCCCCGGACGCCGTGATCCCGATCGCCAGGTCGTTCTCGCCGAGCGCCCCGGCGTCGATGGCGCCGAGCTCCTCTGCGTCCTCCCGGTCCACGGACGAGTCGGTGAGCGCGCCAGGACCGCCGGCGAAGTGCGCCGTGAACAGGCCACGCGCCACCCCGAACGTCGGCGTGATCTCGGTGGCGTCCAGCACCGCCAGCCGCCCCGACGCACCGGCGCCGAAGTAGTGCACGCCTCCGCCCCGGCCCAGCCGGAGATGCGCCTCGTCCACCGCCCGGGAGAGCGCCGTGGCGGCGGCGCGGGCGGCCGCGACCGCCGTGGCGTCCTCGTCCAGCAGCAACCGCAGGACGTCCGGTGACTCCAGCGTGTCGATGTCGGCGGTGCGCGGGTTGCGGCTTTCGGTCGGTGGTGCCACCGGGGGCATCGTGCTCCTCATCGATCGTGTTCGAACGGGCCGGTCCGGCCCGCGTAGGCGGTGAACAGCCGGCGTGACTCCATGGCCAGGTCGCCCCGGTCCGGCGAGGGCCCCGGGCCTTCCCGCAGGAAGAGCTCAGCGCGTTCGCGGAGCCGTTCCCGCAGCTCCGTCTCGGCGCCGGGGTCGCCGGCGAGCGCGCGTCCGAGACCCCGCGCCCACAGCTCCCAGCGGTCGCGGTAGTAGCCGCCGACCAGTCCCGCCCAGTGCCGGGCCGCGTAGTCGTCCAGCAGCGGGCTGTCCGAGGTGCCCCACACCGTGATGATGCGGCGGGCGTTGTCCCGCAGGACCGCGCGGTCGTCCGGATCGGCGGCCCACGACAGGGCCTTGGCCTCCCAGTGCCGGAAGGTGTACTCGGGGCGGCAGGCCAGCATCCGGTCGAGGTCCTCGAAGACCCGCAGGAACCGGTCGACCTGCGCCGGGCCGCCCGCCGAGTCCAGGACGTCGAGGCAGAGGCGGTCGGCGACCCTGGCCATGTACGCGATGCCGGTCTCCACGAGGTCGTGCCCGAGCGGTCCCGCGGCCAGGCCGGGGTCGCGCTCGGCCACCTCGATCATCCGCTCCCAGGCCGCGGCGAGGGCTTCCGGCCGGTACCACAGGAAACCGGCGATGTCGGCGCGGAGCTCGGCCGGGTCGCGCTCGTACGAGGGCGCCGCGGTGATGACGCCTTCGAACGCCTGGGGGAGGATCGGCAGGCCCCGGGTGTCGTAGACGGTCTCCAGGAGCCCCTGCCAGGCCGCCCGCAGCCCGGCCGTCCACCGGGTGCCGTAGCGCCCGGTCACGAAGGCGTCGAGCCACGCGTCGAGGTCGGGGACCTCGTTCCAGATCTGGTCGGCGACGAGCTCGAAGAAGACCGGGTTGTTGCGGGTGGCCTCCATGGACAGGCCGAGGCCGGCGGGCGGGCTCGGCGCCGCCAGGGCCGCGTCGATCCCGGCGGGCACGCCGCGCAGGCCGGCGCCCGGGTCGGTGCGGCCGCCGAAGTTCAGCAGCGCGCACCAGAGCCACGGCTTGCCGGAGAACTCCTGGAAGCGGCCCCACAGCGGGTCGTGCTCCGCCCACAGGTCCGCGACGAGCATCCGGCCGTCCGGGATCGCGTCGAGGAAGGCGTTGACGCGGTCCTCGGTCCAGAACTCCCGCTGGTAGGAGAACGGCCAGGCCTGCATGAGCCAGACCGCGTCCGGGTCGGCGGCCTGGAGGCCGGCCAGCGTCGCCGCCGCCACGGCCCCGGGGAAGGCCGGGTCGGCGTCGATGGGGATCATCTCGATGAACGGGTCGGCGGCGTACAGGTGATCGGTGCCGAAGAGCTTGATCTGCGCGCGGGCGATCTCGGCGCCGATCCGCTCGTAGAGCGGGTCGGCCGGGTCGAGGACCCAGGTCTCGAACCCCTGCCAGAGGCGGCGACCGGCCCGCGCCGCCGACGCGAGCTCGGGCGGGACGTGTCCCGTGAAGGCCGGGAGCACGGGGGTCATGCCGAAGGCGCGCTCGCGGTCGAGGATGCGCGCGCCGAGCTCGCGGTGGCTCTCGATCCAGGAGGCGGAGAGCGGGCCGGCGAAGGTGTCCAGGCAACCCATGAACTGGAACGGCAGGTAGCCCGGCCCGCCCAGGAAGCCGCGGATCCGCCGGTCGTCGAGACCGAGCGCGGAGTAGGCGGCGTGCAGCGCGGCCTCGTGACCGGTGACGGCCAGCGGCATGGTGATGCCGTGCAGGGCCATCCAGTCGATCTCGCGTTCCCAGTCGGCCCAGTCCCAGTAGGGCATCGTGTAGCTGAAGGTGCAGAAGTTGAAGTAGTAGCCCTCCCGCACCCGCGCCGCACCCTGGCGCGGCGGGGCGTCGGGCAGCGACGTCAGCCCCAGGGGGAGCACCGTGTCCCAGCCCACGGACGTGCCGCAGCGTTCCCGGAGATAGTGGTGGAGCGCGACCGAGGCGCTCACCCCATCCGTCGCGGCGATGGCGAGCACGCCGCCCGCCGCCTCGTAGGCGTATTCGCGCCCGTCGCCGTCGCGGGCGGCGAACCGTACCGACTCGGCCACGGGCCCCAGCACGCGGCGGGCCAGGCCGCGGACGGTTTCCGCCCAGGGCGGGCCCTCACCGGACAACACTGCAGGTCACACCCCTCGACGAATTAGTTCCGTACGGTCCATAATTAATATGCTAGCGTACCGGCAACCGATCGCAGGGAGAGAGAGCATGGAGCAGGTCGTCGCCGCCGGCACGCAGTTCATGCGCGAGGTCAACGCCGCCGCCGTCCTGCGCAAGCTGCGGGCCGCGCCGCCGAAGGCGGCCAGCATGAGCGTGTCCGTGCTGGCCAAGTCGGTGGGGCTCTCCCGCCAGGCGGTCACCCGCTCGCTCAACGCGCTGGTCGCCGAAGGGCTCGTCGAGTTCGGTCCCCTTGACCGCGACTCCACCCGGGCGGGGCGGCCGGCGCAGCTCGTACGGTTCCGCGCGGAGGCCGGCCACGTGCTGGGCCTGTCGATCAGCCCGCAGGACGTGCGCGTGGCGCTGGCGGACCTGGCCGGCACGGTCACGGCCTCCGACGCGCGGCAGCTCGGCGCCGGGCCCGGCGGTGAGCAGGTGGTGGAGACGCTCCTGGCCACGGTGGAACGGACGCTGCGCGCGACGGGCATCACGACCGGCGACCTCTGGTTCGCGTCGGTGGGCACCCCCGGCATCGTCGACCCGGCGGCCGGGGTCATCAAGCTCATCCCGAGCATGCCCGGCCTGGCCGGGGACCTCCTCGTACGCCGGCTGACGGAGGCGCTCGGCTGCCCCGTCTACCTGGACAACGACGTCAAGCTGGCCACGCAGGGCGAGCGGTGGCGGGACGCGGAGCGGCGCGAGGACTCCCTGGTGATGATCCACTGGGGCGAGCGGGTCGGCGCCGGTATCGTGCTGAACGGCGAGCTCTACCGCGGCGCCTCCAATGACGCCGGCGACGTCGGCTTCCTCGACCTGTTCACCGAGGGTCCCTCGACGCCCCGCCATCCGCAGGGCCATCCACAGGGGCTGGGCCCGTTCGAGGACCGGGTCGGCGGCGCGGAGATCGTGCGCCAGGCCACGGCAGCGGCCGGACGCGCCGCCGACGGCGCGCTCCTGGCCCGGATCGAGGCCGCGGGAGAGCGCGCGCTCGAGGCCGTGCTGGACGCCGTCGCCGACGGCGAGCCGGCGGCGCTGGAGGCGATCGACGTGGTGGCCCGGCGCTTCGCCAAGGGGATCACCGTGATCCGGGCGATCCTCAACCCGCGGCTCGTCGTCATCGGCGGGCCGCTGGCCAGATGCGGCGAGCCGCTGCTCGCGGCGCTCCGGCGGCACCTTTCCGGCGAGCCGCTGGACCAGCCGGCGCTGGAGGTCTCGGCGCTCCAGGAGGACGCCGTCGTCCACGGGGCGCTGCTGCACTCGCTGGACGAGATCGAACGGACCAGATTCGGCCTGGTGAGACCAGGACCCGCCGGATGAGAACCGGATGAGAACCGGCCGCCATGAGGGTCGTTGAGAACACGACGCCACCCACCCTGAGGAGAGAGGTCACACGCATGACGAGACCAGCCCGGCGCGCGGCGGTCGCGGCGCTCAGCGTCGCGACGGCGTTCGCGCTGACGGCCTGTGCGGGCACCAGCAGTTCGGGGGGTAATACGGCGACGAAGGTCAACGTATCGACCACCGTTCCGAACGACCCGGTGACCCTGACCCTGGCCTACACCAACGACCCGCCCACCAAGGCGCTCATCGACGGCTTCACCAAGAAGCACCCCAACGTCACCGTCAAGCCCCAGATGACGCCGTTCAACGACTACATCAAGTCCATCAAACTGGCGATGTCGTCCGACTCGGCGCCGGACATCGCCCAGTACAACCCGGGCGCGATGAACTCCCTGGTCCCGGCCGGTCTCATCCTCGACCTGAGCCCGTGGTCCAAGGCGTACGGCTGGACCACCAAGTTCCCGCCGGCCAGCCTCGAGGTCCTCAGCTCCGACAAGTCGGCCAAGCAGTTCGGGACCGGCAACCTGTACGCCGTGCCCGGCGGGCTGTCGGTGCTCGGCGTCTTCTACAACAAGAAGATCGTGAAGGAGGCGCCGAAGACGCTGGCCGACTTCGAGGCCGCGATGCAGAAGGCCAAGGACGCCGGCCAGACCCCGCTGAGCAACGGCGCGCTCCAGGTCGGCGGGTTCCACCTGTGGAACGCGCTGCTCAACGTGACCGGCGACGTCAACGACTACCGGTCGTGGGTGTACGGCAAGCCGGGCGCGACGATCGAGAACCCGGCCGCGACGAAGGCCACCCAGACGCTGACCGACTGGGCGAAGAAGGGATACATCGCCGCCGGGGCCAGCGCCACGGGCGACGCCGACGCGCTGGCGAGCTTCGCCAAGGGCGGCAGCGCGTTCCTGATCACCGGCAACTGGGCGGCCTCCACCCTGGAGACCGAGATGAAGGACGACGTGGGCTTCTTCCTCATGCCCACGGCCTCGGGCGAACCCGCGAAGGTCGCCTCGGGCGCCAGCGTCGCGTACGCCATCTCGTCGAAGTCGAAGAACCCGAACGTCGCCGCGGCGTTCCTCGACTACCTCGGCTCGCCGGAGGCGGCGAAGATCGAGTTCGACGGCGGGTTCATGCCGGTCGACACCAAGGCCGAGCTGGGCGCCACGGGGCTGCGCGGCGATATCGCGGGCGTCTTCGCGCCGGTCGCGCAGGGCAACGGGATCGTCCCGTTCCCCGACTTCGCCTCCCCCGGCATGATCGACAAGCTGACCCCCGGCATCCAGGGCCTGACCAGCGACAAGATGGCCCCCGACGCCTTCCTGAAGTCCCTGCAGGAGTCGTGGGACGCCCATCATGGCTCGTGAGCTGAGCCCGCCCGTCTCCCCGCCGCGGGCCGCTCGACCCCCGACGGCGACCTGGTCACGCTCGACCGCATGGACCCCGGCTACGACCTGCTGGGCGCGTTCATCGGTTC
>NZ_JBFAWA010000008.1:324363-406860 GCF_040680035.1 Nonomuraea sp. NPDC052116 | reverse complement strand
GACTTGCATGTGTTAAGCACGCCGCCAGCGTTCGTCCTGAGCCAGGATCAAACTCTCCAAACAATGTCTACCGTTTGGATTGTGAATCCAAGCAATTTCCGTCATAAATGACGGGGATATGCATGTGTATCTCATGCACTGGCTTTTAACACACTGTTGAGTTCTCAAGAAACGGACGCGTACATCCCCACCAAGATCTTGGCTTAGACCCTAGTGCGGAGGCGCACATTTCATTTCCTTCAGTCTAGCAGATCCGGACGATCCTTGTCAAACCGCCCGATCCGGTAGCTTCCGGACTTGCCTCTCTTCGAGGCAACCCTGCTAACTTACTCCAACTTTCGGCGCTTGTCCAACCGTGCGGCTGGAACCGCCCGAAACCGGGGGTAGATCAGAAGGGGTGTCAGGGCAACCGCCCTACGTTGAAAACTCTAGCAGCCCCGACGGCGTCGAAGGTCCATCTTAGGTAACGAATGGACCTTCCCCGCGTTCGTATGGTTCAAACCCCGAGCCCGGCGAGCTGTGCCTCGAGCCGCTCGATGTCCGCGGCGGCCTGCTCGGCACGGCTCCTGACCTTGGTGACCACGTCATCCGGCGCCTTGGCCATGAACTGCTCGTTGCCCAGCTTGGCGGCCACCTGCGCGGCCTCCTTGCGGGCGACCGCCAGGTCCTTCTCCAGGCGCTTGCGCTCGGCCACGACGTCGATGGCGCCCGCGGTGTCGATCTCCACGGTCACCCCGCCCACCGTGAAGCTCGCCGTGGCGCTGAACGACTCCGCCGGCTCCGTGAGGCGCAGCAGCGCCCGGATCGCGCTCTCCTGGCCGACGAGCGCGGTGCCCGCCAGCCCGAGCCGGGCGGCGACCTTCTGGCCCGGCTTGAGCCCTTGATCCGAGCGGAACCTGCGGACCTCCGTCACCAGCTCCTGCAACGCCCCGATCTCCGCCTCTGCCGCAGCGTCGGTGAAGCGGGCGTCAACCTCCGGCCACGGGGCCGCCACGATCGACTCGCCGCCCGTCACGGCCCGCCAGAGCTCCTCGGTCACGAACGGCACGAGCGGATGCATCAGCCGCAGCAACGCGTCGAGCACGTGGCCGAGCACCAGCCGAGTGTGTTCGAGCCCTTCGCCGAGCTGGATCTTGGCCAGCTCCAGGTACCAGTCGCAGACCTCGTCCCACGCGAAGTGGTAGAGCAGGTCGGACGCCTTGGCGAACTCGTAGTCCTCGAAGGCCGCGTCGGCGGTCGCCACCACGGACTGCAGGCGCGACAGGATCCACCGGTCGGCCGCCGTCAGCTCGGCCCCTTCCAGCGATCCCACGGCCGCGCCGTTCATCAGGGCGAACCTGGTGGCGTTCCAGATCTTGTTGCAGAAGTTACGGGACCCGGCCGCCCACTCCTCGCTCACCGCGACGTCGGCGCCGGGGTTGGCCCCGCGCAGCAGGGTGAAGCGGGTGGCGTCGGCGCCGAAGCGTTCGATCCAGTCGAGCGGATCGACCACGTTGCCGAACGACTTGGACATCTTCTTGCCGTACTGGTCGCGGACCATGCCGTGCAGCGCGACCACACGGAACGGCGGCTCGCCGTCCATGGCGTAGAGCCCGAACATCATCATCCTGGCTACCCAGAAGAACAGGATGTCGTATCCGGTGACCAGCACGGAGGTCGGGTAGAAGCGCTGCAGCTCGGGCGTCGTGTCCGGCCAGCCGAGCGTCGAGAACGGCCACAGCGCCGAGGAGAACCACGTGTCGAGGACGTCGGAGTCCTGCGTGTAGCCGGCCGGCGGCTCCTCGTCGGGGCCCACGCACACGACCTCGCCGTCCGGCCCGTACCAGACCGGAATGCGGTGCCCCCACCAGAGCTGCCGGGAGATGCACCAGTCGTGCATGTCGTCGACCCAGTCGAAGTAGCGCTTGGCCAGCTCCGGCGGGTGGATGCGGGTGCGGCCGTCGCGGACGGCGTCGCCCGCCTCCTTGGCCAGCGGCCCGACGTTGACGAACCACTGCAGCGACAGCCTGGGCTCGACCACGGTCTTGCAGCGCGAGCAGTGGCCGACCGAGTGGAGATAGGGGCGCTTCTCGGCGACGATGCGGCCCTCGGCGCGCAGCGCGGCGACGACGGCGGGCCTGGCCTCGAAGCGGTCGAGCCCCAGGAAGGGCCCGTGCGCGGTGATGACACCGCGCTCGTCCATGACGGTGATCGACGGCAGCGAGTGACGCCGTCCGATCTCGAAGTCGTTGGGGTCGTGGGCGGGGGTCACCTTGACCGCGCCGGTGCCGAAGGCAGGGTCGACGTGCTCGTCGGCGACCACGGGGATCATGCGCCCGGTGAGCGGCAGCTCCACCATCGTGCCGACCAGGTGCGCGTAGCGCTCGTCAGAGGGGTGGACGGCCACGGCCGTGTCGCCGAGCATCGTCTCGGCGCGCGTGGTGGCCACCACGATGTCGTCGGAGTAGCGGATCGAGACCAGCTCGCCCTCGTCCTCGCTGTGCTCCACCTCGATGTCGGAGAGCGCGGTCAGGCAGCGCGGGCACCAGTTGATGATCCGCTCGGCGCGGTAGATCAGCCCGTCGTCGAACAGCTTCTTGAAGATCGTCTGCACGGCCCGGGAGAGCCCGGTGTCCATCGTGAACCGCTCGCGCGACCAGTCGACGCCGTCACCGAGCTTGCGCATCTGGCCGAGGATCCGGCCGCCGGACTCCTCCTTCCACTCCCAGACCCGCTCGACGAACGCCTCGCGCCCGAGGTCGTGCCGCGACTTGCCCTCCTTGGCCAGCTCGCGCTCGACGACGTTCTGGGTGGCGATGCCGGCGTGGTCCATGCCCGGCAGCCAGAGGGTCTCGCGCCCCTGCATGCGGGCGCGCCGCGTCAGCGCGTCCTGGATGGAGTGGTCGAGCGCGTGGCCGATGTGCAGGACGCCCGTCACGTTGGGCGGGGGCAGGACGATGCTGTACGGCACGCGCGAGCTGCCCGGGTCGGCGGTGAAGTACCCCTGGGATACCCAGCGCTCATAGCTCCGGGTCTCGACGTCGGCCGGGGTGTACTGGGTGGGCAGCTCTGGCGTTGTCACGGTGACCAATTCTAGGGAAGGTGGGAAAGCAAAACGCCCCAGGGATCGACTCCGCCGGGGCGCTTGCCGTGGTTTGTGGGATCAGGCCGACTTTTCCCGCGGCGTGCGCTGCTGCTTGGCGGCAAGCTGGTCGCGGGGTACGAGCGTCGGGATGGCGTGTTCGAGGACGGACTCGCGGGTGATGACGACGCGGGCCACGTCTTGGCGCGACGGCACTTCGTACATCACCGACTGGAGCACTTCCTCCAGGATCGCGCGCAGCCCGCGGGCGCCGGTGCCGCGCAGGATGGCCTGGTCGGCGATGGCCTCGAGGGCGCCGTCGGTGAACTCCAGCTCCACCCCGTCGAGCTCGAGCAGCTTGCGGTACTGCTTGACCAGCGCGTTGCGCGGCTCGGTGAGGATCTGGATGAGCGCCTCGCGGTCGAGGTTGTGCACCGAGGTGATGACGGGCAGACGCCCGACGAACTCGGGGATCATGCCGAACTTCAGCAGGTCCTCGGGCATCACGTCGCCGAAGATGTCGGCCGTGTCGACCTCTTCCTTCGAGCGGATGATGGCGTTGAAGCCGATGCCCTTCTTGCCGATGCGCGACTCGATGATCTTTTCCAGACCGGCGAACGCGCCGCCACAGATGAACAGCACGTTGGTGGTGTCGATCTGGATGAACTCCTGGTGCGGGTGCTTGCGGCCGCCCTGCGGGGGCACGCTCGCCGTGGTGCCCTCCAGGATCTTCAGCAGCGCCTGCTGCACGCCCTCACCGGAGACGTCGCGCGTGATCGACGGGTTTTCGCTCTTACGAGCGATCTTGTCGACCTCGTCGATGTAGATGATGCCGGTCTCGGCCTTCTTGACGTCGTAGTCGGCGGCCTGGATGAGCTTGAGGAGGATGTTCTCCACATCCTCGCCGACGTATCCCGCCTCGGTCAGCGCGGTGGCGTCGGCGATGGCGAACGGTACGTTGAGCATCTTCGCCAGGGTCTGCGCCAGCAGCGTCTTGCCCGAACCGGTCGGCCCGAGCAGCAGGATGTTGCTCTTGGCCAGCTCGAGGCCGTCGTCTCTGCCCCGGTCGCCCGACTGCACCCGCTTGTAGTGGTTGTAGACCGCCACCGAGAGGGCCTTCTTCGCCTTGTCCTGACCGATGACATAGGCGTCGAGGAACTCGTAGATCTCCCTCGGCTTGGGCAGGTTGTCCCACTTGAGCTCGGAGGACTCCGAGAGCTCCTCCTCGATGATCTCGTTGCAGAGATCGATGCACTCATCGCAGATGTAGACGCCTGGACCGGCAATGAGCTTCTTGACTTGCTTCTGACTCTTTCCACAGAAAGAGCACTTCAGCAGGTCTCCCCCGTCGCCGATGCGTGCCACCCCAGATACTCCTTTGCGTGGGACCGCCCTGCTCCTGCGAGAGCAGTGTCTCCGGACATCCTCCGGACTTGGCCGAACCGCTCAGGTTTCGACGTTACCGTCTTCTGGGCCCTCAGTGAGCCCCCTAGCGGCGAGTCGCACCGGAACGTGCCCTATTGGGCAGCGCTCCGGTGCTTCACGTCCCGTCTAGGAAGCCACGGCCTGAGCGCGCTTCTTCCTGGACGGGATGATGTCGTCGATCAGACCATACGCCTTTGCCTCGTCCGCGTTGAGAATTTTGTCGCGTTCGATGTCCTTGCGGACTTGGGCGGCGGTCTTCCCGGAGTGCCTCGCCACGATGTCCTCGAGGAGGTTTCGCATGCGAAGGATCTCGCGGGCCTGGATCTCGATGTCGCTGCCCTGGCCGCCACCCTCGGTGGACGGCTGGTGGATCAGCACCCGGGCGTTGGGCAGCGCGAATCGCTTGCCCGGGGTGCCGCCGGCCAGCAGCACGGCCGCGGCCGAGGCTGCCTGGCCCAGGCAGACGGTCTGGATCTCCGGCCGGACGAACTGCATCGTGTCGTAGATCGCCGTCATGGCGGTGAAGGAGCCACCCGGCGAGTTGATGTAGATGCTGATGTCACGGTCGGGGTCGAGCGATTCCAGCGTCAGCAGCTGGGCCATCACGTCGTTGGCCGACGCGTCGTCGATCTGCACTCCGAGGAAGATGATGCGGTCCTCGAAGAGCTTGTTATACGGGTTCATCTCCTTCACGCCATATGACGTGCGCTCGACGAAGGAGGGGAGAACGTAGCGGCTCTGGATGTTCACTTCTCTGCTCCCCCTTAGGAGACCGGGCCCTGTGAGGGCACCTGCCGCGCACTGCGGACCACGTGGTCGATGAAGCCGTAATCCTTGGCTTCCTCGGCCGTGAACCAGCGGTCGCGGTCGGAATCGGCCTCGATCTGCTCCAGCGGCTGGCCCGTGTGGTGGGCGATCCGCTCGGCCAGTGTCTTCTTCACATAGAGCATCTGCTCGGCCTGGATGGCGATGTCGGCCGCGGTGCCGCCGATGCCTCCAGACGGCTGGTGCATCATGACCCGGGCGTGGGGCAGGCCATATCGCTTGCCCTTGGTGCCCGCGGTGAGCAAGAACTGCCCCATCGAAGCGGCCATGCCCATCACAACCGTGGAAACGTCGTTCGGTACGTATTCCATCATGTCGTAGATGGCCATGCCAGCGCTCACCGAGCCACCCGGCGAGTTGATGTAGAGCGTGATGTCACGGTCGGGGTCGTCGGCCGCGAGCAGCAGGAGTTCGGCGCAGATGCGGTTGGCGATCTCGTCGTTGACCTCCTGCCCGAGCACGATGATGCGCTCCCGCAGCAGGCGCTGGTAAAGCTGGTCCTCAAGCCGGAAGGACGAGCCGTTCTCACGGCCTCGCGACTCAGGCTGATAGAAGGTCGGCGGGCTGGTCACAGCGTCACCTTCCGATGCGTCGTAATCGATTGGCTTTGCTTGTGACCTTAACGCGCGCCGCGCACAGCTCATGCCCGGTCCCCGTACTGTTCGCTGACGGCGCAGGTTCAGCACGCCCTTCTGCGGCGTGGCTCCCTGAAGAGCCGCGCACGGCCTGCCGGCTCTGGGTCCGGCACCCAGAGGCCCGTAGAAGCCCTCCGGGTGCCCACGAGCCTTCTGAGGGCCTTACACGGCCTGCACGCTTTCTTCGGCAGCTCCCCCGGAAAGGCCGAAGCCCCCGAACCGGACGGTTCGGGGGCTTCGGAAAGAGCGGAAGGCGGTTACGCCTCGGACTTCTCCCCGGCGGGCTCGTCCTCGGCGGCGGCCTCTTCCTCCACGACCTCCTGGCCGTTGATCTCGGCGTAGATCGCCTTGAGGTCCACCTCGTTGCCCTCGGTGTCGACGACCTTGGCGGCGTCGCCGAGCACCGACTTGGCCTTGTCGCGCACGATCTCGACCATGGCCAGCGTGAGCTGGTCGTTGTCGGCGAGGTGCTTGGCCAGCTCGTTGGGCTGCACGCCCATCTCCATGGCGCGGCGCACGACGAAGTTGGTCAGCTCCTGCTCGGAGACGCCCAGCTCCTCGGCCTTGACGATCTTGTCGAGCACGAAGCCGACCTTGATCGCGCGGGCGGAGTTGGTGTCGAACTCGGCGAAGCGCTCCTCCTCCGTCGTCTGGTAGAGACGGAAGAAGGCGTCGCGGCTCAGGCCGCTCTCGGCGATCTGGTGGTCGAGGTTGTGCTTGCGGGCGTCGACCTCGGCCTTGAGGGCGCTGTCCGGCAGCGGGATGTCGATCTGCTCCAGCAGCGTGTCGAGGGCCTTCTCGCGGGACTGCACGACCTGGTCGATCAGCTTGTTGCGGCGGGCCTGCTCGCGGATGCTGGTCTTGAGCTCGTCGAGCGTGTCGAACTCGCTGGCGAGCTGGGCGAACTCGTCGTCGAGCTCGGGCAGGACCTTCTCCTTGACCGACTTGACGCTGATGATCACGTCGGCCTCGTCGCCGGCGTTCTCGCCGCCGACGAGCTCGGTCTTGAAGCTCTTCTCCTCGCCCGCGGACATGCCCTCGAGCGCGGCGTCGAGGCCCTGGAGCACGGAGCCGGCGCCGACCTCGTAGGAGACCTCGCTGGCCTGCTGCTCCTCGATGTTGTCGCCGTCGATCTCGGCGCGCAGGTCCATGACGACGAAGTCGCCGTTGGCGGCCGCGCGCTCGACGCCGGTCAGCGTCGCGAAACGCTGGCGCAGGGAGTCGAGTTGGGCGTCGACGTCCTCGTCGGAAACCTCGGCGGAGTCGACCGTGACCTCGAGGCCCTGGTAGTCGGGCACCTCGAAGTTGGGCCGGATGTCGACCTCGGCGGTGAACTCGATCTGCTCGCCGTCCTCGATCTTCGTGACCTCGATGTCGGGCTGCGCGACCGGGAACACGTCGACCTCGTCGACGGCCTTGCCGTACAGCTTGGGCACCGCGTCGTTGAGGGTCTCCTCCAGCACTACCGCCCGGCCGAAGCGCTGCTCGATGATGCGGGCCGGAACCTTGCCAGGCCGGAACCCGGGGACGCGCACCTGCTGCGCGACCTTCTTGTACGCCGCATCCATGCTCGGGCGCAGCTCGTCGAACGGCACCTCGACAGTGAGCTTGACCCGGGTCGGGCTGAGCTCCTCGACAGCGGTCTTCACGGAATGGTCTCCTTGATCAAGCTACGAGTGATCGCGGGCGCGTCCATCGGTTACGGCACACGCGCCGCGCCCACATGTGCGGTGTTGGGCATGCTCCGCCACGGCGGGATCCAACGCCGATGGCCAGTCTAGGGCAGATGCGTACCCAACAACGACGTCCGCGCCGTCACAAGTCGCCCGCGATCATCCGTTACCGTCCGTCAGAACTCGTCCGCGATCGTCCGCAACAGCTCGACCGTCTCGTCCGGAGTGGTGCTCACGGCGCAGAGCCGCTCCATCACCTCGGTGTATCGGTCCACGTCTTCACGCTTGTCGAGGTAGAGCGCGCTCGCCAGCTGCTCGACGTACACGACGTCGGGCAGATCGGTGTCGGGGAAGCGCAGGACGCTGAACGCCCCGCCTTCCGCGCTGTGCCCGCCGAAGCTGAACGGCATGATCTGAATGGTGATTTTGGGCTGGCGCATCAGGTCGATGAGGTGCTCGATCTGGGCCCGCATCACCTCGACGCCGCCGATGGGGCGTCGTAGGGCGGCCTCGTCGATCACGGCCCAGAACACTGGCCCATCCGGCCTGTCGAACATCCGCTGGCGCTCCAGCCGGAGATCCACTCTTCTGGAGATCTCCTCGGCCCCGATTCCCGCCGATCCGGCGGTCACGACGGCCCTTGCGTACTCCTTGGTCTGCAGCAGTCCTGGCACGAACTGGACTTCGTAGGTCCTGATCCTGGCGGCGGCCTCTTCAAGGCCGACGTACGCCTGGAACCACGTGGGCAGGACATCGTTGAACCGGTGCCACCAACCAGGCTCGTTGGCGGTGGCGACCAGGTCGAGTACGGCGGAGCGGGCCTGCTTGTCGACGACCCCGTAGAGGGTCAGCAGGTCCGCCACGTCCCGTTCTTTGAACCCCACTCGGCCCAGCTCCATGCGGCTGATCTTGGATTCGGAGCCACGGATGAGATGGCCCGCCTCCTCACGAGTGACGTTCTTCGCTTCCCTGAGCTTGCGCAGCTGGGAGCCCAGGAGGATGCGCAGCGCCGTCGGTCCGGAACCCGGCTGGTTCTGCGTCACTTTGCCTCCTATCAAGGTCCGCACACACAGTGACACCACATTGCCGGGTATGACAAGGTCTCAACCCCGTGTCCGATTAGCAGAGTTATGCCCCAAAACGCCGCTTGCTACTGCACAATGCAAGTGCACGTGCATTTGGGTCTTGCAGGTGCAGCGATCGTGACCCATGATGGCTTAGTGCATATTGGGCCAAACATGCACTAAGTCGGACTGAACGGGGAGGTATCGGCAGCATGGTGGAGGATCCTCTGGCCACTGCCGATGCATTGCAGATCACCCGTGACGTGGGCTTCGACCACCTGCTCATGGGTGGCAAGCCGTACACGACCTCGTGCCCGTTGCCCTTTCAGGCCGACTCCGTGAAGACGGCCAGGGACGTGACCCGCTCGACCCTGAAGGGCTGGGGCCTGCACGAACTCAGCGACGACGCCGCGCTGGTGGTGTCGGAGCTCGTGACCAACGCGGTGCGCTACGCGATGTACGCGGCGGGGCGGCGGGAGATCGAGCTCTTGCTGATGCGCGTACAGCCGCACGTGCTGCTGGCGGTGGCCGACCCCAGCGACGAGGTGCCGCGCCCCAAGGAGCCGGACTTCATCTCGGAGAACGGGCGCGGCCTCTACATCGTCGAGACCTACAGTCAGTGCTGGGGCTGGGACCCGCTGGCCCGGGGCGGCAAGGCCGTGTGGGCGCTGTTCCGCACCGAGCCCTGATCATCGGTCTCGTTACTCTCCGGTCACCCCGTCGATGCGCTCGCGCAGCAGATCCGCGTGACCGTTGTGCCGCGCGTACTCCTCGATCATGTGGATGAGGATCCAGCGATGGGTGCACTCCTGCCCTCTGTGGTCGCCGACGGCGTCCAGCGGCCTGGCGTCCGAGATGGCGCGGGCGCGCTCGATCTCCTCTTCCCACGTGACGAAGGCCTCCTTGACGGAGGCGGCGTCCACTTCCTTGAAGTCGGCGTCGTTGTCGCGGTCCTTGTCCCACAGCTTGGGGAGGTCCTCGCCGTTGAGCACCCGGCGGAACCAGGAGCGTTCGACGTTCGCCATGTGCCGGACCAGGCCGAGCAGGGACATGGTCGAGGGTGAGACGGAGCGCAGGCGCAGCTGATCGTCCGACAGGCCCGCGCATTTGACGGCGAGGGTGCCGCGGTGCCATTCGAGCCAGTTGTTCAGCGTGGTCCGCTCGTCGCCGGTGAGAGCGGGCGGGATCCGGGTGTCAGTCATGATGTCCGACCTTATCCAGCTCAGTACATCGAGATGTGGACGTGGTCGTAGTGGTTCTCGGTGACGCTGCCGCGGTCCGACATGGCCCGCCAGCCCGAGCCCATGTTGATGCGCTGCTTCCAGATCACGTACTTGACGCCGAGCTTGCCCTTGTTCTTGAGCGCCCAATCCGCGATGCGGTCGCCCAGGGCGTTGTTGATGGCCGCGGGCATCGTGCCGCCGGTGCTCATCATGAAGTCGCAGGCCCGCCCGAGCGGGTGCTCGCCGCTGGAGCCCGAGCGGAAGCAGCCCACCGTGAACGGCAGCTTGAAGTTCTTGGCCAGCTCCGCCTTCATCAGCCGCGTACGGGCCGTGATGTTGTCCGAGCCCGAGGGCAGTTCCGGTGCCCAGCTCCCGTCGGACTTGCGGCCGGGACCGAGCGGCACGAGGTCCTGGAGCTTCTTCTTGATGTCGTCGATGATGTCCTCGGCCTCGGAGCGCTGTTCGGTCACGTCCTTGGCGTCCACGCCGATCTGGGTGGCCAGCGCGGCGGCCTCGTCGGAGGCCTTCTTCTTGTCGTCGCGGGCCTTGGCCACCCCTTGGACGAGGGCCTGCTGCTCGGCCGTCAGCTGCTCGAGCAGGGCGGCGCCGCCGCCGCTCTGGACCATCAGGACGGAGGGCAGCGACGGGTCGTGGTTCTGGTAGCGCATCCTGGCGAGGTCGCCGACCCGCTGCTCGGCGGCGGCCAGGGTCTTCTCCGCGGCCGCCAGCCGCTCCTTGGCCGCCTTGGCGGCCGCCTGCGCCTTGGCCAGCTCGACGCGCTTGAGGTTGTACTTCTCGATGAGCTTGTCGATCTTGCTGTTGAGCTGCTTGAGCTGGGCGCGGAGCTCGGCCTCCGACGGCTTGGGGGCAGCCGAGGCCGCGGTCGCCGGCAGGAGGGCGACGGCTGCGGCGGCGACGAGGCCGATGGCAAGAGTCGCGGGGGACGGAGCCGCCACGTGGATGTTCCTCTCCCTCTGCCGGCCGGGTTAGCTGACGGGTTCGGGCTGGGAGCTGCGTGCCCTACCACCGAAGTGGATTCACCCCAGGTGCGGGTGGGTCCCCGGCTCCCGGGCGACTCGCCCGGGATTAGGCGTGTGCCTGCTGTTACGGCCAGGCACAAAAGGGATATTAGTGGTAGATCACGAGTAACGCGACCCCCATTAGAAATCTAATAGTGATCTACCTGTGATCGAAGCATCCGGGCGGCCTCCTCCGGCAGCACGTCGTTCACGAACGCGCCCATCGCGGACTCCGACCCGGCCAGGTACTTGAGCTTGCCCGGCGCCCGCCTGATGCTGAACAGCTCCAGGTGCAGGTAGCCGAGCTCGCGGTCCTGCCGCACGGGCGCCTGGTGCCAGGCCGAGATGTACGGCATCACCACGCCGAACAGGTCGTCGAAGGCCCGCAGCACCGAGGTGTAGAGGGGCGCGAACGCCGACCGCTCCTCCTCCGTCAGCGCGGCCAGATCGGGCACCTGCCGGTGCGGGTAGATGTGCACCTCGTACGGCCACCGCGCGGCGGCCGGCACGAACGCCGTCCACAGCTCGTTGGCGGCCACCACACGCGTCCCCGCGGCCCGCTCGGCGGCCAGCACGTCGGCGAACAGGTTCCCCTTCGTGTAGCGCCTGGCGGCGGCGAGCTGGAGCCTGGTCCTGGGCGTGACGTACGGGTAGGCGTAGATCTGGCCGTGCGGGTGGGCCAGCGTGATGCCGATCTCCTCGCCCCGGTTCTCGAAGCAGAACACCTGCTCCACGCCCTCGATCCCGGACAGCTCGGCCGTCCGGTCGGCCCACGCCTCCATGACCAGCTCCACCTGGCCGTCGGAGAGCTGGGAGAACGACGACGAATGCTCAGAGGTGAAGCAGACCACCTCGCACCGCCCCACTCCCGGCCGGACCTCACTCAGGCCCCCCACGTCTGTATAAGTCCCGAAATTGGTGGAGAAGGAGGGGAATCGGTTCTCGAACACCACCACGTCGTAGTCGTACGCCGGGATCTCCGACGAGCGCGTGTCCGACGACGGGCACAGCGGGCACTCGTTCGCCGAGCCGGTCGGCTGGAACGTGCGCGTCTGCCGGTGCCCCGCCATCGCGATCCATTCCTCGGTCAGCGGGTCGTAGCGCAGCTCGGAGGCCACCGGCCGGGGGTCGAGGACCCGCCGGTCGATCGCGCTCCGGTCGGCGTCGTCCCGCTGATCGAAGTAGATCAGCTCACGGCCGTCGGCCAGATGGGTGATGGTGCGCTTCACGAGCCCTCCGCGATGATCAGTTCTCCGGCCCGTTCGGCCAGCTCCATGCGTGCGTCCTCAGGCAGCCCCGCGTCGCTGACGACCACGTCGGCCTCGGTCAGCTCGGCGATGGTGCTGATGCCGACCGTGTTCCACTTCGTGTGGTCGGCGGGGATGACCAGCCGGTTGGCGGCCGCCACCAGCTCCCTGTCGGTCTCCGATTCCAGCAGGTTGGGGGTGGTGAACCCGGCCCGCACGCTCATCCCGTGCACGCCGAGGAACAGCGTGTCCACGTGCAGGCGGCGGATCGCGGCCACAGCCACCGGGCCCACCAGCGCGTCGGACGGCGTGCGCACGCCGCCGGTCAGCACGACCGTGCGGTCGGAGCGCGGGTTGCGGTGGAAGACCTCGGCGACGGGGATCGAATTGGTGATCACCGTCAGCTCGGGGACGGCGATCAGATGGCGGGCCAGCGCCCACGTGGTGGTGCCCGCCGAGAGCGCCACGGCCGTGCCAGGCCGGACGAGGCCGGCCGCGCGGCGCGCGATGGCCTCCTTCTCCTGCTGCTGGCGGGCCGACTTGGCGGTGAAGCCCGGCTCCTCGGTGGAGCCGGGGCCGAGGGCGGTGGCGCCGCCGTGCACCTTCTCCAGCAACCCGCGCTCGGCCAGCACCTCGAGGTCCCGACGGATGGTCATGTCGGATACGCCCAGCTCGCGGACCAGGTCCGCGACCCGGACGCCGCCGTTGCTGCGCACGCGTTCGAGGATCGTCTGCTGACGCTGCTGTGCGAGCACGCCCGCTCCTTCCAACAGATTCCACCAAATTATGACACGGAATTGTTGGGGAATGTTAGTTCGCGTGCTGCGCTTGCGCTGGTCAGCACGGGCGGGGAGGCTCGTGGCGTAGCCGATCATTGGCCCGATCACCGGAGGCGAGCTTATGGCCAGGCGCTCACGCAAGGGCAAGGCACGCAAGAAGAAGAAGGCGAACCACGGCAAGCGCCCCACGGCGCGTTGACCGGGTGGCCGCCTCTTCCGGCGGCCACCCCGCTTTCAGCCCGGCAGCTCGGTCAGGGCCTGCTCGATGCGGTCCTGCGGCAGCGTGTAGTCCTCCAGGTGCCCGGCCAGGTAGCGGTCGTACGCGCCCAGGTCGAAGTGGCCGTGGCCGCAGAGCGCGGTCAGGATCACCTTCTCCTCGCCGCTCTCCTTGCACCGCAGGGCCTCGGCGATCGTCTCCGCGAGCGCGTGCGTGGGCTCCGGGGCGGGCACGATGCCCTCGGTCCTGGCGAAGCGGACACCGGCCTCGAAACACTCGCTCTGGGCGCGGGTGACCGCCTCGAACAGGCCCAGCTCGTACATGTGCGACAGCAGCGGCGACATGCCGTGGTAGCGCAGGCCGCCCGCGTGGATCGGGTCGGGGATGAACGCGTGCCCCAGCGTGTGCATCTTGAGCAGCGGCGTGAGGCCCGCGGTGTCGCCGAAGTCGTAGGCGTACACGCCGCGCGTGAACGACGGGCAGGCGGTCGGCTCGACCGCCCTGAACACCGTCCGTATCCGCCCGGCCAGCTTCTCGCGCAGGAACGGGAAGGTGAGGCCGGCGAAGTTCGAGCCGCCGCCGGTGCAGCCGATGACCAGGTCCGGCATCTCGGGCAGCTGTTCCAGCGCCTCCTCGCCGATCACGGTCTGGTGCAGGAGCACGTGGTTGAGTACCGAGCCGAGCGCGTACCGGGCGTCGGGCGTGGCGGCGGCCACCTCGACGGCCTCGCTGATCGCGATGCCCAGGCTGCCGGGCGAGTCCGGGTCGTCCGCCAGCACCTTGCTGCCCGAGCCGGTGACGGGTGACGGGCTGGCGTGGACGGTGGCGCCGTACACCTGCATGAGAGAGCGGCGGTACGGCTTCTGGTCGTACGAGGCCCGCACCATCCAGATCTGGCATTCGAGGTCGAACTGGGAGCAGGCGAACGCCAGGGCCGACCCCCACTGCCCGGCGCCCGTCTCGGTGGTCAGCAGCCGCACCCCTTCGCGGGCGTTGTAGTACGCCTGGGGCACGGCCGTGTTCGCCTTGTGCGACCCGGCGGGCGAGACCCCCTCGTACTTGTAGTAGATCCTGGCCGGCGTATCGAGGGCCTTCTCGAGCCGGCGCGCCCGGATCAGCGGCGTCGGCCGCCAGAGCCGGTAGACGTCGAGCACCTCTTGCGGGATCGGGACGAACCGCTCACCGCTCACCTCCTGACCGATCAGCTCCATCGGGAAGAGCGGCGCCAGGTCGTCGGGCCCCACGGGCTCGCGCGTCGCCGGGTGCAGCGGCGGCGGAGGCGGGGCGGGCAGGTCGGGAACGATGTTGTACCACTGGCTGGGGATCATCGCCCCAGTCTGCGCCGCTCACGCTCCGTGTTCCAGCATCACGCGTCGCGGGTCATGACGGCGAGTCTGCGGGGATGATCGGCCCTGACCACGACGTCGGCCGCCCGCTGGGGGCGGGCCTCGCGCTCGTACCGCTCGTACGCGGGCAGCCGCCACCACTCGTCCTCGGAGGTCCCGCGCTCCAGCGCCCCCGCCGACAGCCACACGTGCACGCTGACCTCGAACGCCAGCCCCCGTCCCAGCAGCAGCGTCCCGTCCACGATCAGCACCCCGCCCGGGGGCAGCTCCTCGTACGGCACCCGGTACGCCCGGTCGACACGGCTGTCCCAGAGGCGCGGCAGCACCCGCCCCGAGCCGCCCTCGTCCAAGGGCTCCAGCACTTCCCTCTGGAGCGCCTTGACGTCGAGCCAGTCCTCGTAGAAGGCGTCCGGATCGGTCCTGCCGTGCTCCAGCCGCAGGGACGCGGGCCGCAGGAAGTCGTCCGCCGACACGCGCAGCACGGGCCGCCCGCGCAACCGGAGCGGGGCGACGAGCTCGTCCGCCAGCGTCCCGGGACGCGCCGCCGCAGCTCCGTCCACGGCCATCCGCACCCACCCCGGCCGTCCGGCGACCCGTTCGGCCAGCTCCTCGACGAGGCCGTCCCGGGAGATCGCTCGCGCGCGCATGCCTACGATCGCAGGCCCGCCACGAACCGGTCCATCTCCGCGGTCACGTCCCTGAGGATCTCGACCGATCGGACCGGGTCCTCGAAGGCCTCCAAGCCGTGATCGGCGCCGGGGACCTCCAGGTACGGGTGGCCCAGCCCACGCGCGACCTCCCCGTCCCAGAGCTTGTCGGCGCTCCCGCCCACCAGCAGCGTGGGCGCCCCGGTGCGGCGCAGCGCCTCGACGAGGGCCTCATGCCTGAGCAGCGGGGTGAGCCAGATCGCGGGCAGCTCCCGCTCGGCGGCCAGCGGCGCGGCGAACGTGCCGAGCGACTTGCCGACCAGGAGCAGGCGCTCGGCCCGCTCACCGTCGAGCGCCTGCCGGGCCTGCTCCATGACCCAGCCGGCCAGCTCCCCCGCGTCCTGGGTCGCCGGCGACTGCCACCAGACCTCCAGCACAGACCAGCCGTGCCGCCTGAGGACCGCGCCGGCGAAGTGGAGGAGGGGACGGGCGGGCACGTAGCCCCTTCCGGGAAGCAGCACGGCCACCCGATCAGGATCGCCGTCGTGCCGCGCCGCAGCCCCGAAGATCCTTTCTGGCACCATCCCCCAAGGATAGGCACATCGGCGAAGGCCTGATCGGCCTCAGGTCTTCACCTGCACCTCCAGCCGTCGTCCACGTCGGCCAAGGTGTCTCGCACGGACGCCGGCAGTTCGAAGATCCACGGGGCGATGCCCTTCGCGTGAAGAGCGCCCACGTACCGACTTCATCTCGTCGGACTCACCTTCGCGAAAGAACTCGAAAGGCCAGGCCGCTTACTCGCTGACCTGGCCTTTCGCCGTCTGGAGCGGACGACGGGAATCGAACCCGCGTAGCTAGTTTGGAAGACTAGGGCTCTACCATTGAGCTACGTCCGCGCGAACCGGTCGAACTCTGGTCTAGACTTCATCCGGTCGTTAGGGCGTAAGCGTACCGGAGTCCCGGAGCGCATGCGCACTCGGCGAGGCGGGGCGTGGCGCAGCTTGGCAGCGCGCTTGCTTTGGGAGCAAGAAGTCGCAGGTTCAAATCCTGTCGCCCCGACCAGATCGAAGGCCACCTCCACCACGGAGGTGGCCTTCGGCGTTTCACGCCGGTCAGGGCATGCGGGCGATCAGCGACTTCGGGGCGATCTGGCGGTAGGCGTCGGCGACGATCTCCGCGACCTCCGTCCAGTCCACCTCCACGTCCAGGTAGACCCCCAGCCACCCCCGGTGCCCCACGTACGGCGGGCGGAAGAAGCGGTCCGGGTCCTCGGCCACCAGCTCCCCCTGCGTCCCGGGAGGCGCGGCGCACCAGAAGGCGAGCCGGTCGTCGTGGTGGTGGTCGGCGAACATCACGAACGTCTTCTTCCCACGGACGAACCAGGTCGGCTCCCCGTGGCTGGGCCGTTCGGTGACCTCCGGCAGCGCGAGGCAGAGGGCGCGCAGCCGTTCCAGGGCGTCCATGGCCGGGGCGTCAGCCGGTCAGCGTGAGCGGGTTGACCAGGTCGGCGTAGACCAGCAGGCCAGCCATGATCATCATGGCGAACGCGATCACGTACGTCAGCGGCAGCACCTTGGCGATGTCCACGTAGGCCGGCTCCGGCCGCCGCATGACCTTGGCGTAGGCCCGCTTGATGCCCTCCCACAGCCCGCCGGCGATGTGGCCGCCGTCGAGCGGCAGCAGCGGGATGAGGTTGAACATGCCGATCGCCAGGTTGAACCCGGCCAGCAGGTTGACGAAGAAGGCGATCTTGTTCGTGTTGGACAGGTCGGAGGCGAGGATCTCGCCGCCCAGGCGGCCCGCGCCGACCACGCCCACCGGGCCCTCGGGGTCGCGCGCCTCGCCGGAGAAGGCCGCCTGCCAGACGCCGACCATCTTCTGCGGCAGGTTGACGATCGAGCCCGCCACCCGGCCCATCAGCCCGCCCATGTAGCCGATCACCTGGCCCATACTCTGCTGCTGCATGACCTCCGTGGGCCGGACACCCAGGAAGCCGACGTTCTTGTCGATCTTCTTCGGGTCCTGCGGGTTGGGCCGGTCCTGGGCGATGAGCGCGACGTTGAGGGTCATGGGCTTGCCGTCACGGACGATGCCGAGCGCGACCGGGCCGGCGCCGTGCGAGCGGATCAGGCGGGTGGCGTCGTCCCAGGAGCCGATCTTCTGGCCGTCGAAGGAGACCATGCGGTCGCCGCCCTTCAAACCTGCCAGGGCGGCCGGGGTGGGCTGGTCGGTGGGCTTGCACGTGTTGCGGTGCTCCGAGATCGGGATCACGCATGTGTCGGTCTCGGGCGACACGATCGGGGCCAAGGTGGGCAGGCCGATGCCGACCAGCAGGACGCTGAAGAAGACGAACGCGAGCACGAAGTTCATCAGCGGGCCGCCGGACATGATGATGACCTTCTGCCACCACTTCTTCCGGTAGAAGACCCGGTCCTCGTCGCCGGGGCGCACCTCCTCCTGCGCCGCTTCGCGGGCGGAGTCGATGAGGCCCTGGAACGGCCCCGTCGAGGCGCTCCTGAGCTTGGTCGGGTCGTCACCGGGGCGCGGCGGCAGCATGCCGATCATGCGGATGTAGCCGCCGAACGGGATCCACTTGATGCCGTACTCGGTCTCGCCCTTGCGCCGTGACCAGGCGGTCGAGCCGAAGCCGACCATGTACTGGGTCACCTTGACGCCAAAGATCTTGGCCGGCACGAGATGTCCGATCTCGTGCAACGCGATGGAGAACATCAGCCCGAGGAGAAAGAGGATGATCCCCACGATGTAGAGCCAGTTCATCTATGCGCGCTCCGTAGCCGACGACAGGGGTGGACGAACCGTCCGACAGCCCCAGGGTAGTCGAACAACCCCCGCTCCACGGCTTGCGTGCCATTTAGAGAGGATTGACAGTCCGCTATCAAACAATCACTCTGGGTGACGACGGAGGGGGTCGACTTGATTCAGATTCTGATAGCCGAGCACCTGCCCTTGGTCCGCCGCGGACTGCTCGCCACCCTGGAGGCCGAGCCTGATCTGCGCGTCGTCGCCGAGGTCGGTTGCCCCGAGGCGGCGGTGCGGGCGGCGCTGGCGTACGGGCCCGACGTGGCGGTCGTCGACCTCGACCTGCCGGGGCTGCCGGTGGCCGTCCAGCTCGCCGAGCTGGCGCCGCGCTGCGGGGTGCTGATGCTGTCGGCCCGTCCCAACCCCGGGCAGGTGCGCAAGGCGCTGGCGGGGCCCGCGCTGGGGTTCATGAGCCTGTGCGTGGGGCCGGAGCGCCTCGCCGAGGGTGTGCGCCAGGTCGCGGAGGGCGGCCGGGCCATCGAGGCGGAGCTGGCCGTGGCCGCGCTCCAATGCGCGACGAACCCGCTGACCCGCCGGGAGCTCGACGTGCTGCGGATCGCCGCGGGCGGCGCGCGTTCCACGGAGATCGCCGACCAGCTCTTCCTGTCGGTGGGCACTGTGCGTAACCATCTGTCGCGGATCATGTGCAAGACGGGCGCCCGCAACCGTATCGACGCCGTACGCATCGCGAGCGACTCCGGGTGGATCTGAGACGGGTCCGGTGGAGCCGCGCCGCTCCCCCGGGCCCGAACCCCTAGAGGATCTCAGCAGCGCGAGGTCGCCGCCAGTGAGCACGATCACGACCGTCCCGTGTGAAACGTCACCGGTCTAGGGCCGCCAGATCAGCACCAGCGCGCAGTCGTCGTTGTGGCCCGAGGACATGGCGTTGACCAGGGCCCTGGCGCCGTCGCGGAAGCCGGACGGCAGCAGCCGCTCCGCCTCCCCGAGCAGCCGGTCGAGCCCGGCGTCGATGTCGCGGCCCGGCTGCTCGATCAGCCCGTCGGTGTAGAGCAGCAGCGCGTCACCCTTGCGCAGGGTGCCGCTGTCGGGCTCGCAGTGCAGGTCGGGGACGACGCCGAGCACCACGCCCTTGGCCGTGGCCACCTGCCAGTTTCCGGTGCCCGCGTCGAACTTCACCACCGGCGGATGGCCGGCCGAGGTGATCGTGTAGTCGCCGGTTTCGAGGTCGAGGCGTACGTGCACCGCGGTCACGAAGCCCTCGTCGCCCCGCTGCCGGTGCAGGTAGGTGTTGCACGCGGGCAGGAAGTCCTCGACCGAGCCGAGCAGCCCGCCGAACGTGCCCGACAGCAGCAGTGCCCTGGTGCCCGCGTCGACCCCCTTGCCCGACACGTCGACCAGCGCGATCTCCACGGAGTTGCCGTCGCGCATGGAGACCAGGAAGTCACCGCCGAACGAGGAGCCGCCCGCCTGCTTGAGCACGACCTTGCCGCCCCAGTCCTTCGGCAGCGCGGGCAGCTCGCCCTGGCTCCTGAGCCGGTCGCGCAGCTCCAGCAGCATCGCGTCGCCGCGCAGCCCCTGGACGCCCAGCTTGCCCCTGGTGCGCGCCATGAGCACGGCCAGCACAGTGGTGAACCCGATCGTCACCATGAGCCCCAGCCCGACACGGCCCACGCCCAGCGTGATCGCGATGTAGCCGAGCGCGGCCCCGACCCCCACCAGCAGCTTGACCAGGCTGCTCAGCCGGAGCTGGAGCCCGCCGATCAGGGTGACCAGGATGAGCAGCGACGGCGAGAAGAATTCGGTCGAAACCTTCGCCGCCAGGAACCCGATGACGAGCGCGAGCGTGGTCAGCGCGACGAGCAGGTTGCGGTCGCGGGCCAGCGGGCCACGCCGGACGAACCGCACGGCAGCCACCAGAAACGGCACCCGCACCAAGACCGCGCGGACCCGTGGCGGGATCAGCGGCGCCGGACGGGTACTCATGATGGGCCTGACTGTATCGGTCTGACCCGTGTTTGGGCAGCCCACTTGACCAAGGCCTTGATCATTAAGCACGTATATTGGGTGGCCGTCCCCCTTTGCCCGCTCCTACCGTGGACAGATGACGTATCCGATCCGTCCGATTGACGAGTCCGAGTGGCCGGTCTATTTCCCGGTCCTCGAAGAAGCGTTCGGCTGGACTCCGCACCCCCAGCAACGGGAACGGTTCAAGGCGGAGACCGAGTTCGATCGCACGCTGGCGGCCTTTGACGGCGATGTCATCGTGGGCACCACCGCCGTCCTGAGCCTCACCATGACCGTCCCCGGCAGCCGGCTCCCCGTCGCGGGCGTGACGAGCGTCAGCGTGCTCCCCTCGCACCGCCGCCGCGGCATCCTGTCCGCGCTGATGCGCAGGCAGCTCGCCGACGTCCGCGAGCGTGGCGAGAGCGTCGCCGCGCTCTACGCCTCCGAGGCGGCCATCTACGGCCGGTACGGATACGGCAGGGCCGCGCACGAGCTGTCGTTCCGCATCAACAAGGCCGGCTCCGCGTTCGTCGGGAACGCCCCCGTGGACCCGTCGCTCAGGCTCAGGGTGGCCACGCCCGCCGACGTCCGCGCCGACCTGGAGCAGGTGTTCGCCTCCGTCGCGACCCGCCGCCCGGGTCGCTATGACCGCCAGTCGCACAACTGGGACGCGGTGCTGGCCGACGAGGAGTTCGATCAGCAGGGCAACGGGCCGCTGCGCTCGGTGCTCGCCGAGGACGACGGCGGCGTGCGCGGCTACGCGCTGTTCCGGATCACCGGGTCCTGGGACGCCAACGGCGTACCGGACAAGGGGCTGAAGCTGCAGGAGCTGGAGGCGACCGACCCGGCGGCCTACGCCCTGCTCTGGCGCAACATCCTCGACCGCGACCTCGTCTCCAAGATCGAGGCGCGCGGCCGGCCGGTGGACGACCCGCTGATCGCGCTGATCGCCGACCAGCGCCAGCTCCGCGCGACCTGGGCGGACGATCTGTGGGTACGCGTGGTCGAGGTCGACAAGGCGCTCACCTCGCGCGCCTACTCGGCCCCGGTGGACGTGGTGATCGAGGTCGAGGACGACGTGTGCCCGTGGAACGCCGGACGCTGGCGGCTCACCGCCGACCCGACCGGCGCCGAGTGCAAGCAGGTCGAGGACGAACCGGACGTGACGCTTCCAGTGGCCGCGCTCGGCTCGGCCTACATGGGCGACGGCCTGCTCGTGGAGTCGCTGGAGGCGGGCCTGCTGCGCGAGCACTCAAGCGGCTCGGTACGCGCGCTGGCCACCGCGATGTCGTGGAGCCCGAAACCGTGGTGCGGCCTCGTCTTCTGATGAGCCTGGCGTAAGGTCGAAGGCATGGCATTGCAGAGCCTGCAGATCACCGCGACCGTCGCCATGCGTGCCCGCGACGTGTCGAAACCGTCGAAGGAGCAGCAAGAGGCCGCCGACCGGCGGCCTCTACGCGACGAGATGCCCAAACGCGACGTCAAGCGCAAGGGCTAGGGCAGCGAGGGCAGCTGGCCGATCGTCTCGTACGTGGTCAGCTGCGCGATGCGCCTGCTGTGGCGCTCGCTGCCGGTGAACACCGTGGTCAGGAAGACCTCCACGAACCTGGTGGCGTCCTCCGTGGAGTGCATGCGCGCGCCGAGGCTGACCACGTTGGCGTTGTTGTGCTCGCGGGCCAGGCCGGCCGTCTCCTCACTCCAGGCGAGAGCGGCGCGGATGCCGCGTACCTTGTTGGCGGCGATCTGCTCGCCGTTGCCCGAGCCTCCGATGACCACCCCCAGGCTGCCGGGGTCGCCCGCGACGCCCTCGGCCGCGCGCAGCACGAACGCGGGATAGTCGTCCTCGGCGTCGTAGACGAAGGGACCGCAGTCGGTGACCTCGTGACCGTGGTCTTTCAGCCAGGACACGAGGTGGTTCTTGAGCTCATAGCCGGCATGGTCGGCACCGATGTAGACACGCACCCGCCCAGTCTTCCACAGCCCCCGCGAATGAGCCTCGCTGGCTAGAGTAAGGACCTCTACCGTTGTCCAGTCCTTACGAAAGTAGATGTCCATGCGTGAGATCCGCGTCATCGGCGATCCGGTCCTGCGCACGCCCGCCGATCCCGTGACGGATTTCGACCGCGAGCTGCGCCGGCTGATCGACGAGATGTTCCAGGCGATGTACGCGGTCAACGGCGTAGGTCTGGCCGGCCCGCAGATCGGCGTGTCGCGCCGGCTGTTCGTGTACGACATCGCCGGGCGCAAGGGTCACGTGCTCAACCCGGTGCTGACCGTGGACGACCCGGAGGAGGTGACGGACGAGGAGGGCTGCCTGTCCGTGCCCGACCGGCAGACGCGGCTGCCGATCTACGCCCCGGTGGCGCGGGCCGCGGGCGTGACCGTCGAGGGGATCGACAGGCTCCAGCGTCCGGTACGGATCAAGGCCCGCGGGTCGCTCGCGCGCTGCTTCCAGCACGAGACCGAGCACCTCGACGGCAAGCTGTACGTCGATCGCCTGCCGCGAAACGAAGCCCGCGAGATCATGCTCCGAGCATAGGTTGGACGCATGAGCATACTTTCCGGGAAAGGCGCGTTGGTCACAGGAGGATCCAGGGGAATCGGCAAGGCCATCGTGGAGCGGCTGACCGCCGACGGGGCAGAGGTCGTCTTCTGCTACGAGCGCTCGACCGAGGCCGCGGAGCAGGTCGCCAAGGAGACGGGCGCGCACGCCGTACAGGCCGATCTGGGCAGCAAGGAGGATCTGGCGCGGCTGTTCGACGAGGCCGGGTCGCGGCTGCCCGGGCTCGACATCCTGGTCAACAACGCCGCCGCCGTGCTCGGGCAGAAGCCGATGGCGGAGATCACGGACGAGGAGTACGAGCGGGTGTTCGCGGTCAACACCCGGTCGGTCTACCTGGCCATGCAGTGGGCCGCGCGGGTGATGCGCGACGGCGGGCGCATCATCAACATCTCCACGCTCAACACGCAGGTGCCCGCTCCCGCTCTGACGCTCTACTGCGGCAGCAAGGGGGCCGTCGAGCAGTTCGCCAAGGTGGCGGCGCGGGAGCTGGGCGGGCGCGGGATCACCGTCAACGTGGTCTCGTCCGGCGCCACCGACACGGACATGCTGCGAGGCGCCAACCCGCCGGAGGCGCTGGAGCAGACGGCGGCGATGACGGCGCTGGGACGGCTCGGGCAGCCGGGCGACATCGCCTCCGTGGTCGCCTTCCTGGCGGGGCCCGACTCGCGCTGGATCACCGGCCAGAACCTCAACGCCACGGGCGGCCTGCTCGTCTGACCCACCTCTCTTCCCGTCGGCGCCGCCCCTCACCCACGCAACCCGGGGGCGGCGCCCCTCATGGACGCCACACCCGGCGCGGCGCGGGGGTGTTACAGCTGCATGGCCTTGGTTTCGAGGTATTCCTCCAGGCCCTGCTCCCCCAGCTCCCGCCCCACCCCCGACTGCTTGTAGCCGCCGAAAGGCGCCAGTGGGTTGAAGCGGCCGCCGTTGATGGCCACCTGCCCCGTGCGCAGCCGCCGGGCGACGGCGATCGCGCGGTCCTCGGTGGCCGCCCAGACCGCTCCGGCCAGGCCGTACTTCGTGTCGTTGGCGATCGCGACGGCCTTGTCCTCGCTCGTGTACGGGATCAGCGACAGCACCGGCCCGAAGATCTCCTCCTGCTCGATCGTCATCCCCGGCTCCACCGCCGCGAACACGGTGGGCTCCACGTAGTAGCCCCGCTCGTGGGGCCGCTCGGTGCCGCCGGCCACCAGCCGGGCGCCTTCCTCCTGACCCCGGTTGATGTAGCGGACCACGCGGTCGCGCTGGGTGGCGGAGACCAGCGGGCCGATCTTGGTGGAGTCGTCGAAGGGGTCGCCGACGGTGTAGCCGCGCGCCGCCTCGACGGCCAGGCGGACGGCCTCGTCGTACTGGTCGCGGTGGACGATCATGCGGGTCCACGCCGAGCAGGTCTGGCCGGCGTTGACGAAGCAGTTGGCGACGCCGACCTTGACGGCCAGCGCCAGATCGGCGTCGGGGAGGATGATGTTGGCCGACTTGCCCCCGAGCTCGAGCGCGACCCGCTTGACGGACTCGGCGGCGAGCGCGGCCACCCTGCGCCCGGCGGCGGTCGAGCCGGTGAAGGAGACCATGTCCACCTCGGGGTGGGCGGCCATGGCCTCGCCGACGACCGGGCCACGCCCGCTGACCAGGTTGAACACGCCCGGCGGCAGGCCCACCTCGGCGAAGATCTCCGCCAGCGCGTACGCCGCCAGCGGCGCCACCTCGCTCGGCTTGAGCACCACGGTGCAGCCGGCGGCCAGCGCGGGGGCCACCTTGCAGATGATCTGGTGCAGCGGGTAGTTCCACGGCGTGATCGCGGCGACCACCCCGATGGGCTCCTTGACCACCATCGAGTTGCCGACGCGCGACTCGCGGGGGTGGGTCTCGGCGAGCTGCGCGTAGGAGGACAGCACGGTCGCCGGCATGAGCGTCTGCACCCTGCGCGCGAAGCCCAGCGGCGCGCCCATGTCGGTGGCGATCGTCTTGGCGATCTCCTCGGAGCGCTGCTTCAGCAGCTCGGCAGCGTCGCCGAGCAGCTTGCCGCGCTCCGAGGCGGCCGTTTCGGACCAGCCGGGGAAGGCCTTTCGAGCGGCGGCCGCGGCCGACTCGACGTCGTCGGGAGATCCCGCGGGCACACGGTCGATGATCTCTTCCGTGGCCGGGTTGACGACCTCGATTGACTCGTCCGACGCAGAAGCGGTCCAGGAGCCGCCGATGTACAGCTGACGCATAGCCACCATCCTGTCAGGAGCTCAGGTGGCGGTGAGAGGCTTGTCCTGATGCGGGGATAAGTCTGCTACACCGCAAGCAGCGTTCTTCCGCCAGCGTACGATGATTGACCCCTGGAGAATGTGAGAGTTAGAGGGTTAGTCGAATTCGGGGCGCTTGGTCCGGCTGCGCTTCAGCTCGAAGAAATCCTCGAAGGACGTGACGGCGAGCACGCCGTCCCAGAGCCGGCCCGCGTCCTCACCCCTGATGATCTTGGTGATCACCGGCCCGAAGAAGGCGTTGGCGCCGACCCGGATGACCGGGGTGCCGACCTCCTGGCCGACGAGGTCGATGCCCTCGTTGTGGGAGGTGCGGATGGCCTCGTCCCATTCGTCGGAGTCGATGGCCTCGATGAGCTCCTCCTCGAGCCCCGTCGCTTCGAGCGCGCCCGCGATGACCTCGCGCAGGCGCTCCGGCTCCTTGCTCAGGCCCTGGTTGTGCAGGCGGGTGCCGAGTTCGGTGTAGAGCGGGCCGAGGATCTGCTCGCCGTGCTTGGCGGCCGCGGCGGCGACGACCCGGACGGTGCCCCTGGCCCGTTCGGTCGACTTGCGGTAGTCATCCGGGATGTCCTTGTCCGCGTTGAGGACGTAGAGGGACATGATGCGCCAGCGAGGCTCGATGGGACGGACCTTCTCAACTTCGAGAAGCCATCGTGACGTGACCCATGCGAAGGGACAGGCAGGATCGAACCACAGATCCACGGGAATCTTTTCGCTCATGTGGACCCGTAACCTGAGGTGGATCGGGTCCTATTCCCAGCGTGGCACGATACGGACAAAGTTCGATGAAGTGGTGAAAAGGAGCGCAACTTGGCAGGCAATCTGACCCGGGACGAGGCTCGTGAGCGCGCCCGGTTGCTGAAGGTCGAGTCGTACGAGGTCGCACTCGACCTGACCGAGGGAGAGGAGCGCTTCGAGAGCGTCACCACAGTCCGTTTCACCAGCGCCCGGCCGGGCGCGTCCACCTTCATCGACCTGCACGGCGCCCACGTGCGCAAGGTGACGCTCAACGGCGAGGACCTCGACGTGTCGGCCTACGACGAGGAGAAGGGCCGCTTCCCGCTCCCGTCGTTGGCCGCGGCCAACGAGCTGCGCGTGGACGCCGACTGCAGCTACATGCGCACCGGCGAGGGCCTGCACCGCTTCGTCGACCCGGTGGACAAGAAGGTCTACCTGCACAGCCAGTTCGAGACGGCCGACGCGCACCGCATGTACGCCTGTTTCGACCAGCCCGACCTCAAGGCCACCTTCCAGCTCACCGTGCTGGCCCCGGCCGACTGGGAGGTCGTCTCCAACGCGGCCGCCTCGGCGGTCGAGGAGCTGCCGGAGCAGGGCGGCAGGCACGGGGCGGTGGCCCCGGCCAGGCGGTGGGAGTTCCCGCCCACGGCGGTCATCTCGACGTACATCACCGCGCTGGTGGCGGGGCCGTACCACAAGGTGACCTCGGAGCACGACGGCATCCCGCTGGGGATCTACTGCCGGGCCTCGCTGGCCGAGCACCTCGACGCCGACAACATCCTCGAGGTCACCCGGCAGGGCTTCGACTTCTTCCACAAGGTGTTCGGGGTCCGTTACCCGTTCGGGAAGTACGATCAGTGCTTCGTGCCGGAGTTCAACGCCGGGGCCATGGAGAACGCCGGCTGCGTGACGTTCCTGGAGGACTACGTCTTCCGCTCCCGGGTCACCGACGCGGTGGTCGAGCGGCGCGCCGAGACGATCCTGCACGAGATGGCGCACATGTGGTTCGGCGACCTGGTCACCATGCGCTGGTGGGACGACCTGTGGCTGAACGAGTCGTTCGCCACCTACATGTCCGTCCTGGCCCAGGCCGAGGCCACCAGGTGGGGCAAGGGCGCGTGGACCACGTTCGCGAACGTGGAGAAGGCCTGGGCCTACCGCCAGGACCAGCTCCCCTCGACCCACCCCATCGCCGCGGACATCCCGGACATGCAGGCGGTCGAGGTCAACTTCGACGGCATCACGTACGCCAAGGGCGCCTCGGTGCTCAAGCAGCTCGTGGCCTACGTCGGCCTGGACAACTTCCTGGCCGGCGTACGCGACTACTTCGCCGAGCACGCCTGGGGCAACACCGAGCTGAAGGACCTGCTCAACGCCCTGGAGCGGACCTCGGGCCGCGACCTTTCGTCCTGGTCGAAGGAGTGGCTGGAGACGTCCTGGGTCAACACGCTGCGGCCCTCGTTCGAGGTGTCCGACGGGCGGTTCACCAGCTTCGAGGTGCTGCAGGAGGCGCCCGCGGAGCACCCGACGCTGCGTTCGCACCGGGTCGCGGTCGGCCTCTACTCGCTGGTGGACGGCGAGCTGAAGCGGACCAAGCGGGTCGAGCTGGACGTGGTCGGCCCCCGTACGAGCGTGCCCCAGCTGGTCGGCGAGGAGCAGCCGGACCTGGTGCTGCTCAACGACGACGACCTCACCTACGCCAAGATCCGCCTCGACGACCGCTCGATGCGGACGCTGGTCGACGGCGGCATCGCGGCGTTCACCGAGTCGCTGCCGCGCGCCCTGTGCTGGTCGGCGGCCTGGGACATGACCCGTGACGGCGAGATGGCCACGCGTGACTACGTCAGGCTGGTCGTCTCGGGAGCCGGCACGCTCAAGGACATCACAGTCCTGCAGGCGGTGCTGCGCCAGGCGCGCATGGCCGTCCAGCAGTACGCCGCCCCGGCCTGGCAGGCCGAGGGCCTGGCGCTGCTGGCCGCGGAGCTGCGCAAGCAGCTCGGCCAGGCCGCTGGGGGCTCCGACCACCAGCTCGCCTTCCTGCAGGCGTTCGCGCCGGTGGCCACCTCCGACGCGGACCTCGACCTGCTGCAGCGCATCCTCGACGGCTCCGAGGTGCCCGAGGGCCTGAGCGTGGACGCCGACCTGCGCTGGTCGCTCGTGCACGCGCTGGTCGCCGGCGGCCGGCTGGGCGAGGCCGACATCGACGCCGAGCTCGAGCGGGACCCTACTGCCACGGGTGAGCGGTCGGCGGCGCAGTGCCGGGCCGCGATCCCGACGGCCGAGGCCAAGGCCGCCGCCTGGGAGCGGGTCGTGGGCGGCAAGCTGGCCAACCACATCGCGCGTACGACGATCTCCGGGTTCCAGGACCCGCACCACACCGAGCTGCTGGCGCCGTACCGGGAGAAGTACTTCGCCGAGGTGGGGCGGATCTACCGGGAGTGGACGTTCGACCAGGCGTCGACGTTCGCGGTGGGGTGCTTCCCCGCGCTGCTCATCGAGCCGGAGACGGTGCGGGCCGCGCAGGACTACCTGGAGGCCGAGCAGCCGCCGCAGGCGCTGCGGCGGCTGATCCTGGAGGGCGCCGACGGCGTCAGCCGGGCGCTGCGCAACCGGGAGAAGGACGCCGCGTCCGCCTGACGCGCCGTTTCACGGAGGACCCCTGCCACCGGCGGGGGTCCTTTCGCGTTCCCGGGGGTTGACAGGCACGCGAATTAAGAGGGATATTTCGGGACTAACTTTACTTCTGAAGAAAGTCCCTCATCGCATGGTAAGCACCGATCGCGGAGACCTCACCCGGACGGCGATCCTCGCCCTGCTGGGCACGGTCGGGCCGCTCAGCCGCAGCGAGATCGCGCGCCGGCTCGACCTCAGCCCGGCCACCGTCACGCAGCTCACGCGGGAGCTCATGGGGCACGGGATGCTCGAGGAGCTCGACCTGAAGCCGTCGCGCGGCGGGCGGCCCGCTGTGCGGCTGGGGCTGGTCGGGAGCGCGGGGCGGGCGCTGGGCGTCAAGGTGACGGCCAAGCACCTGGTGCTCGTCGACGTGCGGCTCGACGGGGAGGTGCTGGGCTCGTGGGAGCGGCCCTTCGACCCGTCCGCGCCCGACGCGCTCGACTCGCTGGCGGGTGCGATCTCGGCCGTGGTGGCGGAGAGCTCGGCCGATGAGCGGACGCCGCCACTGCTCGGGATCGGGGTCGGGGTGCCGGGCAGCGTGGACGACCAGGCGGCCGGGACGGTGAACGCCCCCACGCTCGGATGGCGGGCCATGGCGGTGGGCGACTGGCTGCGGCGCCGGCTCGAACTGCCGGTGCTGGTGGAGAACGACGTGAACGCGCTGGCGGCGGCCGAGCGGCTGTACGGGCGGGGGCGTACGCACCGGGACTTCCTCGTGGTGACGATCGGGCGCGGCGTGGGCGCGGCGATCGTGGCGGACGGGCGGGTGTACCGGGGGGCGCGCGGCGGCGCGGGCGAGTTCGGCCACCTGCCGGTGGACCCCGGCGGGCCGGTGTGCGGATGCGGGGCGCGGGGCTGCCTGGAGGCGTACGTCGGCGCCGCCGGCCTGCTCGCCGCGGCCCGGGCCAAGAACGTCCATCTCGATCTGCCGGCGCTCGGCCGGGCCGCCGCCGGGGGCGACGCGGGGGCGCGGGAGGTGTTCGCCGAGGCCGGGGCCATCCTGGGGCGGGCCACCGCCGGGCTCATCAACGTCGTCGACCCCGAGGTCGTGGTGGTGCTCGGCGAGGGGACGGCCGACTGGCCGCTCTGGCGGGCGAGCTTCGACGCGGCGCTCAGGGCGCAGCTCTACCCGGGCCGGCGCGACATCTCCGTCGAGGTGGAGAGCTGGGACGACACGAGCTGGGCCCAGGGCGCGGCGGCGCTGGTGCTGGCCACCCCGTTCGACGCGGCGGGGGCGGCGGGCGAGCAGGGCCGCCTGGTGCGGGCCCGCCTGATCGGGGCGACGCCGTGAGCCCCGCCCAGGGCCCGCCCAGGAAGGGCTGGCGGTACGGGGCCACCGTCGCCGTGTTCCTGCTCCCCAGCCTCGTCCCCCTGACCCTCTACACGCTCATCCCGATGCTCGGCTCGTTATGGACGAGCCTGCACGAGTGGGACCTCATCACCGACATGCGCTGGGTCGGCCTGGACAACTACGCCGAGCTGATCGGCGACCCCGAGACCCGGGCGGCCTTCCTGCACACGCTCTCCTTCATCGCCGGCTATCTGCCGCTCGTCTACGTCGGCGGGCTGGGCCTGGCCGTGCTGCTGAACCGGGCGATGCGGGGCCGGAGCCTGCTGCGCGGCATCTACTTCCTGCCGGTGATCACGAGCTGGGTGGTCGTCGCGCTGATGTGGAAGTGGCTGCTCAACCCCGCCAGCGGCATCGTGAACTGGGCGCTCGGCCTGCTCGGGATCAGTGGCCCCGGCTGGTGGACCGACCCGGACTGGGCGATGCCGTCGATCATCCTGGCCTCGGCCTGGAAGGACCTGGGCTTCGTGATGATCATCCTGCTGGCCGGGCTGCAGGCGATCCCCCGCGAGTACCAGGAGGCCGCCATGGTGGACGGCGCGTCGGCCTGGCGCAGGTTCCGGCACATCACGCTGCCGTTGCTGTCGCCCTCGACGTTCTTCGTGGTCGTGATCTCGCTGATCAACGGCTTCCAGGTCTTCGACCAAGTCAAGATCATGACCGGCGGGGGTCCCGGGGGCGCGACGCAGGTGGTGGTGTCGCAGATCTACGACCTGACCTTCAGGTACGGCAGGGCGGGTGCGGCCTCGGCGCTGTCCTGGCTGCTGTTCGCCGTGGTTCTGCTGGTGACGGTCGTGCAGATCCGAGGTCAGAAGCGGTGGGTGACCTATGGGTAGGGTCCTCCGCTACCTGCTGGTCGGGCTGGGCGCGCTGGTCATGTTGTTCCCGTTCGCGTGGGCGGTGATCACCTCCGTCACGCCCGGTGACGCGGTGCTGGCCGTGCCGCCCGACTTCACGCCCGAAGGCGCGAGCCTCGACGCGTACGGCAAGCTGCTGGAGACGTTGCCGTTCTGGCGCATCGTGCTCAACAGCGTCTGGATCGGCGCCGCCTCCACCGCGCTGCAGCTCGTCACGAGCGCGATGGCGGCCTACGCGTTCGCCCGGCTGCCGTTCCCGGGCAGGGGCGCGCTGTTCGCGGTCTATCTCGCGACGCTGATGATGCCGCTGCCGGTGCTGGTCGTGCCGCTGTTCATCGAGATGCGCACGTTCAACCTGGTCGACACGTATTTCGCGCTGCTCGCGCCGACGATCGCCTCGGCGTTCGGGGTGTTCCTGCTGCGGCAGGCGGTCAACCAGGTGCCGCGGGAGTTCGACGAGGCTGCGGTGCTGGACGGCGCCGGACATTTCAGGATCTTTCTGTACGTCGTGCTGCCGCTGATCCGCCCGGCACTGGCCACGTTCGCCATCTTCGGCTTCATGGCCAGCTGGAACAGCTACCTCTGGCCGCTGATCATCATCAAGTCGCCCGAGTTCATGACCCTCCCCCTGGGCCTGGCCACGCTGCACGGCCAGTTCACCACCGAGTGGGACGTGGTCATGGCGGGCTCGGTGATCAGCGTCGTACCGATCCTCATCCTCTACGTCTTCGCGCAGAAGCACGTCATCGCCAGCGTCGCGCAGAGCGGGCTCAAGTAAAGGAATCCCCCATGTCAAGACATTTCCTCATCGTCGCGGCGGCCACGGCGCTGCTCGCCTCCGCCTGCTCCCAGGGCTCGGCCACGAAGGCCACGACCGGCGCGGACGGCAGGGTGACCCTGCGGTACTTCACCTTCTCGGCGGCCCCCGACCACGTCAAAGACCTGGACAAGATCGAGAAGGCCTTCGAGAAGGAGAACCCGAAGGTGGACGTGGTCGTCGAGACCGCGCCGTTCGACCAGTACTTCACCAAGCTCCAGACCAGCATCGCGGGCGGCACCGCGCCGGACACGTTCGAGCTCAACTACGAGAACTTCGTCACCTACGCCAGTGCCGGCTCCCTGCTCGACCTCGGCGGCGTGGCGGGCGACGGCGACACCTCGGTCTACGCCCAGGAGTCGCTCAACGCGTTCAAGCGCGACGGCAAGCAGTACGCCCTGCCCGCGTCGTTCTCGACGGTCGTGCTCTTCTACAACAAGGACCTGTTCGAGAAGGCCGGGGTCGCCCCGCCGACGGCGGACTGGACGTGGGCCGACGAGCAGGCCGCGGCCGCGAAGCTGACGGACCGGAAGAAGGGCGTGTACGGCGACTTCCAGCCGGTGCAGTTCTTCGAGTTCTACAAGACGCTCAAGCAGGCGGGCGGCGAGTTCCTGTCGGCCGACGGGAAGAAGGCGGCCTTCGACAGCCCGCAGGGCGTCAAGGCGGCGCAGTGGCTGGTCTCCAAGGTGGGGAAGACCATGCCGACCGAGGCGGAGATCGGCGGCACCGCCGACTACGACACGAACCTCTTCAAGTCCGGCAAGCTCGCCATGTGGCACAACGGCATCTGGCAGTTCGCGGGGCTGAAGGACGTGCCGTTCGCGTGGGACGTGGTCGTCGAGCCCGGTGACGCCGCCAAGGCCAGCGCGGTCTTCCACAACGCCGTCGCCGCCTCCGCCACCACGAAGCACGCCAAGGAGGCCTGGGCGTGGGCCCGCTTCCTGTCCTCGTCGGACACCGCGGCCACCACGCGCGTCGAGTCCTCCTGGGAACTGCCGCCGGTCGCCGATCAGCAGGTGCTCGCCCGTTACCTCAAGGACCCGAAGCCGGCCAACCGGCAGGCCGTGTTCGACTCGCTCAAGTCCATCGCGCTGCCGCCGGTCATCAAGCGGCAGCAGGAGATGCAGGACGCGGTGACCCAGCAGCTCGGCGAGGCCGCGGCCGGGCGCAAGCCGGTGGCGGACGCGCTCAAGGCCGCCGCCGCCGACGTGAACGCCCTGCTCGGCTGATCATTAGGAGAGTTCTCGTTGTCCCTCGTCGCGCACAGCCTCGACGTGATCAAGAGGTTGCAGTCCCCCACCGGGGCCTATCCGGCCTCGCCCACCTTCTCCGCCTACCGCGGCTACTCGTGGCTGCGGGACGGGGCCTTCATCGCCGAGGGGGTGAGCAGGCACGGCGACGTGGCCGGGGCGGACGCCTTCCACGCCTGGTGCGCCCGCACGGTCGGCGGCCGGGCGGGCCAGGTGGACGCGCTAATCTCGCGGGCCGCCCGGGGCGAGGCCGTACCGGTCGCGGAGATGTTGCCGACCCGCTTCACCCTCGACGGGGTGGACGGGGACGACGACTGGTGGGACTTCCAGCTCGACGGGTACGGGACGTGGCTCTGGGCGCTGTGCGAGCACGTCGCGCGGCACGGCAGGGCGGTCCCCGAGGTCGAGAAGGGGGGCAGGGCGGCCGTCCGGTACCTGACGGCGTTCTGGCACCTGCCCTGCTACGACTGGTGGGAGGAGCACGTCGAGCAGCGGCACGTGGCCACGCTCGGCGCCATCCACGCGGGCCTGCGGGCCGCCGCCGCGCTCGGCGTGCTGAGCGCGGCGGAGGAGGCGTCGGCCGCCGAGGCGGTCGAGGGCATCGCGGCGCTGGTGGAACGCGACGGCCTCACCCGGGACGGGTCCGGCTCGCCGCCGGTGGAGCGGGACGGCCTCACCCGGGACGGGTCCGGCTCGCCGCGGCTGCGGAAGTGGCTCGGCGGCGACGCCGTGGACGCGAGCCTGCTCGCGTGCGTGGAGCCGTTCGGCCTCTACCCGGCCGCGCACCCGGTCGGGGCGGCCACGGTCGCCGAGGTGGAGCGCGTGCTCGCCAGGGACGGCGGGGTGTACCGCTACCTCGCCGACACCTTCTACGGCGGGGGCAGGTGGGTGCTGCTGGCCGGTTTCCTCGGCTGGAACCACGCCAGGGCGGGACGCCCCGCCGAGGCCCGGCGTTACCTGGACTGGATGGCCGCCCAGGCCACCCCCGGCGGTGACCTGCCCGAGCAGGTGTCCGACCTGCTGCTGGCGCCCGGGCGGCGGCAGGAGTGGCTCGACCGCTGGGGGCCCGTGGCCACGCCGCTGCTGTGGTCGCACGGCATGTACCTGATCCTCGCCGACGAGTTGGGAGTACACGCATGATCCGGCATCGGCCGCACGGCTCCGGGCACCCGTACGCCGAGACCGAGGACCAGCGCGTCCCGGCCAGACCCGTGGACGGGGAGCGGGTGGAGCTGCGGGTGCGGGCCTCGGCGAACGTGACCGCCGTGGTGTGCGAGTGGGCCGCCGACGGCGCGCCGCCGATCGAGCTCCCCCTGACCAGGCGCGACGACGGTACGCGGGCCGGCGCGGGTGTGGACGGCGGCCATCTCGCCGCCGCCCAGGCCAGGGCCACGCGGGCCGCCGCCGGGTCGTGGGCGGTGCGAACGCCCGCGCTGCGGGCCGGGCATCGCTACGCCTACCGCTTCCGCGCCACGACCGCCGGCGGCGGGACCCGTACCGGCAGGTGGTTCGAGGTGTCGGCGGCGGGCTGGTCGGACGACGGCGGGAAGCTCGACGTCACCGGAGCCGACCGGATCGTGCCGGGGAGCGTGCGCTGGCTTTCGGACGGCGACGGGCCGCTGCGGGTGCGGTTCGAGCTGGAGCTGGGGCCGGAGGAGCACGTCGTGGGGTTCGGCGAGCGGTTCGACGCCGTGGACCAGCGCGGACGCGAGCTCGACGCGGTCGTCTTCGAGCAGTACAAGGCGCAGGGGCGGCACGGCCGCACCTACCTGCCGATGCCGTTCGCGATGGTCGTGGGCGGGCCCGCGAGCTGGGGCTGGCACGTGCGGACCTCGCGGCGCACCTGGTACGACGTGGGCGCCTCGACGCCCGGCCGGGTGCGGGTGGAGGCCGAGGTGGGCCGGGACGGCGAGCTGGGCGTGCGCTTCCACGACGGCGGCACGCCCGCCGACGTCCTGCGCGGCTTCCTCGACGACGTCGGGCGGCCCACGGAGCTGCCGCCGTGGGTGTTCCGGCTGTGGGCCAGCGGCAACGAGTGGAACACGCAGGAGCGGGTGCTGGCCGAGATGGACCGCCACCGCGAGCACGGCATCCCCGTCGGCGCGCTGGTCATCGAGGCGTGGAGCGACGAAAGCACGTTCACGGCGTTCAGAGGGGCCGAGTACGAGCCCTCCGAGGAGCCGCACCGCCTGGCCGACTACACCTTCCCGCCCGACGGGCCCTGGCCCGACCCCAAGGGCATGGTGGACGAGCTGCACCGCAGGGACATCAAGGTGCTGCTCTGGCAGATCCCGCTGCAGAAGACGCGCCCCCACCCGCGGCACCAGGCCGCCGTGGACGCCGGGCAGCTCGTCGAGCGCGGGTACGGCGTGCGCGAGCCCGACGGCCGCCCCTACCGCAACCGGGGCTGGTGGTTCCCGCTCGCGCTCATGCCCGACCTGTCCTCCCAGGAGGTGCGCGACTGGTGGACGGCCAAGCGCCGCTACCTGGTCGAGGAGGTGGGCGTCGACGGCTTCAAGACGGACGGCGGCGAGCACGCCTGGGGCCACGACCTGCGCTACGCCGACGGGCGCGACGGCGCGGCGGGCAACGGGCTGTTCCCCGTCCACTACGCGCGGGCCTTCGGCGACCTGCTGCGGTCGTGCGGCAAGGCGCCAGTGACGTTCAGCCGGGCCGGGTTCGCCGGGTCGCAGCCGCACGGCGCGTTCTGGGCCGGGGACGAGGACTCCACGTGGGAGGCGTTCAGGTCCTCGATCCGGGCCGGGATCACGGCCTCCGCCTGCGGGATCGTCTACTGGGGCTGGGACCTGGCCGGCTTCTCCGGCGAGGTGCCGGAGGCGGAGCTGTACCTGCGGGCGGCGGGGGCGGCGGCGTTCATGCCGATCATGCAGTACCACTCGGAGTTCAACCATCACCGCCCGCCCCTCAGGGATCGCACGCCGTGGAACGTCGCCGCCCGGACCGGGGACGAGCGGGTGATCCCGGTGTTCCGGCGGCTGGCCGAGCTGCGCGAGCGGCTGGTGCCGTACCTGGTGGAGCAGGCCCGTACAGCGGTCGGCGGCGGCGCGCCGCTCATGCGCGGCCTGTTCTTCGACCACCCGCGCGACCCGCGGGTCTGGCGCCACCCCCTGCAGTACAAGCTCGGGGACGCGCTCCTCGTGGCCCCCGTGACCGAACCCGGCATTTCGGAAATTTCGGTCTACCTTCCGGACGGCGACTGGGTCGACGTCTGGACCGGGCGCGACCTGGCGGGCGGCCGGGAGGTAACTATGCCCGCCGCCCTCGATCACCCGCCCGTCACCTGCGCGAAGGAGCACTGGACACGCCTCGCGGAAGTGTTCACCGACTTGCCAAAAGCACGCCGGACACGATGTTAGCCTCGGTACCGTGCTAGGGGCCGGGACCACTCTCAATGATCGCTACGTGCTCGCCGACCGCCTCGGCGGCGGTGGCATGGGCGAGGTGTGGCGTGCCGACGACACGGTTCTCGGGCGTGCGGTGGCGGTCAAGGTGCTCATGCCCGCGTTGTCGGAAAGCCCGGCGTTCATCCAGCGCTTCCAGAACGAGGCCCGCGCCATGGCCACGCTCCGGCACCCGGGCGTGGTCGACGTCTACGACTACGGCATCTGCGAGGTCGAGGGCCGCCAGGTCAGCTTCCTGGTGATGGAATACGTGCGCGGCGAGTCGCTCGACCGCGTCCTGCGGCGCGGCCCGCTCGGCGCCGAGGCCACCATGCGGCTGATCGCGGAGGTCGGCGACGCGCTGGCCGCCGCGCACGCGCAGGGCATCGTCCACCGCGACGTCAAGCCCGCCAACCTCATGATCAGGACCGACGGCGGCGTGGTGCTCACCGACTTCGGCATCGCCCACTCGGCCTCGGCCGGCCATCTGACGGCCACGGGCACGATGCTCTGCTCGGCCGGCTACTGCGCTCCCGAGCTGGCCACGGCCAGCGACGTGACGCCGTCGGTCGACGTCTACGCCCTGGGCGTGGTGGCGTACGAGTGCCTGACGGGAGAGCTCCCGTTCCAGGGCGACACACCCGTACAGATCATCTTCAAGCACCTCAACGCCCCCATCCCGCAGCTGCCTCACGACGTGCCTCCCGGGCCGCGCCAGGTGGTGGCGCGGGCGCTGGAGAAGACGCCCGACCGGCGCTGGCCGTCGGCCGCCGTGATGGCGGAGGCCGCGCGCAAGGCGATGGACGCCCCAGACCGGCCGCTCGACCGGCCGCTCGTGCCGCGCCGCCACCGCACGCTGCGGGCGGTGCTCACCGCGGCCGTCGCGGTGATCGTCTCGGGGGTGGTGGCGGGGTCCGTCTGGCTGCGCCCGGCCGGCCCGGCGACCACCGTCGACGAGGTGTCGCCCACCGTGGACGCCACCTCGGTCACCGCCACCCCGCCCTCGCCGAGCACAAGGAAGCCGTCCACGCCTCCGGCCAGGCGCGCGCCGACCCCCAAGCCGACGGCGACCGGCAGCGTGACGCACGTGCCGAGCCCCAGCGCCTCGGCCTCCGCCACCCCGACCGTGACGCCCACCCCCTCGCCGACCACCTCGGAGCCCGAGCCCACGGCGGAGCCGACCACGGCCGGTCCGGAGGAGCCCCCGACCGCCGATCCCACGATCAGCCACTCTTCCGGCGAGATTCAGTGCATCCGCTCCCCGTGCCCGGGATGATGGTCTTTTGCGCGTCCTCAGCCGCTCGCCGATCGTGAGAGAGTCGTCGGGTGGACTCGACTCGTGACCTGCTCGTCGCCCTGGCCCGCCGCTATGCCTTCGCCGATCTCGGCGCGCTCGCGCCGGCCGCGGAGATCGCCGAGGTCTGCGAGTTCGGTCACCGGTTGCTCTCGCTCGACGCCGAGGACTTCGCGGCCGAGGCGAAGGGCGTCCCGGCCGACCTGCGGCGGCGCGCTCGGGCCTGTCACATGCCGCAGACGCCGCGCGAGCAGCCTCGTGGGGCGCTGGAGTCGCTGCGGCCCGCGTACGGCCTGCTGCTCGAGGTGATCGCCGCACGGTGGCACCGGCGGGAGCTGAGCCCGATGATCGCCGCGGTCCACATCGCCAGCGAATACCTGCCGCTGCTGGCCTTCGAGCCCCAGCTCGGCCACGCCGGCGACCCGGCCCGCTGGCCCGAGGGGCTGAGCGCGCCGGGGAGCCGTTTCGGCGTGATCGGCGACCGGGAGTGCGACCACACCAAGTCCGAGCAGTCCGCCACCAACCGGACGCTACGGGTGTCCCTGGAGCCGGGCGAGGGCTGGCGCGCGTACTTCGACCGGCAGCACAGCCAGGTGGCCGGCGCGCTCGCCGTCTGCGTCGCCACCTGCCGCAACCCGTGCACGGCCATGGACTGGATCGCCCCCGAGCCGCGCGCCGACCTCCACGTCCGGGCCCGCACGGCGCTCACCTTCGCCGACACCCCCCTCGTCCGGCTGCGGCACGCGGCCCCGGTGGGGCACGGGTTCGGGGTGCCGTCGCCCGAAGAGGTGCTCGACGCCTGGGAGCGCAGCCGCGCCGCCCTCGACAAGAACCCCGTCGGGGCCGCGGCCATGCAGGACGACGGGTTCCCGCTGCCCGGGCTGCCCTCGCTGTTCTCGGCCGTCGCGGCCGCGCCCATCGAGCCCGCGACGCTGCTGAGCGGGGTCAGCGAGCACATCGTCCACCTGCTCCAACGCCTCTAGCGGCGGGCGGTGGCCTGCTCCCCCAGGGCGCCGATGCCGTAGAGGAGGCCGCCCACCAGATCGCCCACGCTGAACGCCGTCGCCATCGACATCGCCGTGAGCCGGCAGGAGCCGTCCGTCAGCCGCCTGCGGGCGTTCTCCCCCGTCACGATCTCCAGCGCGCGGCCCTTCAGGTCGACGAGGAGCACCACGGCGTCGTCGGCCTCCTCGCCCAGGGCCGCGTGCAGGCGTTCGGCGAAGTGGCGGCGCGAGCCCACCGGATCCCCCAGGAACACCCCGAACCGCAGCCCGCTGCGCCGCTCGGCGGTGTGCAGGGCGCGCCTGACGTCGTCGGCCTGTGCGGCCGTCAGTCCTCGCATCGTCACATCACCATCCCGCGGAAGCCCCGCCGAGGTGTCCGCCGGGCTCGGCCGTCTCGGCGGCGGCCACCCAGTCGCGCTCCGGGACGTCCGCCCAGTGCGCCACCCGGTCGGCCAGCACCAGGTCCGAGGTGCTCACGCCACGCTCGCTCCTGGACGGGCCGCCCAGCCACACCGGGCCGGACTCCACCCGGCGCTGCGCGCTGCGCCCCGGCAGCAGGACCAGCAGGCTGATCACGATGAACAGCCCGAACGACACCCCGATGAGAAAGAGCAGAATCTCGCCTGCGCTGTGCACACCTTGAACGTAATCCCGATGTGAGCAGCGGGCCAGACCCCACCTGGGAGTGTCCACCAGGTAAGATCTTTTTTGAGACGACATCTCTAGAGAAGAACGTAGAACATACCCCGAAAACATGCGTGGAACACGATGAGCTGGGCCATAAAACTATGGACAGGGCAACACTAGGAATCGTTCCGATCTCCGAGCTACGGTGAGTTACGTGGACTCCGACATCCAGCGTGAAGACGGTCACAATGCGTCACCAATCTGGGTGAGCGACCGGTCAGAGAGCGAGCAGACCGCTGCCGCGAAGCCTTCGGCGCCCACCTCCACGTACGCGCCCGTCGAGCGCGCGTCCGTGCGTAGCCTGCTGCAACAACCGCAGTTCCACCGCCTGCGCAACCGCGCGCTGGTGGGGATCGGCGTCGCGGTGGTGGTGGGCTTCCTCGTGAGCGACTGGCGGCTGGGCGTGACCGCGGGTGTGATCGCGGCCGTCGCCGAGGCGGTCTATCGCTCGCGATCCCATTCGTCCGTGCCCGCCTGGCGGCGCACATCCGTGGCGGAGCGCCGTACCGAGGCGCAGCTGCGCAAGCTCGAACGCGCCGGCTATCGCACGCTCCACGCCAGGGCGATCCCCAACAGCGAGGCCCAGATCGACCATCTCGTGGTGGGCCCGACCGGCGTGTACGCGGTCGACTCCGAGAAGTGGGACAAGCGGCTCCCGGTGCGGGTGCAGATGGGCAAGAAGCTCTTCCACGGCCCCTTCGACAAGAAGGCCCGCCTCACCGAGGCGAAGTGGGAGGCGTCGCAGGCCAGCGAGCTGATCACCCAGTCGTTCGGCCGCGAGGTCTCGGTCGTGCCCTCGCTCGCCATCTACGGCCCGCCGGTGCCGTGGAAGATCATGACCATCCGCGGCGTGGACGTCTACCAGGGCGACCGCGCACGCAAGTGGATCACCAAGCGGGAGCGGGCCCTGACCGACGGCGAGATCGACCGGATCTTCGACATCGCCGCCCAGGTCCTGCCCGCCCGCTACGGCGAAGACTAGGCCCCGGCCCGGGCATACCCGTTCGATATGGCGGGGTCCGGGCCGACGGTCATTCCCCAGCCCCGCCGGGCTCGTCCCCGCGGGGCTTTTCCACGCCTGAAGCCACGCCTGAGGCCACACCCGAGGCCAGGCGCGCGCCGAAGTCGTCCAGGGCGGCGGCCAGGTCCGCGCTCGGCGGGAGCGTCTGCGGCAGGCGCGAGTACACCGCGGTGCCGAACCCGGCGACGCGGACGATGTGGTCGATGAGCGCCTCCCTGTCGCGCGGCCACGGGAACGACGGCTGGGCGATCAGCAGCGAGACGCAGCCGTGCACGGCCGACCACATGCCCAGCGCGAGCTCCTCGGGATCGCCCTCCAGCACCCGTGTCTCGACGCAGGCCGAGACCGCGTCGACCATGTGACGGAAGCACTCGGCGGCGGCCGGCGGCACGCCCGGCCCGGCCGTGGCCCGCATCATCAGCACCCGGTACTGCACCGGATGCTCCAGGGCGAAGCGGGCGTAGGCGCGCCCGCACCTGCCCAGGGCCAGGAACGGGTCGCCGCCCAGGTTCTCCCTGAACATCCGGCCGAACTCTCCCCAGACCCGCATGCAGACCGCCTCGACCAGCGCCTCCTTGTCGGCGAAGTGCAGGTAGACGGAGGGCGTGGAGACGCCGGCCCGCAGGGCGACCGCGCGTAGCGTGAGCGCGTCCTCGCTGCCGGACTCGGCCAGCAGGTCCTCGGCGGCCCGCAGGATCTCCTCGCGCAGCAGCGCTCCCTCTCCGCGCCTGGCGCGTACGCGTCTGGTGGTCATGGGTCTCAGGTTGACGCCGTCAGGTTAACAATGTCAATCTGAGGCCCTGGGGAAGGGGTTTACTGAAAAATGGGGAATTTTAGCGAAGCGACCGCCTTGACCGATCGCGGCGAAGGCGAGTTCGGGGCCGTCCTGGACGCCCAGTGGAGCGTCGGCAACCGGCTGCACGGCGGCTACCTGCTGGCCGTGCTCGCCAGAGCCGCCTGCGAGAGCCCGGCGGGCGCGGGCCACCCGCACGTGACGGCCGTCAGCGGCTCCTTCATCGAGCCGCCCGAGCCAGGCGAGGCCGTGGCCCGGGTGGAGACGCTGCGGGTCGGCAGGAGCGTGGCCCAGGTCAGGGCCGCGCTGGTGCAGGAGGGCCGCATCCGCGTCGAGTCGCACATCACGCTCGGCCTGCTGGACGACACCGGCCCCTGGTGGTCCTCGCACGAGCCGGTCGAGCTGCCGCCCGAGGAAAACTGCTTCCTGGCTCCCACCAACCCGCCGGGCACGGACCTCACGGTGCCGCTGATGGCCGTGGTCGAGGAGCGCATCGTCCCCGAGCACCTGTCCTTCGCGTTCGGCGCCCCCACCCGGGCCGGCGTCATCGCGAGCTGGCAGCGGCTGGCGGACGGCTCCGACTGGGACCCGCTGAGCCTGCTGGTGGCGCTCGACCCGGTGCCGCCGGTGTCGTTCGACCTGGGCCTGTCCGGGTGGGTGCCGACGATCCAGCTCTCGGCGTACATCCGCAGGCTGCCCGCTCCCGGGCCGATCAGGGTGCGGCTGGCGGCCACGGACGTCGGCGGCGACCGGATGGACGAGGTGGCCCACGTCTGGGACGACAAGGGCCGCCTGGTGGCCCAGGCGACCCAGCTCGCCGCCGTACGGCTGCCGTCCTAGCGGTAGATCTCCGGGACCGAGGCGCACCACGGGAAGATCTCGCTCCGGCTGGAACGGGTGACGTCGCCGCACAGGCCGACCTGGGTCGGCCGCTCGGCCCCCTTGGCGTGCAGGATCAGCACGGCCTTGTCCAGGGGATACTGCCGGGGCGAGTCCGCGCCGAAGTCGAGCGCGCCCGTGGCGCCCTCGATGGCGTGCCCGCTCTGGTCGGGCGTGTAGAGCGTGCCGAGCTGGCGCCAGACGGTGTACGAGTTCACCGGCACGCGGTGCCGCTCCCTGCCGAGCCGCCGGATGGCGGTGATCATCGTCTCCGTGGCGTCGTAGGCCAGGGCGGCGTGCCCGTCCAGCGTCCGCCCCGGCCCCGGCTCCTCGCACTCGAAGGGGAACGTGGCGAACAGGGTCGCGTAGAAGTCGTGCCGCTGCGGCTCGCCGCACTTGTTCGGCGCGGCGGCGAACGACTCGTAGTAGTAGCCCACGCCGCTGACGGCCGATCTGACGCGCACGTCCGCGGCGTACCTGGTGACGTCGTCGCCGCCGAGGATGGTCGGCGGCGCGTCCGCGCACTTGTCGGCCACCCCCTTCACGAACTCGGCGAAGTCGGGAATCCCGCGCCCGGCGAAGTACACCAGCCCGTCGAACCCGCACGCCGACACCCCGGCGTCCCTGGGCTCCCCCGCGTAGGGATCGTCGCTGCGGTCGTCGGGACCCGGCTTGGCCCCTCCGACGGGCGTGAACCTGAGCCCCTCCACCGCGAACCCACGCTCCTCCATCCGGGCGACGACCCGGGCCCTGAGGTTGGAGGCGTAGTAGTCGGTCACGTCGTGCGAGTAGTAGACCCGGGCCCGCCGCTTCACCTCGCCCTTCTTGACCAGCGAGTCGGCGAAGGCGGCCGCCATCCACGCCTGGCGGGAGTTCTGCGGGGCGACCTGGAAGTAGAACGGCGACTCGTTCACGAGGCGGTCGGCCGACAGCGTCGAGGCCACCATGGGCAGTCCGGCCTTGCCCAGCTCCTGGATGGCCGCGACGGTCTCCTGGCGGCTCTGGTCCAGGCCCACCACGCCCACGATGGGCGCCTCCTCGTCGCGGTAGCGCAGCAGCAGCCGGGCGATGCTCGAGCCGTGCTGCATCCTGCCGCCCGCGTTCGCCAGGAGGATGCGGACCAGCGGCTCGCTGGCGCCGGCGGAGTTGTTCTGCCGCCTCTGCGCGATGGCGACGCCCGCCAGGCCCTCGCGGGCGGCGGCCAGCGTGTCCCGGTCCGTCGAGGTCAGCGCGGCGAGGTAGGCGATCGTCACGTACGGGCGGTCGCCGCCCTCGTGCAGCTTCGCGGCCCGCTCGTTCTCCTGCTGGAGCACGGCCTGGACCTGCCGCATCTCGGTGTTGCCCGGCGAGAACAGGTAGTCGGGCTCGGCCACGCCCACGCACTCGGTGCCGGCCAGCTGCCTGCCGCTCTCCGTCCACGGCGTCCACAGGCCGGTCGCGCAGGCGTTGCGGTGCCAGGCGGCGGTCTGGCCCGCGTACGCGCCGACGGCGCCCGCCAGGGCCATCCAGAACAGCGCGATGGCCGTCCAGGACGACCACCACGGCGCCACGCGGGCGGGTGGCACCCAGGCGGGGTCGGCGACGTCGTACCTGGTGAGGTCGGCAGGCACGGGCGGCGCCGAGATGGTGAGCGGCGCGTCCAGCACCCGCCGCCACGTGTCGCGGTCCTCGGCCGTGACCAGCTCGCGGCGCCAGCGGATGAGCCGCCACAGCGGCTCCTCGTCGTCCTCCAGGAGCACGGCGTCCGGCGTGTACGAGACCACCACGACCGGATCGAACCTGCCGAGGTCCGCGCGCCGCTCCTCGACGAGCTCGACGAGCGCCTCGCCGTGCTCGTTGAGCAGCAGGAGCGGGTAGAAGACGTGGCCCGCGCCCCGCACGTGCAGCGGGGAGCGCCGGTACTGCCCGCTCAGGTCGTCCATGAACGCGCGCAGCAGCAGCCGCGCGACGCCCGGCTCGTCGGCCGGGTCCAGGTCGGCCAGCAGGGCGGCGACGCCGGGAGCCTTGGAGTCGTCGCCCGACAGCGCGCGCCGCAGCCAGCGGAACCGCCCGCCGAGCCCGGGCACGCGCCCGCTGAGCCGCAGGTCGTGCAGGAAGCCGGGTAACAGCTTGAGCAGCAGGTTGAGCGGGAACGGGACGTGTTCGGCGCCCCTGCCCGCGGTGTCGACGCCCCACCCCCAGTTGCGGTCGGACTCGCGCAGCATGCGGCGGGCCTGGTCCTCCTTGCCGTGCGACTCGGCCAGCCGCTCGACGATCTGGGCGGTCAGCTGATAGCGCGGGAAGCGCAGCCTCGTGCCGCGCAGGGCGGACACGATCCGGGAGAGGATCTTCGGCACCCCTTCGCCCGGCTGGATGTCGGGGCGAGCGCGCGGGATCCCGCGCGAGATGACCGGCGTGGCCTGCCTGTCCTGCGGCGCCAGGATCTCCGGCCAGCCCCTCGCCTCGCTCAGCTGGACCAGCGGGATGCCCATCCGGTCGATGTGCTGCTTCTTGTCCTCTCCGCCTCGCCACCTGGCCAGCCGAGGCTGCCTGGCCACGTGCGGCGAGTCCTGTACCCCCTCGCCCCTGGCCGGTCTGCGGCACAGGCGGTCTATCGTGTGGATGAAGTTGCCGACCCTGGCGGGGTCGTCGAGCATGACTGCCCCGTTGCTCATCTGATCTCTGTAACACGAGTCCGGGCGCGGACGGCTGCTTTTTCGGGCTCGATCCGGTAACCAACCGTCCGATGTGTGGACACGTGTCTCAGTTGCCGGGCAGTGGCCGTAACATGTGAAGACTCGCTAGCGATGGGAGATGCCCAATGCCCGCCCTCAGGTCACGTACAGTCACCCACGGCAGGAACATGGCCGGTGCCCGGGCCCTGCTCCGGGCGACCGGCGTAGCCGGGAGCGACTTCGGCAAGCCGATCATCGCGGTGGCCAACAGCTACACCCAGTTCGTGCCGGGTCACGTGCATCTCAAGGACGTCGGCGAGGTGGTGTCGGCCGCGATCCGGGAGGCCGGGGCGATCCCGCGGGAGTTCAACACGATCGCCGTGGACGACGGCATCGCGATGGGCCACGGCGGCATGCTCTACTCGCTCCCGTCGCGCGAGCTGATCGCCGACTCCGTCGAGTACATGGTCAACGCGCACTGCGCGGACGCGCTGATCTGCGTCTCCAACTGCGACAAGATCACGCCGGGCATGCTGCTGGCCGCGTTCAGGCTGAACATTCCGACGATCTTCGTCTCCGGCGGGCCCATGGAGGCCGGCAAGATCCCCGGCAAGAAGCTCGACCTCATCGACCCGATGATCGCCGCCGCCGACGACTCCGTCTCCGACGCCGCGCTGCTGGAGATGGAGGAGAGCGCCTGCCCGACCTGCGGCTCGTGCTCCGGCATGTTCACCGCCAACTCCATGAACTGCCTGGCCGAGGCCATCGGCCTCGCGCTGCCCGGCAACGGCACGATCCTGGCCACGCACAAGGCGCGCAAGAAGCTGTTCGAGGACGCGGGCCGCCAGCTCGTGGAGATCACCCGCCGCTACTACGAGGACGACGACGCGTCGGTGCTGCCGCGCTCGATCGCCACCCGCGACGCGTTCGAGAACGCCATGACGCTCGACGTCGCGATGGGCGGCTCGACCAACACGATCCTGCACATCCTGGCCGCTGCCCGCGAGGCCGGCGTCGACTTCGGGCTCAAGGAGATCAACGAGATCTCGCTGCGGGTGCCGTGCGTCTGCAAGGTCGCCCCGGCCACGAACAAGTACCACATCGAGGACGTCCACCGCGCCGGCGGCATCCCCGGCATCCTGGGCGAGCTCGACCGGGCCGGGCTGCTGCACCGCGACGTGCCCACCGTGAACGGCGGCTCGCTGGCCGACATGCTGGCCGCCTGGGACGCGAAGTCGCCGACGGTGCTGCCCGAGGCCGTCGAGCTCTGGCACGCGGCCCCCGGCAACGTGCGCACGGTCAAGCCGTACTCGCAGGACAACCGCTGGGACGACCTCGACGTCGACCGCGCGGCCGGGTGCATCCGCGACCTGGAGCACGCCTACACCGCGGACGGCGGCCTGGCCGTCCTCTACGGCAACATCTCGCGCGACGGCGCGGTGGTGAAGACGGCCGGCGTGGACGAGTCGATCTGGAAGTTCAGCGGGCCCGCGGTGGTGTTCGAGTCGCAGGACGACGCGGTCGAGGGCATCCTCGGCGGGCGGGTCAAGGAGGGCGACGTGGTGGTCATCCGCTACGAGGGCCCCAAGGGCGGTCCCGGCATGCAGGAGATGCTCTACCCGACGTCCTTCCTCAAGGGCAGGGGGCTCGGCAAGGCCTGCGCGCTGGTCACCGACGGCCGCTTCTCCGGCGGCACCTCCGGCCTGTCCATCGGCCACGCCTCGCCCGAGGCCGCCGAGGGCGGCGCGATCGCGCTGGTCGAGGACGGCGACATCATCGACATCGACATCCCCAGCCGGTCGATGGAGCTGCGGGTGCCCGAGGCCGAGCTGGCCGCGCGGCGCGAGCGGCTCCTGGCCGACCTGGGCGGATACCGGCCGCGCGACCGCAACCGGCCGGTGAGCGCGGCCCTGCAGGCGTACGCGGCGATGACCACGTCCGCCTCCACCGGCGCCTCGCGCGACCTGTCCCAGCTGTCGCGGTAACAAAGGCCTGTGCGGTAGGTGACAAGGAGCTTGCCTGCCGCACAGGTTTTCGAAAAATGTCGGTCGTCGTCTCTAATATTGGGGTATGACGACAGTCGTGAAGCACGATACTCGCCCGCTGACGACCGCCGAGATCGCCGCCCTCGCCCTCTCCCTCGCTCACCTCGGATCGGGCCCGCAGGCCGTCACCGCACGACGTGGCCTGCAACACGCACTCGAGCACCTGGAGCTCGACGACGACGTCATCGCCACCACGCTCACGACTCTGACCGAGCCGCTGCCCGTCGAGGTCGCCTCCAGAGCCAGGCTCATGGCGGACGCCATCACCAGCCGTCTCATGATCCGCCTCCACTACCGCGACGCCTCCGGCATCATCACCTCGCGCGACGTCGAGCCGGTGACGTGCCTGGTCCACCGCGAATACTGGTATCTGGTCGGCGTGTGCAGGATGCGCCGGGGGATCAGGGCGTTCCGGTTCGACCGGATCATCGCGGTCGAGCCCACGCTCACGCCGTCCCGTCCGCACCTGGCCGACCGGTTCCTCCCGTTCCAGCGCCGCAAGCGCCCCAGGGCCGCCTAGGAAACTGACCGGCGTTTGACCTTCCGCGCCCCCGGCCTTTGGGGTGGCGGCTGGCAGGCTCCCGCACATGCGCGTTCGGGGGATCTCGCTCGTCGTTGCCCTGCTGGCCGTGGCCGGCTGTGCAAACCCGTCAACCGTCGTCCCGCCTCAGGCCGCCTCCTTCGGGCAGCCGGGCGGGGTGGTCGTCGAGAGCGTGCTGCCAGTTGCCGCGCGGCGCGCTCTCGACCGCACGCTGGACCAGTACCTGCGCGAACGCCCCGGGCGCGCGGCGCTGGCCCTCTACGACCGCACGACCGGCGCCAGGTACTCCTACCGCGAGCGCACGCCGTTCGTGCTGGCCAGCGTGGCGAAGATGGACATCCTACTGGCGTTCCTGCTGGGCAAGGAGGGCGAGCTGAGCGCGTACGAGCGCACGCTGACCTCCAAGATGATCCGCGAGAGCGACAACGACTGCGCGCACGAGCTCTACCTGACGGTCGGCGGCCAGAAGGGGCTCACCAGGGTCCTGCGCCGGCTCGGCGTCGAGCAGACGTGGCCGGGGCCCGGGCTGTACTGGGGAACGACCCGCAGCCGGCCGTCCGACCAGGTCAAGGTGCTGGAGTGGCTCACGGACCCCGCGGGGCCGCTGCCGGCCTCCGACCGGCGCTACGCGCTGAAGCTCATGTCGTCCGTGGAGCCGTCGCAGGCATGGGGGGTCAGCTCGGCCGGGGGCGACGTGGCGCTCAAGAACGGCTGGCTGCCCGTGGACGCGCACGACGGGCTGTGGACGATCAACAGCGTGGGCCGGCTCGGCGTGGACGGGCACGACGTGCTTATCGCGGTGCTGTCGGAGCGCAGCCCGACCATGGAGACGGGGATCGCCACAGTCGAGCGGCTCGCCAAGCTGGCGGTGGAGGAGCTGACGCGTTCGCAGGCGACCTTCACCGCCGCCCAGGTGTTCTAGGCCGTCTTACGAGCAGCACCCTCCGCCGCAGCAGCCGCCCCCGCTCGCCTTCGGAGCGGCCGCGCCGCCCGTCATGGACACCGTGGACAGCAGCTTCACCGTGTCGTCGTGGCCGTCGGGGCAGGTGGCCGGGTCGTCGGAGGCCGACATGGGACGGGAGACCTCGAACGTGGAGCCGCAGGCGCGGCAGCGGAAGTCGTAACGCGGCATGACCCTAAGCGTAGGTCATGTGCTCGAAGTCGGACACGGGCACGTACCCGATCGACCGGTAGATGGCGTTGCTCGTCGGGTTGCCCAGGTCGGTGAAGAGCACCACCTGGTCGCAGCGCTCGGCCAGGCCGACCTGGCTGGCGTACGCGGTGACCGCGGCGCCGTAGCCGTTCCTGCGGCACGAGGGCGGCGTGTAGACGGGCCCGATGCGGCAGACCCCGCCGACCGCCGGGGAGAGCGCGGCCAGCGAGACCGGCGCCTCACCCGCCTCCCACACGAACAGCTCGCGGGCCGCCAGCCGCCGCGCGACCGACTCGACCACGTCGTCGCCCATGCCCATCCGCACCTCTTCGGCGAACGCCTGGTACCAGCTGACCAGCAGCGGGAAGTCGGCGGGGGCGGCGAGCCTGCCGCGCCCGGGCGTGCCGGGGACGGCGAGTGCCCCCAAGCGGTAGAGCCGCTCGGGCACCAGCCGCCCAGGCGCCCCCAGCAGCCGCTTGACCTCGGAGGTCAGCTCCACCCTGCCCACGACCTCGGCGGGGTCGCCGAGGTCGGCCAGGAGCGGCTCGACGGCCTCCAGGGGCATGTCGGCGAGCCCGACCGGGTGCGGCGGGGTGTGGAAGACCGCGCCGCGAACCTCGCCATCGACCGTCCACCAGCCGAACCGGGGACCCTTCGCGGGCATGCCGGCGCGCAGGTTGGCGAGGACGGTCAACGCGACCGTGTTGCGCACCGGGTCGCCGAGCAGGAAGGGCTCGGCGACCGCGGCGTACTCCTCAACATCTGAGGTGAAGGTCCACATGCCTGCTCATGGTGTCAGGCGGTGGCCACCCCTTACAAAGCGATATCTCAGGCCGCGGCCTCGAGGTAAGGCGCCCATTGGGGGTCTCCGATCAGCGACGCGCCGATGAGCCTCCAGTGAGCGCCCCGTGGCACCGCGGGGCTGAAGCGCAGCGTCCACCCGAGCTCCTCCAGGTACTTGTCGGCCTTCCTGTGGTTGCACGTGGTGCAGGAGGCGACACAGTTTTCCCAGGTGTGGGTGCCGCCCCGGGACCGCGGGATGACGTGGTCGATGGTCTCGGCCCGCTGCCCGCAGTAGGCGCAGCGGTAGTCGTCGCGCCTCATGAGGGCGGCCCTGGTCAGCGGGATGCGGGACCGGTAGGGGATGCGGACATATCTTCTCAACCTGATCACCGAGGGGACGTCGAGCGTGTGGCTGGCGGAGCGCAGCACCGCGCCCCTGCCGTCACGGTGGACGACGTCGGCCTTCTCCCGCAGCACCAGCACGACGGCCCGGTGCAGGGAAAGGGTGGTCAGCGGTTCGTAGGTGGCATTAAGCAGCAGGACCTGGCGCATCATGGGGCCTCTCCCTGCTGCGCGCGTATCAAAGGGGACATGCCGTGGCATGTCCCGACTGTCGGCCCCTCCTGGGGCACTTGTGCTTCCGTCACGTGGACCTCCGCCGGACGGTCCAGCGGATGGTCACCACGGCACCGTCCTGTCACCAAGTCTGGCGTTTGCACCCCGGTCCCCGCCACCCCAAATATCCTCCAACCGGAATGGACCAGAGGGACACACGTTACGTTTTATGCCCGCTTCACCAGCGCTTTACGCATGTCCATTGGCAGTAGGGTTCCCAGCATGAAGCTGGAGCCGTACCCGACCGCACGCCGCGAAGACACCGTCGACACCCTGCACGGCACGCCCGTGCCGGATCCTTATCGATGGCTGGAGGATCCCGACAGTCCCGAGACGAAGGGGTGGCTGCTGGAGCAGGCCGAGCTGTTCAGCAGGGGCAGCGGGCCGCAGCGGTTCAAGAGCCGCATCGCCGAGCTGCTCAGGTCCGGCTCGGTCGGCGCGCCGGCGTGGCGCGGTGGCCGCCACTTCTTCAGCCGCCGCACGCCCGACCAGGAGCACGCCGTCTACTACGTCGTCGAGCCCGACGGGACCGAACGGGCGCTGATCGACCCGATGGAGATCGACCCGTCGGGGTTGACCACGCTCGACGCCGTGCAGCCCGACAAGGAGGGGCGGCTGCTGGCGTACCAGATCTCCGTGGGCGGCAACGAGGAGTCGATCCTCTACGTCATGGACGTCACCACGGGCGAGCGCGTCGAGGGGCCGATCGACCGCTGCCGCTACTCCCCCATCGCGTGGCTGCCCGGCGGGGAGGCGTACTTCTACGTCCGCAGGCTGCCCAGCACCGAGGTCCCGGAGAACGAGACCCAGTTCCACCGCCGCGTCTACCTGCACCGCGTCGGCACCTCCACCGAGGACGACGTGATGATCTTCGGCCAGGGGCTGAAGATGACCAACTACTACGGCGTCTCGGTCTCGCGTGACGGCCGCTGGCTGCAGGTCTCGGCGCACGAGGGCACCGCGCCGCGCAACGACCTCTGGGTGGCCGACCTGGCCGCGTCCCCGGCCGACCGGCCGGACCTGCGGGTCGTGCAGGAGGGCGTGGACGCGCAGGCGGGGCTGGTGTTCGGCCGCGACGGCAGGCTCTACGTCCACACCGACCGCGACGCGCCCAGGGCCCGGGTGTGCGTCGCCGACCCGGCCGAGCCGGGCTTCGAGACCTGGCGCGACCTCATCCCCGAGGACCCCGAGGCGGTGCTGAACGACTTCGCGATCCTCGACGACCTGGAGCGCCCGGTCATCCTGGTGGGCTGGACCCGCCACGCGATCAGCGAGATCACCGTCCACGACCTGGAGACCGGCGAGCGCGTCGGCGAGGTGCCCACGCCGGGGCTCGGCTCCGTCGGAAGCCTCTCCGAGCGCCCCGAGGGCGGCTACGAGGCGTGGTTCGGCTACACGGACAACACCAGGCCGCCCTCCGTCCAGCGCTACGACGCCAGGACCGGCGAGACCACGCTCTGGGCCGCCTCCCCGGGCGCGGTCGAGGTGCCCCCGGTGCGCACCTCGCAGGTCGTGTACCAGTCCAAGGACGGCACCGACGTCCGCATGCTGATCATCTCCCCCGCCGACGACACGCCCGGACCGCGCCCCACCATCCTGTACGGCTACGGCGGCTTCGGCCTGTCGATGACCCCCGGCTACTCGGCGTCGGTCCTGACCTGGGTTGAGGCCGGCGGGGTCTACGCCATCGCCAACCTGCGCGGCGGCGGCGAGGAGGGTGAGGAGTGGCACCGCGCGGGCATGCTCGGCAACAAGCAGAACGTGTTCGACGACTTCCACGCGGCGGCCGAGCACCTCATCGCCACCGGCGTGACCACGCCCGAGCAGCTCGGCATCTCCGGCGGCTCCAACGGCGGCCTGCTGGTGGGCGCCGCGCTGACGCAGCGGCCGGAGCTGTACGCGGCCGTGGCCTGCTCGGCGCCGCTGCTCGACATGGTCAGGTACGAACAGTTCGGGCTCGGCGCCACCTGGAACGTCGAGTACGGCACCGTCGAGGACCCCGAGCAGTTCGGCTGGCTGCTGGGCTACTCGCCCTACCACCACGTCCAGGAGTCGGTGAACTACCCCGCCACGCTCTTCACCGTCTTCCAGTCCGACACGCGGGTGCACCCGCTGCACGCGTGGAAGCTGTGCGCGGCGCTGCAGCACTCCTCGACCGGCGACCGCCCGGTGCTGCTGCGCAACGAGACCGAGGTCGGGCACGGCGCCCGGTCGGTGAGCAGGTCGGTCGATCTGTCGGCCGACACGCTCACCTTCCTCGCCCGGCACACCGGTCTGTAGCCTCGACGGCATGAGCGCGCTGGGGCCGGCCAGGGTCGAGGCCACCCCAGCGCCGTGCCGCGGCCCTGCGTGACGGCCCTGCGTGACGCCTGCCGCGAGCGCCGGGCGGCCTCAGCCGGGGGTCAGGGAATCGGGGGCCGGGACGGGCAGCGGATGGGCGGCCTCGGGGCGCAGGCCGTCGAAGATCATGCTCAGGTAGCGCCGCCAGAGCCCCGGAACCGCGTCGCCCAGCGGGGCCACCGCCTGGCAGGCGGCATTGATCAGCAGCACGACGTCGTGCCCCGTGACGTCGTCCCGTACGAACCCGTCACGGCAGGCCCGGTCCGTGAGCGACCTGGCGACCGCCACCAGCCGATCGCTCGCGGCCCTGATCTGCGGATCCTCGCGCATGGCCGGGGTGAACGCCTGGCAGAACGAGCGCAGCTCGACCCCGGCGGCCATGAACTCCAGCAGCGCCGCCCCGGAGTCCGCCCCCTCGCGCAGCGCCTCTCCCCTGGCCACCAGCGACTCCAGCTGGTCGCTGAAGATCGCGGCCATGAGCTGCTCCTTGGTGGCGAAGTGCCGGAACACGGTGCCCTTGCCGATCCCCGCCCGCGCCGCGATGCGGGCGATCGAGACCTCCGTGCCGTGCTCGGCGAACTCGGCCGCCGCCGCGTCGAGCAGCAACCGCCTGTTACGCACCGCGTCCGCCCGCACATTCGCCACATCAGAACCCTACCGTAACCGGACCGCGCGGTCATATTATGCTCAACCTGACCGATCGGTCCGTTTAGTTGGAGGTTCCCATGAAGGCACTGGTGGCGAAGGGCTACGGCGGGGTGGAGGTCCTGGAGGTGGTGGACGTACCCGTCCCGCTGCCGGGCCCCGGCCAGATCCAGGTCCGCGTCGCGGCCGCCGGGCTCAACCCCGCCGACGTCCGGCTCGTGAGCGGGGCGTTCAGAGAGATGGCCCCGCTGGAGTTCCCGCACGTCCTCGGCAGCGACTTCGCCGGGACGGTCACGGCCGTCGGGCCGGGCGTGGCCCGATTCTCCACGGGCGATGAAATATTCGGGCTCGGCCTGGCGCGGGCCGCCGGGAGCATGGCGAGCCTGACGTCCTCGCCGCCGTCGTTCACGACCGGCACGATGGCCGAGTACGCGATCTTCGACGCCGACACGCCCGCTCTCGCGCACCGGCCGGCCGGCCTTCCCGTCGAGCACGCCGCCGCCCTGCCCATCGCCGCCCTGACCGCCCTTCCGCTGCTCCGCGCGGGGAACTTCGCGCCCGGCGCGAAGGCGCTGGTCGTCGGGGCCGCCGGCGGGGTGGGCGGAGCCGTCGTGCCGCTACTGGCGGCCCAGGGCGTACACGTAATTGCCACCGCGATCCCGCCGGACGAGAGCTACGTACGCGGCCTGGGAGCCGCGGAGACGATCGACCACAGCTCCGCGGACACCGCCGCCGAGACCCTGCGCCGCCACCCCGGCGGCGTCGACGCCCTGGTCAACCTGGTGCTCCCCGGCCCGGCCCTGGCCGAGCCTGCGCGGGTCGTCCGTCCGGGAGGCCCGCTGCTGACCGTCGCCTTCCCCAGCCCCGACCCGTCCACCGGCTTCAAGACCGTCTACACCCACGCCCGTCCCGGCGATCTGGACGAGGTGGCCGCGCTCGCGGTGAAAGGCACGCTGCCTTCCACCGTCAGCCGCCGCTACCCGCTGGCCGAGGCGGCGCGGGCGTACCGGGATCTGGTCCACGAGCACGTGCGGGGCAAGCTGGTGGTCACCGGGTAGCTAGCGAGGGAAGACGATCGTCTTGTGCCCGTCCAGCAGGACCCGCTGCTCGGCGTGCCACTTGACCGCCCGGGCCAGGGCCAGGCACTCCACGTCGCGGCCGATCGCCACGAGGTCCTCCGGAGAGTGGCTGTGGTTGACCCGGGCCACCTCCTGCTCGATGATCGGCCCCTCGTCCAGGTCGGAGGTCACGTAGTGGGCCGTGGCGCCGATCAGCTTGACGCCGCGGTTGTGGGCCTGGTGGTACGGCTTGGCGCCCTTGAACGACGGCAGGAACGAGTGGTGGATGTTGATCGCCCGCCCGGCCAGCTTCTCGCACAGCTCGCCCGAAAGCACCTGCATGTAGCGGGCCAGCACCACCAGGTCCGCCTGGTAGTGCTCCACCAGCGCCAGCACCTCGGACTCCTGCCTCGCCTTGGTCTCGGGGGTGACCGGCAGGTGGTGGTAGTCGATCCCGTTGGACTGGGTGAGCGGCCGCAGGTCGGGATGGTTGGAGACGACCGCGACGATCTCGATGTCCAGGGCCTTGGACCTGACGCGGTAGAGCAGGTCGTTCAGGCAGTGGTCGAACTTGCTGACCATGATCAGCACGCGCGGCTTCCTGGCCACGTCGCGCACCTTGAACTCCATGGCGAAGTCCGGCGCGAGCGCCGCGAAGGCGCCGTTGAGCTCGTCCTCGCCCAACGGCCCCGCGAACTGGACACGCATGAAGAAGCGCTGCCCGGCCCGGTCGCCGAACTGCTGGCTCTCGATGATGTTGCATCCGTGCCGGGCCAGCAGGCCGGAGACGGCGGCCACCACACCGGGCCGGTCGGGGCAGGACAGCGTCAGGATGTATTCGGCGGGGCTGGTCATGCCTTCACTCTCGCGGGCGTGGGATCTGCGGTCACCACAGGGCTGATCCTGGCCGGTGACCATCACAGAGAGTACCCGACACACGTTACGCGTCCGATCGTCCATCATCCATGCGATCCCGGGTAGTCAGGGGGGAACGCGGATTCGGGAGGGGCAACCCCGGGTTGTCTCGCGGCTTGGGATGGAGCGCGGTCCTTGGACGTCGCCGTACTGATCGTGGTCGCCGGCCTCTTCGCCGTCGTGTCCGGGGTCAACGACGGGGGCGCCCTCCTCGCCACCGGGCTCAAGCTGCCCTCGGTGCGCCCGGCCACCGGCATCCTCGTGCTCGTGGTGCTGACGGCGGCGGTCCCGCTGGTCACGCATCAGGTGGCGGTGACGTTCACGACCAGGCTGGCCTCGTTCCACGCGCCGGGCGGCAGGATCGCGATGACCGTCGCGGTGATCTCGGCGCTGGCCGTGGTCACCGCGCTCAGCATGAAGGGCCTGCCGACCAGCCTCACGCTCGCCGTCGTGGGCGGGCTCACCGGCGCGGGGCTGGGCTGGGGGCTGCCGGTGTCGCCGAGCTCGGTGCTGCTGGTGCTGGCGTTCGGGGTGGCGGCGCCCTTCGCAGGCGGGCTGCTGGGCTGGATGCTCGTCCGGGTGCTCCTGATCACGATCACGGCCCGCGGGCTGCGGCGCTGGCACCAGGTGGGGTTCCTCCTGCAGAGCCTCGCCTACGCCGCCAACGACGGGCAGAAGATGCTGGCCGTGTTCATGATCATGTTCGGCTTCTCGGGCGCGCCGCTCCCGTACACGTCGCTGGTGGCCGTCCTCTTCGGACTCGGCACCATGTACGGCCTCCCCAAGGCGGGCCGCACGCTGGGCCGCGAGCTCATCGCCTCCCGGCCCCCGCACGGAGTCGCGGCCGAGCTGGCCGCGGGCACGGCGGTGATCGCCTGCGCGGCCGTGGGCATGCCGGTGAGCATGACCCAGGCCATCGCCGGCGGGCTCATCGGCGCGGGCGTGGCACGGGGCGGCGGCCGCGTCCGCTGGTACGCCACCGGCAAGATCGTCGCGGCCTGGCTCCTGACGCTGCCGGCCGGCGCCCTGCTGGGCGCGGGGCTGGCGGCACTGGTGAAGGCGATCGCGAGGGTTGAACTCTCATGAAGGGACGGCGAACGTGCAGCACTCTTCGAGGGCGGCTCCGCCCATGACGTGCCGCCCCGGCTCCGCGAAGGCGGCCGGACCATGAAGCGGCTGCGGCGGATCCGCAACCTCATGACCGGCCGCATGGACAGCGCGCTCACGGAGGCCCTGCTCGGCCAGCTCCGGGCCACCAAGGAAGGCGCGTGGCTGGCGATGGCCATGATCGGGGGCGAGGTGGGCAGGACGGGCGCGCACGAGCAGATGCGCTCGATCGAGCACATCGGCGACGAGGAACGCGCCTGCCTCGTCGAGGAGCTCAAAACGGCCCTGGTCACCCCGATCGACCCGGAGGACCTGTTCCGGCTGTCCCGCGCCATCGACGACGTGCTGGACTCCTTGCGGGACTTCGTCCGCGAGTCCCACCTCTACCGGGTCCCTGACCAGATCCGCTTCACTCCCCTGCTCGACCAGGTCATCGTCGGCATCGAAGCGCTGGAGAACGCGGTCCGCGACCTCGCCTCCCGCCCTTCCGCCGTGGTCCAGGACGCGCTGGAGGCGAAGAAGGTGGGCGGGTCGATCCGGCGGATGTACCAGTACGAGATCTCGCGCATCTTCTCGGGCGAGGTGACCGCGGAGGCGCTGAAGAGGCGGGAGCTGGTACGCCGCCTCGAGATCGTCGGAGTCGCCATCGGCGATGCCGCGGACGCCATCGCCGACGGCGCCATGAAGCGCTAGCCGAAGGCGTTGACCCCGGTCAGCTCGGCGGACAGCGCCCACAGCCGGGCGGCCTGCTCCGGGTCGATCGCATAGTCGCGCACCCCGGGCCCGACGGCCTCCGTGGTCGGCTCGGCGATGTCGCAGTCCTCGCAGTAGACGCCGCCCATGCCCGCCAGCTGCGGCGAGGTGGCCGCCCACACCTGGGTGGCCGCGCCCTGCTCGGGGGTCTTGAACGTGGGGTCCAGGGCGTTGCCCTCCTCGTCGATCCACCCCGCGGCGACCATCTCCTCCTTGCGGAGGTGGCGCTGCAGCGGCGTGAGGATGGCGCCCGGGTGCAGCGCGAACGCCCGCACCCCCGCGTCCCGGCCGAGCGCGTCGAGCTGGACGGCGAACAGGACGTTGGCGGTCTTCGCCTGCCCGTAGGCCTGCCACTTGTCGTAGCCCCGCTCGAACTGGACGTCGTCCCACCGGATGCCCGCATGCCGGTGCCCGGCCGACGAAACGGACACGACCCGTCCCCTGCCCTGGGCGACGGCCGGCCAGAGGCGGTTGACGAGCGCGTAGTGGCCCAGGTGGTTCGTGGCGAACTGCGCCTCCCACCCGGGGCCCACCCTCGTCTCCGGGCAGGCCATGATCCCGGCGCTGTCGATGACGATCTCGACGCTGCGGCCGGTGGCCAGGAAGCGCTCGGCGAACTGCCGTACGCTCTCCAGATCGGCGAGGTCGAGCTCGTCCACCTCGACCCCGCCGATGCCCCCGACCGCTTCCTCGGCGGCCTCGCGACGGCGCGCGGGCACCACGACGCGCGCTCCGGCTCGGGCGAGCGCCCGCGTGGTCTCCAGGCCGATGCCCGAGTAGCCGCCGGTGACGATCGCCAGCTTTCCTGAGAGATCGATCCCGTGGAGCACGTCGTCCGCGGTGCTCCTGGCCCCGAATCCCGACCCGATCTTGTGTTGCGGCGTTGTCATGCCACTCACGCTACGAGTTGGAGTCCACTCGAGGTCAAACGCCCCGATGGGCGTTACAGGCCGAGGGGCCGGGCGAGGTCGGTCAGCTGGGTCAGGGCGTGGGCGAGGTCCGGGACGTCCGGGGAGAGGGGCTGGATGACGACGTGGTCGGCCCCCGCGTCCAGGTGCGCGTGCACGCGCTTGGTGATGGCGTCGGCGTTGCCCCAGGCCACGATGGAGTCCGCGAGGCGGTTGCTGCCGCCGTCGGCGAAGTCGTCGTCCGTGAAGCCCAGCGTGCGCAGGTTGTTGAGGTAGTTGGGCAGCGTCAGGTAGTAGGACATGTGGGCGCGGGCGATCTCGCGGGCGCGGGCCGGGTCGGACTCCAGGACGACCGCCTGCTCGGGGATCAGCAGCGAGCCCGGGCCGAGGATCCGGCGGGCCTGCGCGGTGTGCTCCGGCGGCACGAAGTAGCTGTGGGCGCCGTCCGCCAGGTCCCTGGAGAGCTCCAGCATCTTGGGCCGCAGCGCGGCGAGGACCCTGGGAGCCGGGACCGGGGGTACGGGCAGCGTCCGGTCGGCCTGGCCCATGGCCTCCAGGTAGGTGCGCATCGCGGCCAGGGGTTTGGCGTAGTCGTGGCCGCGGCCGGTGACCAGCGGGGCATGGCTGACCCCTATGCCCAGCAGGAACCGGTCGGGAAAGGCGTCGCCCAGCGCGGCCGCGCCCGCGGCCATGGCCGTGGCGTCGCGCACCCAGATATTGGCGATGCCGGTGCCGACCGCGATGCGCCGGGTGGCCGCCAGCAGGACGGCGGACATGACGAGCGGCTCCTTGCTGCTCTTGCCCTCGTTGACCCAGAGCGAGCCGTAGCCCAGTGACTCGATCGTGGCCGCCGCGCGACGCGCCTCCTCGGCGGGGGCCGTGCCGATCTTGGGATGCCACACTCCGACGCGCCCGATGTCCACGGCCGCTCCCCTCGCATAGAATGTTCGATCGAGATGGAACACTACAACAATGTTCGATCGCAGTCGAACAGGACGCGCGGTCTGACGCACACATCCCCGATCGAGGTCTCGCTGCAGGCCGCCCTCGACGCGCTGGGCGATCCGATCCGGCGCCGCATCGTGCGGGAGCTGGCGGACGTCCCCGACTGGACGCGCGCCTGCGGCACGTTCTCCCACCTGCCGGTGGCCAAGTCCACGCTCAGCCACCACTTCTCGGTGTTACGCAACGTGGGGCTGCTGGAGCAGCGCGACGAAGGCGCCCGGCGGCTCAACCGCCTGCGCCAGGAGGAGTTCGATCATCGCTTCCCCGGCTTGCTGGGGCTCGTGCTGGAGGAGGAGCGCCAGGAGTAACGTCGGGCTGGTGGGTGCCATAGAGGGGCAAGCGGGTATCAGCGACCGGCCTGCGGCTCGGGTCGTCTGCCTGGATCGCGACGGCAGGGTGCTGCTCATGCACTGGTACGACCCCATCAGTCGCATGGACATCTGGGAGCCGCCCGGTGGCGGGATCGACCCCGGCGAGACGGCCCTGGAGGCGGCCAGGCGGGAGCTGGGCGAGGAGACCGGGCTGCCGGGCTCGGCGGTGCGGGAGCGGTTCGTCGAGGTCGAGCGCGACTTCTCGTGGCTGGGAGTGCGGTACGTGAAGACCGAGCCGTTCTTCCTGGCCACCTTCGAGGAGGCGCGGCCGGCGGTGGATCCCGGGGAGCTCACCGAGGAGGAGCGAGTGGCCTACCGGGGCTACGCCTGGGCCGAGGAGCTGCCAGGCAACGTGGAGCCGCCCGGGCTGGCGAAGGTGATCGAGCGGCTCACGGCGCGGTGAGGCGTCGTCACAGGTCCAGCGTGATGCCCTCGGCGGCGACCGCCGGCGTGCCGTCATAGGACTTCGCAGCGGCCTGCAGCGCGAGCGCCGGGGACGTGTCGGGCCACAGGTGGGTGAGGAGCAGGCGGGCCACGCCCGCCGAGGCCGCGGTGCGGCCCGCGTCCAGGGCGCTGGACAGGTACGGCGCGTCCTCTTCGGGGACCCGTTCCGGATAGGTCGCTTCGGCCACCAGCAGGTCCGCTCCCTCCGCCAGCACCACCAGCTCGGGGGACGGCCCCGTGTCACCGGTGTAGGCGATCACGCGACCTCCGGCGCTCAGCCGCAGGCCGGCGTTGGGCACGTGGTGCGGCAGGTCGAACACGTCCAGGCGGAACGGACCGACCTCGTACGGCACGCCGGGCGCCAGATCGCGCGTCACGAAGCTGCCCGCCAGCATGCGCGGCTTGTCCAGCGCCAGGACGGCGTCCAGCGCGCCCGGCGGCGCGTACACCGGCAGGGCGGGAGCAGGGATGTCGGCGAGGGCACGGGCGCGCAGCAGCGGGTTGAGGTCGGCGCAGTGGTCGGGGTGGCCGTGGGTGACCAGCACCGCGTCCACCTCGTCGGCCCGCATGCGCCCGAGGAGCCTCGGCAGCGTGGCATAGCCGGGATCCACGAGGACGCGGAATCCTTCGGCCTCCACCACGTACCCGCTGCACGCCTGCCCCGCCGCAGGCCAAGCCCCACATCCGCCCAAAACAGTAAATTTCACGCCAACCCCAGACGCAGTAGGAAACCTGGCAACGATCCCGGCCGTGCTCATGTTCACACAATCCGAGATCGAACGGCTCTTCCGGGAGATCGTCGTCTTCGACTCCAGCGGCACCGCGATCCAGGACGCGGGGGGTGAGCCGGTCTCACGCGTGGGGGCCGTCGCGGAAATGGCCGAGTTCGTCGAGTGTCGTCACCAGGAGCCCGCGGAGCAGCCGCCCCGCCACCTTCTCGTGATCGGGCTCCACGGGCACGCCCTTGCCGACCTTCTCGACATAAGCCTCGCGCTCCCGCAGGTCGGTGTACGGCAGCGCGGTCATCCCCACGGCCACCGCCACCCGAGTGCCGCCCCGGGGCAGCACGGCCACGGTGTGCGTACGCAGGCAGGTCTCGTCGGGGGCGCCGTACCAGCCGCTCTTGACCCCCGCCCCGGGCGAGCGGATCGCCTCCCGGGCCCCGAACGCCTGCGACGCGCTGACCTGCCGCATCCACCCCAGGATGGTCTCCGCGACCGGGTCACCGGCGACGGCGGCCTGGGCGAGCACCGCGTACGCGATCGCGACCTCGTCGGCGGCCACCTCGACCGAGCCGAACCGCGAGGGGTCGCCGTTGGGCGGCGACCAGGCGATGCCGGTGCGGCTGCGGAGGTCGTCGAGGATGACCCGGGGGCCGACGGCCAGCCACAGGTTGAGCGTGTCGGCGTTGGAGGACACGACCACGGCGGGCTCGGCGTGCCGCCGCCACCGTTCGGCGTCGGGGATGTGGGCCGCGCTCACCCACGCGTACAGGGGCTTGAGCAGCGAGGCGCAGCGCAGCCGCGCCAGCCCCACGGTGACGCCCACCGTGCGGGCGGGCGGCCCGCCGTAGCCGCGTCTGATGCCCGCCGCCTGGACGCTGGCGCTGTGATCGAGGTCTTTGAGCAGGTCGTTGAAGCCCACGCCCCCACCGTAGACCTACGGAGGGCTCCCCCAGCGGCCTTCGTACCACTCCGTGCTCGGCGGGTCGCCGGGCAGTTCGGTCGCCCCCGGCGCGCGCAGGCCGTCGAGCGCGATGGTCAGCAGCCGCTCCTTGGCGTGCGGATGCTCGGCGCCCGGCGCCGGGCGGCTGAACTGCTCCATGAGCAGCGAGATGTCCAGCGTGGTGACGTCGCCCCTGAGCACGCCGGCCGCGCGCGCCCTGGTGATCAGCCGGTCGGCGAGTTCGGTGCCCTTGCGCGCCGTGCGCCACATCTCGTCGGTGACCTCGATGGTGCCGGCGACCGGTGCGAGCGCGCCCGACCTGAACCCCACGCACGCGCGGATGTAGGAGGCCAGCCCCTCCCACGGGTCCGGCTCGGCCAGCCCGGCCTCGGCCGCCTCGACCCCGCGCTCCATGGCGATCACGCACAGGCGCTGGAGCAGCTCCTCCTTGGTGCGGTAGCGGCGGTAGAGGCTGCCCATGCCCACGCCCGCCGCCTTGGCGATGGCCGACACCGGCGCGTCGAACCCCTGCGTCGTGAACACCTCGTGCGCGGCCCGCAGCAGCCGCAGATCGTTGCGCGCGGCCTCGGCCTGCCTCCCGCGTGTGCTCATGCCGTACAGGATATTAGTATTTTCGGAGCGAATCGCTCCGATAGAGAAGGGCTCATCATGCGTGCGGTGGTCTTGAGGCGGTACGGCGGACCGGAGGCGCTGGTCGTGGAGGAGGTGCCGGACCCGGTGGCCGGGCCCGGGCAGGTGCTGGTGGACGTGTCGGTGGCGGGCATCACGTTCGTGGAGACACAGGTACGCGCCAACCGCGGGCCGCGGCAGGCCGAGCTGCCGGCGATCCTGGGCAACGGCGTCGCGGGGACGGTGGCCGCGACCGGCGAAGGCGTCGACCCGGCGCTGACCGGCACGCCGGTGGTCAGCACGCTCGGCGGTTACGGCGGATACGCGGAGCTCGCGGTGGCGAGCGCCGGCGACCTGATCCCGATCCCCGGCGGCCTGTCTCCCGAGTTCGCGGTGGCGCTGCTCGCGGACGGGCGCACCGCCGTGGGCCTCGCGCGGGCCGCCGCACCCAAGCCCGGGGAGTGGGTGCTGGTCGAGGCGGCCGGCGGCGGCGTGGGGAGTCTGCTGGTGCAGCTCGCCACGGCCGCGGGCGCGCGCGTGGTGGGCGCGGCGAGCAGCGCCGCCAAGCGCGACCTGGCGGCGAGCCTGGGCGCGGAGCTGACGGTCGACTACACCGACCCCGGCTGGACCCACCTCGTACGGGACGCGACGGGCGGCCTCGACCTGGTCTTCGACGGGGTCGGCGGCGAGGTCGGCGCGGCGGCGCAGGGGCTGCTGAAGGACGGCGGCAGGTTGAGCGTGTACGGCATGGCGGGCGGTCCGATGACCACGCCGGAGCCGCGCGTGACGGCGGTCGCCTGGCCGCGGACGGACCTGCGCGAGCTGGCCGGGGAGGCCCTGACGCTGGCCGCCGCCGGACGCCTGCGCCCGACCGTCGGCGCCACCTACCCCCTGGAGTCGGCCGCCGAGGCGCACGCCGCCATCGAGGCCCGCGCGGTGACCGGCAAGAGCCTGCTCATGATCAAGCCCGTTTAGGCGCCGAACCGCGCCCACGACACGACGAGCGCGGCAGGCACCAGCGCGACCACCCCCAGCGCGGTCACCACCTTCCACCGCCGCGCCACCCCCGGCTCCGTCACGAACGCCGCCACGGCCCCCGCCCCGGCGAAGACCGCCCCGGCCGTGACCGCGTGCGCGAGCGAGGACGTCCACGACGGCAGCGCCTCGCCGACGAGCCTGAACACCACCAGCACCCCGCCCGCCACCAGCGCCACCCGCCGCCCCGGCCGTACGTCCACCCGCTCCAGCACGAGCGCGAACCCGGCGATCAGGGCCAGCGTGATCACCGCCACGACGCCGACGGCGGGTGCCAGGCACCCCCAGTCCTCGCAGCCGATGCCCGCCCAGGCCAGGCGCACGCTGGCCCACCACAGCACCCCCAGAGCGGCGCACACCGCGGCCGCCCGCCCCATTCGCCCCCGCATAACCCAATAATCCCATCGCGGCAGGCGGTCGTCAGGAGAGGCGATCGGCCCGCCGCTCGTCCGCGTCGGCCTCGGCGGCGCGGCCGAGCGCGCGCAGGGCGACGGCCCGGTTGGTGTACAGGTCGGGCTCGGGCTGCAGCTCGATGGCCCGGCTCAGATCCTCGACCGCCCCCTCCAGGTCCCCGGCGGCATACCGCAGCACCCCCCGGTTCCCCCAGGCGGCGGCGAGCCCGGGCGCGCGCTCCACCGCGCGGTCCAGCGCCTCCCCCGCCGCCGCCAGCCGCCCCGCCGCCGTCTCCAGCTGCCCCAGCACCGTGAGCAGGTGGGGGTTGCCGGGCTCCAGGACCAGCCCGGCCACGACGTCGGCCAGGGCCTCCTCGTCGCAGCCCGCCGCGGCCAGCAGCCCGGCCCGGTTGATGTACGCGTCCAGGTAGGACGGGTCCAGCTCGATCACCCGTCCCAGGTCGGCCAGCGCCTCCTCGGTGTCACCCCGCACGGTGTGCAGCTCCGCCCGGTTGTAGTACGCCTCGGGCAGCGGCGGCCCGGCCCGCATGGCCCGTTCGAAGTCGGCCAGCGCCTCCTCGTGCCGCCCGAGCTTGAACAGCAGGTTCCCGCGCTCCAGGTAGTAGTCGGGAAAGGCCGGGTCCAGCGCGATCGCGGCCGCGTAGTCCTCCATCGCCTCCTTGACGTGACCGAGCGCGGCCAGCAACTGGGCCCGGTTGGCCAGCAGCACCATCCGGTGCAGCGGATGCCGCTCCCGCAGCTCGCGCGCCAGCTCGACGGCCGACTCGACCAGCGACAGCGCCGCGCCCGGCCGGCCGTGCCGCAGCTCGATCAGCGCCAGGCCGTTGAGGTCGAAGCCCAGCTTGAACGCCCGGTCCAGGGGCTCCGGCAGCAGGGTGGAGATGGCGATGGCCTCGTTGATCCAGCGCCGGGCCCGGCCCAGGTCACGGCGTGCGGGGTCGGGGTGGCGGGCGTCGAGCATGGCGGTGCCGTACGCGCTGGCGGCGTGCATCGCCGGATCCTGGCTGGCCGCGCGCACCCCGTCCCAGATCGCCTGGGCGTCGTCGGTACGGCCGAGGCCGCCCAGCGCGGTCGCGGTGCGCTGCGCGAAGCGCCACCAGTGCTCGCCGCCCGGCTCGGTGCGCGCCATGCCGCGCTCCCCCAGCTCGGCGGCGGCGTGCAGGAATCCGTCGCGCATGCACCGGTCCACCAGGGCCCAGAGCTCGTCCGCGCTCCGGGTGTCGGGCGGCGGGTCGGGGCCGCCGGAGTACAGCATGATCGTGAGGAGGTCCGGCGGGATCCGCCGCATCATGATGTCCAGCAGCTCGGTGTCCGTCGGGTCGGCCTCGGCGCCGTTGCACACGGCTATCGCCCGCCCGGGGCGTACGGCGTCCCTGAAGAACTCCGCGAGCCCGTTGGCCAGCCGCAGCGTACGGCGGGGCGCGGGCACGAGGATGCGCTCGTCCTCAGGCAGCCCGGCGTCGATCGTGGCCCGCCGGAGCGATACGAGAGGGGCCAGTTCGGGCGCGGCGGCACGGATCTCGATGTCGTGCGCCGCCACCAGGTCCCCGTCCCGTTCCAGAACCTGCGGCACCAGGTGACGCAGCAGGGCGGCGGCGACAGTGTAGGGGCCGCGCGGCCGGCGATGTCCGTCGATCAACGGTGTCAGCAGCCGTACGGCCCCCCATTGAGCGGGTGCTTCGCCCTCAACTCTGAGATGGGACCTTGCCTCGGTCACCCCTTGTGAAGGACGCTGGAGGTCCCCGCCAGCCTCGCGGTTCCAGGCTTGCGGACAATGATGCGCTTCATGACATACCTCTCCCACTGGGGCTATTTTCCCATTATTAGTGCGCCCCGCCGAATATCAAGATTTATGGTGAATAAGTGGGAGGTTACGCCGCAAAAAGCGGTTGCCTTTTGATTGACACCAGTAAGCTATTGGGACCGAAACCAACGTGGGAGGGCTTTCGTCCGGGCCTGCTCGGCTTCCCCCATCAGATCGCACAGGCACCGGCCGAGCAGGGTGACCGACCGGCAGCACCCCGGCCCCGGCAGATTCCTCGCCCGGACGATGATCGTGGCGCGCTCGATCAGCCGCTCCAGGCTGGGCTCCCCGCCACCCTTGAGCGAGCGCGTGTGCCAGGGACACGTCTCAGCGTTCACACAGGCCCCTCTGTCGAGATACGGCGTCTGACTGCCGCCGAGCGGCAGCGGATCCTCACGTTTGATCCTCAGGTCGGCCAGCGTCCTGGCCGCCCGTGCGGCGACGATGAGGAGGGCGTGGTTGGCGCGGGTGCGCTCCTTTCCCAGCGCGGCGGTCCTCGCGGGAAGCGCGAGCAGCATCGCGCCGGCCATCAACCCCCCGCCGACGACCATGCCCCAGCCGATCGGCTCGTGGAACCAGATCACCGAGATCGCGGCCACCCAGAGCGGCTGCGACGACATGAGGATCGCGCTCGGCACGGCCGTGACGTGCGCCTGGCCGTACGAGCGGGCCAGGAACCCCAGCGCGCACGACACCACGGCCAGGTGCCCCAGGATCAGCCAGTCGGACCCTCCCGACGGCAGCACGACCCCGTCGCGGACGGCGACGACCCCGGTGAGCAGCCCGATGGTGAACAGCTGGATCACCGTCAGCGCGTACGCGTGGAAGGTCTCACCCCGCTTGGACAACTGCGCCAGCAGCAGCGTGTGGCCGGAGTAGAGGGCGGCGGCGAACAGCGTGACCCCGAGCGCCGGCACCGAGACCTCGTGGTCCTCCATCCCCCTCAGCAGCGTGAACACGGTCATCCCGGCCAGCGCGAGCACCACCCCCGCCCAGATCCGGCGCGGCACTCTCACCTTGAACAGGACGAGCGCCAGGATGGGCGTGATCACCACGCTGCAGCCGACGGCGAACCCCGACAGCGAGGACGGCAGGCCGTGCAGCGCGACGGCCTGACCGGCCTGACCGACCCCGAACATGACCCCGAGAACGACCCCGTAGATCCAGGTCCTGCGCGGCAGCCCCCGAAGGCAGCGCGGCCTGATGACGAGGAGGGTGAGCGCGGCGATCAGGTAGCGCTCGGCGAGCAGATCCTCCACCGGTAGCCGGTGGATGAGATCTTTCATCAGCGGGAACGCCGACCCCCAAGCGGCGCTGACGAACAACAGAAGCACGGCTCCCAGGAGGGGTCGGGGAGCGGGCACGACTGCCATGGCAAAAGCATCTCACTACTATTCGCAGCCACTGATGTACAGGGAGCAGCCGGTGAGGTTCCTCTACACCTCGGTGTTAAGAGCCTCACCCGCGGGTTTGTACATCCATACCGCGGACGCCAGAACCGGCGTCGTCGCGTACTGCGGGTGACGGAAGGAATGTCGGCGGTGAAGTCACGCCGGGAGCCCGGGGAAGATCACCGGGAAGGGGAGAAGGCGGCCCCAGGAGGGGTTGGGTGGGGCCGTACGCCGGGAGCCTCAGAGCTCGATGACCGCCGGAGGAGCCAGGCGTTTTTCGAGGTAGACGACAGTGTGGTCGCCGACCCGCTGTCTGGAGAGTTCGCGCCATCCCTCTCGCTCGTAGAGCGCCAGGGCGGCCTCCTGGTTGAGCGTGGTGTCGCCTCTGACGCGTTCGAAGCCGAGCTCCACCGCGCGCCGTTCGAGTGCGAGCAGCATGGCCGCACCGTAGCCGCGCCGCTGGAACTCCGGGTGCACTCTCAGCCGGCACATCTCGGCCGTGGCCGTGTCGACGGGTTTCAGCCCGCCCATCGCGACGACCCGCTTGTCCACCTCGCCGACCAGGAAGTCACCGCCGCAGCCCAGGTAGATCTCCTGGATGCGCGGGAAGTCGTCGTCGTAGTAGACGCCGTCGCCCGGCACCAGTCCCACCTCGGCGAGGGAGATCCGGTGGAGTGCGAGGATGGTGTCGAGATCTGACCACCTATAGCGCCGGATCTCCACGTTCATGCACCGCCGCCTTTCGTCGGGACCCTCGGCCGGCGCAGTTCGGCCCTGTACTCCTCGAGTTTCGAGTTGTTCGCGTCACGGGCCATGATCGCCTGTTCGAGCGCCAGGGCGGGACGCATGATGAAATCGGTCATGTACTCGTCGCCGAGCATCCGCAGCGCCCTGGTGCCGATGTCCAGCGCGGAGTCGAACTCCCCGTCGATCATGCGGCACTGGGCCTGGTCGAGCCTGATCAGCGTCTGGTCGAGGATGTGGTCCTCGTACTTCTCCAGCGCCTGGTCGAGCACCACTTCGGCCTCCAGGGTCTGGCCGAGCTTGGTCAGCACGTCACCCTGGTAGAAGTAGAGCTGCTTCTCGGTGTAGCCGAAGGCCATGTCCGCCTGGTGCTCGGGCCGCATGTGGGAGAAGGCGTTCCTGGCCCTGGCCAGCGCGCGTTTCGCCTGGTCGACGATCTCCTTCTTGTTCTCGGCGCCCGAGAGCATGGCCAGCGCCCGCGCCTCGACGACCGGTGCCATGGCCTGCGCGGGGCAGGGCATGGTGCCGGCCAGGTCGCGGCTCTTCTTCGCCAGGTTGAGCGCCTCCCGGGCGTCCCCGAAGTAGAGCGGGACGAGCGACTCGCGGGCGGTGATCCACGCGCGCAGTGCGCGGTCGCCCGTCTCGTCGGCCGCGGTGCGTCCGGTCCTGAAGAAGGAGCGGGCCAGCCGGTGGTCACCGAGGTTGATCATGATCATGCCGCTCAGCCCCGCCAGCTGGGCCGCCATCCGCAGAAGGCGGTCGTGCAGGTCGATGGGCTGACGGTGGGTCAGCGCCGCGCGTACGGCGCTCATCTCGAGCATCACGTCGCACAGCAGGCGCAGCGGGGCCGTCGTCGTGTACTGGCGGCCGAAGCTCTGCGTGGCCTCTTCCCACTGGTCGAGCATCGCCGCAGACACCGTGGCCGCGACGAGCGTCTCGTCCATCCGGCGCCTGATGCCCTCGCACGCGCCGAGCACCGGCCCGTCGAGCTCGGTGGCGGCGCTGGTCCCGGGGTTGAGCAGGTTGAGCATGGTGCGCCGGAGGATGTTCTCGTCGGCCTCGGTCTCGGGCTCCGGGGGCGACCCGGTCTCGCGCTCCGCCTGCGCTAACGGCCGCTCGGTGCTGTCTCCCAGCTGCACGCCCGGCGTGCGGTGCCCGTGGCCGCAGATGCACGGCCCGTCGAAACCGAGCTCCAGCGGCTCCACCCGATAGACCGTGCACAGGTAGTGCATGTATTCGGGTCCTGGGCGCTTGAGCCCGCTCTCGTAGGCCGACAGCAGGGTCTCTCCGATGCCGGGCATCGCCTTGTTGTCACGCTCGAACAGGGCTCTGATCTGCTCGATGACATCCGCCAGCGCGATGCCGTAGGAAAGACGGTGGGATTTGACGCGGCTGGTGCCGAATTGCGGAGTGCACTGCTCATGGATCTCGTCAGCTATCTGGGCCGAAGTGCGCCCGGCGGCCAGTCCCTTGGCTCTGATCCGCCTGGCGATCTCCGTTTCCCTGTGCTGTCTGCCGGACATCCCGGCCCCTCTCGCGCGTGTCTCGACCGGTCCATATCTGGTGACTCAGCGTAGCGTCCATGTAGCTGTGCGCCTACCCAAGAGTGTGAACCAATGTCGCCAGCTTGAAAACGCCCGGCATCAAGCCTACGGATAAGGATCGTCCTCCGAGGGACTGTTTCTTACATCCCATGAGGGAGAAGCAACTCCCCGTGACCGGGGAAGCGGCATTGCGCCCGCCCTTGACATGAGCCATGTTTGGCCCACCAGCCGATTCCCAAAAGGAGGGGACGAAAGGTGGGGGACGACAACTTCGAGCATCTGAAGCGTCTCGTATCCGAACTCGACGCTCACGGGTTGCTCGCGAGAGTGGTCCAGACCCAGGGCGGGCGCATGTTCGCACGGGTCATCAACCCGAACGCGACCAGCCTGTCGGAGAACGTCACCTGTCGGTCGACGAGCGCATCCGATGCACCGGACTGGTGGTACTGCTGGTCCTGGGGTGAACGGATGCACAAGGCCGACGACCCGGCTGGAGCGGCCACGAAGGTCGCACGCGTACTGGCCGCCGTGGGCGAGTGACAAAGCGGTGACCCGGGTGGAGCGCAGCCACCACGGCTCACCGCACCCACGGCGGCGTCAACGGAGCCGGCGGGGTGGCCGGTGCGGAGGGACTCCCGTATGCCGGAGCCCTTGGTCGCCCCGCCGGTTCCGGCCCAGGCACGGTCTCGCATGCCGTGCCTGTCCACAGCCACCCGCCCGGTCCTCCCGGGCGGGTGTTCGGGGGATCCCTCCCGGAACCGGCACAGGACACGCTTCCGGGTGCGCGTCCCGTTCCGAGCCGTCCGTCATCGGAGCGTCCGCTCTCTCCCTCCGCGGCCCAGAGAGCAGGCGTCCCCGTCTTCCCCGGCGTGATGTGACGGCGGGCGGTCCGGTCGGCGGTATTTTGGATCGAATCGGTCCAAAGCAGCCGACCGAACCGCTTCCGGAGGGGGATCTACCCAGTGTTACTGCTGGTGACAGCGTCGCAACCGCCCGCTTCTCAGTTGGACTTCGAGAAGTTGACCCAGCAAATGGCTGGGAGCTGCGAGAACGACCCGGCGGGTATTTGCTCTACCCTTGTCGGGATGTTCCAGAATGCGACCTGGGCGCCCTTGGTGGCTAGTCTGATCACAATCGTCCTGATCCTCGTGCTCGCGATCGTGCTTCGCAAAGTCGCGCACCGGGTCATCACGAGAGTGGTCAACCGCGCGGCCACGGGTGGTTCGATAACCAGCAGGTTCCGCAAGAACGCGGTGCCCGACAGCATCGACGCGCTGCTGCACGAGCGCCGCAAGCAGCGCGCCGAGACCATGGGCTCGGTGCTCAAACACGTCGCCTCGATCGTCATCCTCGGCACCGCGGTGCTGACCGTGCTCGATCGGCTGACGATCCCGATCGCACCCCTGCTCACCAGCGTCGGCATCCTCGGCGTGGCCATCGGCTTCGGCGCCCAGGAGTTGGTCAAGGACTTCATCGCAGGTATGTTCATGCTGCTCGAAGACCAGTACGGCGTGGGCGACGTGATCGACGCCGGCGCCGCGGTCGGCACGGTCGAGGCGGTGACCCTGCGCGTCACCAGACTGCGCGACCTCGACGGCCGCGTCTGGTACGTCCGCAACGGCACCATCACCCGGGTCGGCAACGAGTCGCAGGGCTGGTCGCGCGCCTTCATGGACGTCCCGGTGGCCTACGACGCGGACATCATGAGCGTCCGGGTGCTCCTGGAGCACGTGGCCGAGGAGATCTGGGCCGACGGCGAGTTCCGCGAGACCAAGATCGTGGAGCAGCCGCAGGTGTACGGCGTCGAGCAGATGTCCGACAGCTCGCTGGTGTTCCGCATCAGCGCCAAGACCCTGCCCTCGGCGCAGGCCGAGGTGTCCAGGGAGCTCAGGTACCGGGTCAAGTCCGCACTCGACTCCGCCGGCATCCCCATGGTCGCCACCGCATAGGCTGAGAACGTGAGTGAGACCTCCTTCTACGACGCCGTCGGGGGCGACGAGACCTTCCGGCGCCTCGTGCACCGTTTCTACGAGGGCGTCGCGGAAGACCCGTTGCTGCGGCCGCTCTACCCGGAGTCCGATTTCGAGGGCGCCGAAGAGCGGCTGCGAGGCTTCCTGGTCCAGTACTGGGGCGGGCCCAACACCTACAGCCAGCAGCGCGGCCACCCGAGGCTGCGCATGCGGCACATGCCGTTCGTGATCGGCGAGCCGGAGCGGGACGCCTGGCTGCGGCACATGCGTGACGCGGTCGACTCGCTCGACCTGCCGGAAGAGCTGGCGACCAAGCTCTGGGACTATCTGGTCTACGCGGCCCACAGCCTGGTGAACTCCCCGACATAGCGGGCATGACACGCCACATGGATATCCCCTGGTGGCGTGATGCCATCGTCTACGAGATCTACGTTCGCAGCTTCGCCGACGCCTCGGGAGACGGCGTCGGCGATCTGGCCGGGGTGCGCGAGCGCCTGCCGTATCTTCGGCGGCTGGGGGTCGACGCCATCTGGCTGACGCCTTTCTACCCCTCCCCCATGGCCGACGGCGGCTATGACGTGGCGGACTACCGGGGTGTCGATCCGTTGTTCGGCACGCTGGCCGACTTCGAGTCGCTGGTCGAGCAGGCGCACGAGCACGGGTTGCGGGTGCTGGTCGACATCGTGCCCAACCACAGCTCCTCCGAGCATCCCTGGTTCCAGGCGGCGCTGCGGGGCGAGCGGCGCGACCGCTACATCTTCCGCGACAGCACCAACAACTGGCAGTCCACGTTCGGCGGTCCCGCCTGGACGAAGGTGGCGGACGGGCAGTACTACCTGCACCTGTTCGCTCCCGGGCAGCCCGACTTCGACTGGCGCAATCCCGAGGTGCACGCCGAGTTCCTGGACATCCTGCGGTTCTGGCTGGACCGGGGCGTCGACGGGTTCCGCATCGACGTGGCCATGGGGCTCTACAAGGCCGAAGGGCTGCCCGACGTGGGCGACCAGTCGTTCATGTCGGTCTCGCCGGTGTGGGGACAGCCGGAGGTGCACGACGTCTACCGCGCCTGGCGGCGGCTGCTGAACGGTTATCCGGGCGAGCGAATGGCCGTGGGCGAGGTGTGGACGGACAGCTCCGAGGACCTCGCCCGCTACGTACGCCCGGACGAGCTGCACCAGAGCTTCAACTTCGCCTGGCTGCAGGCGCCGTGGTCGCCGACGGCGTTCAAGAAGGTGATCGACGACACCCTGGCCGCCGTGCCGTTCGCCACGTGGGTGCTGTCCAACCACGACGTCGTACGCCACCGCACCCGCTACGGGACCGCCGACCCCGGCACGGGGCTCGCGCGGGCCAGGGCGGCGCTGCTGACGATGCTGGCCCTGCCCGGGTCCGCCTACCTCTACCAGGGCGAGGAGCTGGGGCTGCCCGAGGTGACCGACCTGCCCGACGAGGCCAGGCAGGACCCCGTCTTCTTCCAGTCGAAGGGCGAGCTCCCCGGGCGCGACGGGTGCCGGGTCCCGATCCCGTGGACGGTGGACCCGCCCTCTCACGGGTTCTCTCCCGGCGGGGTGGAGCCGTGGCTGCCGCAGCCGACCACGTTCGCGGAGCTGAGCGTGGAGAAGCAGGAAGGGGACGCCGGCTCGACGCTGGAGTTCTACCGCCGGGCCCTGGCCTGCCGCCGTGACCTGGTCGGATCAATTCCTTATACCTTGGAGTGGCTGGACTCACCCGAAGGTGTGCTTTTCTTCACCCGCGGCCCGCTGACCTGCGCCATCAACTGCGGGCTCCGGCCGGTACACCTGCCCGAGCACGACACCGTGCTCCTGTCGAGCGGTCCGCTCAAGGGTGACCTGCTGCCGCCCGACACCGCGGTGTGGCTCCGGCGCGAGTCATAGCGGTGTGGCTCCGGCGCTAGTCATGCCTTCGCGAGCGCTCGCCGCGGAAGGGGATGACGGACAGCGAGAGCAGCGCGCACGCCAGGCCGCCCGCGAACCCCGCCCAGAACCCGGCGTGCTCGATCAGCACGCCGGCGAGCGGCGTGATGACGAGGGAGACGGTGTTCTGGACGGTGTTGTGGGTGGCCAGCACCCTGCCGGCCCAGGCGGGTCCGGCCAGCTCGCCGGCGGCGAGATAGGCGAGCCCGTTGCCGGCCACGGTCATCACCGCGGCCAGGGCGAGCATGACGGGTCCGAACTCGCCGCCGGTGATCGTGCCGACGACCAGCAGCACCAGCACGCCGAGAGTGGCAAGGGTGATGAGCAGCAGGGGCCGCATGCGCAGGCCGGTCCTGTCGGACCAGCGCCCGACCGCGATGCGCACCGCCGCGCCGCCGATCGCCGCCACCCCGAACAACTGCCCGGCCGCCACGCTGTCCCAGCCGTACAGGTGCACCAGGCAGGTCACGCCGTACGTGCTGACCACCATCTGGGGCACCACGTGCAGGGCGCTCGTGGCGTGCACCCGCCACAGCGCGGGCTGCCGGTACGGCGTCCCCGTCGGCGCGCTGCCCGGCGCGGAGATCGTACGCGGCGGCTCGGCCAGGAAGATCGCGGCCAGCACGGCGGCCAGCAGGCTGACGGCGGCGCAGACGGCGAGCACGCCGGGCAGGCCGTGCGCCCGCGCGACCGGCGGAAGGACGAAGGCGCCGATGGCCATGCCGAGGGTGAAGGAGACCTGGCGCACGCCCATCGCGACGCCGCGCTCGGGCGGCTCGAACCAGCGCAGCACGATCCGCCCGCCGCCGACCAGCGCGGCCGAGCCCGCCGCGCCCGCCAGGGCCAGCAGCGCGATCACCGCCCAGGTCCGGTCGACGAACGCGACCGCGGCGAACAGCACCGCCGCCAGGCCCACGCCGGTGCCCAGGACGACGCGTTCGCCGTGCCGGTCGGCCAGCGCGCCCCAGGCGACCAGCGCGAACAGGATGCCGATGGCCGGGGCGTTCGCGATGATCCCCGCGACCGGCAACGAAACTTCGAAATGTCGCTGTATTTCGGGCAGGATCAGGGGCAGTCCGCCCAGTCCTAAGGTGACGCTGGTGTGCGCGTTGACACCCAGCGCCAGCATCAACCACCGCTTCACGAGAAGCGTTTGAGATAGGCCAGTTCGCTCTCGGTGAGCCTGCGCGGTGCCGCCCGCTCGACGTCGTAGGCCGCGAGGACCGAGGTGGCGGTGACGTACACGTCGCTGTCGTCGAGGATCTCGTACTTAATCGTGAACCGCACCGACCTGACCTCGGTCACCCACGTCTCGACCCGCACCGGCTCGGCACGGAAGCCGAGGGGGCGGCGGTAGTCGATCTCGTGGCGGGTCACCACCAGCCCTTTGAACGGCTCCTCGCCCGCGTTGTACGGATCGATGTGGAACATGCCGAAGCGGGCGTCCTCGAGATAGTCGAGGAAGCGCACGTTGTTCACGTGATCCTGGGAGTCGATGTCGGCAAATCTCACCGTTCGGAGGTATATATGCCGCTGGGCTTGGGAGCGTTCAACCACGTCCGCCACCGTACCCGCCCGGGTCAGCTGTCCTTGCGTCAGGTCTGTTTCTCGTGGTCGGAGGTGTCGCACGAGCGAGCTGGTCAAAGGCCGCGTGATGATCGTCCCGGGGGCGGGCAGGGGATCGAGCACAGGCATGGACGCGAGCACAGGCGCGGGCACGGACACGGGCACGGACACGGACACGGACACGACACGAGCGCGGGCACGGACACGAGCGCGGGCACGGACACGGGAACGCGGAGCGGACACGGGAACGCGGAGCGCGGGCATGGGCGCAGGCGCGGGCATGGGCGCAGGCGCGGGCATGGGCGCAGGCGCGGGCATGGGCGCAAGTCCACCAGACAAGGGACCAGGCGCGGACGCCCGCACCGGGAGCTGCCTCCTGCCAGGGGGCGTGCGAACCACGCCCCCTGGGTGACGGAGATCCACGGGCCACCGCCCACCCTGACAGCTTCGATTACTCAGCGTAACTATCGCTTGGCCTGCCACCACCGGCCCACTCAGCGTCCGACCCCCTCAGCGCCCGGTTTCCCCGCCACCTGACCGCCTATTACCCGCGTCGGGGGACCGTGGGCGTTCATGGGGTGGCGGTGCTGATGTGCCGGGGGCTGTAGGCGCTCCTGGAGGGGGCTCGGCTGATGCCGGTTCGGTTGGGTGGCGGTGGCACGGGGATGGCACACGATGGAACGCCTTTTCCTCAGAGGGCACACGACGTACCGGATGGTGCAGGAGGAGAGGACGCGATGGCGAAGTTCATGGACGTGCACAGCGGGTTCGTGGGGGTCACGGAGGAGCAGTTGCGTGCGGCGCATGAGCGCGACCTGGCGATAGAGGAGTCCGAGGGCGTGCACTTCGAGCGCGCCTGGCTCGACCCCGAGTCGGGCAAGGTGTTCTGCCTGTCGTCGGGGCCGTCCAAGGAGGCGGTGCTGCGCGTACACGAGAAGGCCGGGCATCCCACGACGGAGATCTACGAGTTGCCGGTCGAGGTGGAGTAGGCGGATACGACAGTAAGAATGGGCGGCAGCCCGTCGCCCATTCTTACTAAATGATCTCGCACTGAGTCTGTAGTGCTTTAGGGGACTCGTCAGCCCTGCAAGCCCATGCTCACCCTTACCGGCATGCCGCCGCGTTCACAGCCCTCAGGGGAACACGACGTGATTCGCATCGCGGTGATCGACGACCACGAGCTCATCCGCCATGGCTCGGCGTACCTCCCTCACCGCTTCGATGACCTCGAAGTCGTGCTCCAAGGCTCGGGGATCGGCGACCTGCACGGCTCCGACCTGGCTCACGATGTGCTGATCCTCGACCTGCACTGTCCACCGGCGATCGAGGTCAGGGAGCTGTCGGCGATCACCACGGTCCTGGCCGTCTCGGCCTCGGGCAGGCCCGCCGACGTGCTGGTCGTCATCCGCTCGGGCGCCAACGGGTACGTCACCAAGGACGCCCCCGCAGAGCTCATCGTGAACGCCGTGCGCACCGTTGCGTCCGGTGCCTTCTACCTGTCGGCCGGGCTGGCCGACATCCTGCAGAACGAGCTCGATTCCCCGACCTCCGAGGCGAGCCCACCACGTCTGTCGGCGCGAGAGATGGAGACGCTCGCGCACATCGCCCATGCCTGTCGATCGAGGAGGCATGCCGGGCGTCCATGCCCTCCCCCACCCGCCCGGTCGCGTACAGCGGCAGCCACTTGGCCGCCTCGATCTTCACCAGGGAACGCCAACCGCCAGGTCCCGGTTACCCCTCTTCGAGGACCTGGAGGGGGTCGAGGCGCCGGATCAGGGTCATCGCCGCCTCGATGACCTCCTGCGCCTCCTCCGCGGCGACCATCCGCTGAATGGCCAGATCGTCTGCCCATGGACTTGCGGATCTTGAGGTGAGTGGGAAGCCCGTCAGCCGCCTCCCCGACCATCGCTGTTGTGCGGTGTCAAGAACCTGATTCTAGAATCGTCCAGGTCTATACTCTGCTGCGTGGCGCGCAAGTCCTCGTGGGAGTGGAGTCGTACGGCTCAGACCCGTAAAACCATGCTGCAAGCGGCTCGCGAGGTCTTCGGCGAGCACGGCTTCGCCGAGGCCGGCGTCTCCGAGGTGGTCGCCCGCGCCGGCTCCAGTGTCGGCAGCCTCTACCACCACTTCGGGGGCAAGACCGAGCTGTTCCTGGCCCTGTATGAAGATCACCAGGCAGCGCACGAGGAGGCGTCGGCCGCCAGTGTGGCCAAGGCCAAGAAGGCGGGCGTGGATGATCCCGTCGAGCTGCTGATCGCCGGGGCTCGCGCGTACCTCGCGGGGGCCTGGGACCGGCGCGATCTGGTGCGGCTCTTCATCGATGGAGACGGGCCGCCGGGGTTCGAGCTGATCCGCCGTACGCGGGGGCGGGAGTGGGTACGCCAGAACGCGGTGCTGCTGAGGGCCGGGGATGATCCACTCGATCGGTTCACCGTGGCCGTGCTGACCAGCATCATCGGTGAGGCCGCCCGGGAGGTCGCCACCTCGGACACAGAGGAGGAGGCGCAGGAGGTCATCGAGGCGGCGATGACCCTGATCCGGCGCCTCGACCCCCTCCAGGTCCTCGAAGAGGGGTAACCGGGACCTGGCGGTTGGCGCTCCGATCCGCGCCTTGCCCCGACACGAGCCGGGAGCGAACGTGCCGAAGCGGGCAAGCCCTCCCGCTGCCTGCGCAGCCCCACCGGATTTTCCTCGCCGGTCCCGAACGGCTTCCCGTGAGCTCCAAGGCATCAAGGGCTGGGTACGCCGTTGCCGTTCCACCCGCGGCCGGCCAGCACCTCCTCCAAGGTCGGCCGGACGACGCCCGGCTCGCGCGGACCCGGCTGGGCCAGTTGGATCAGGACGCCGTGGGCCTCCTTGGGGTGCAGGAAGACCTCGCGCCAGCGGGGATCCGCCTGGTTGAGGCCATGCAGGCGGTAGCCGCGGTCGGTCAGCAGGGCCACCGCGGCCGTCAGGTCGTCGACGTGGAAGTTCAGGTGGTGGACGCCGCCCCGCCCCCTGGTGAGCTCGAAGAAGCTGTCGAAGAACGTCGATCCGGCCAAAGGCTCCATGAGCTCGATCTTGCTGCCGTTCGCATAGGTGAGCTGTAACGTGCGGAAACCGACGGCCCGGTTGTCGCCACCGCCGCCCAGGTGCCGGCCGCCGAGCAGGTCGCGGTAGATCGGCAACAGGTCCCTGATCCGGGGAGCGGCCACGGCCGTGTGGTCGAAGGAGACTTCGAGGCCGTCGAGTTCAAGGTCCAACACACGACTCCTTACACCAGGCGATCCTAGAATCGGATTCTAGTCAGGGATGAGCATCTCACCCTTGACGACGGGCATGCTGAGGAGCAACATCACAGAAATGAATTCTAGAGCAAGCTTCTAGAACGCTTGACGGGGGTCCAGCCCACAGAAAGGCAAGCCATGAGGCTGTCCTACGTCCGCGAGCTCGACGAATACCCGACCGGCGCCCGCCGCATGAAGATCCTCACGATGGCCGTGCTGGCCATCCTCATCGGCTCCTACGAAGGACAGATCGCACCCGTCGTACCCCTCCTCCTCAAAGATCTACACATGTCGCTGGCCACGTACGGCGCAGTCTCGGGCGCCGCGGCGGTGGCCGGGGCGATCGCCTCCATCCTGGGCGGCAGACTCACCGACCGGCTCGGCCGGGTGCGGCTGCTCATCCCGCTCATGGGCCTGACGGCCGTGTGCTGTTTCGCCATGACGCTCGTGCACAACCCGCGCGACCTGCTGATCGCCCGGATCGTGCTGGCCTTCGTGGACGGCGTGGCCATGGCCAGCACCGCGCCGCTGATCAGGGACTTCTCACCGCGCCTGGGGCGGGCTCAGGCATTCGGCTTCTGGACGTGGGGACCCGTCGGCGCGAACTTCCTGGCCGCGGCCATCGCCGGCTGGACTCTGCCGATCTTCAACGATTCGTGGCGCTCGCAGTTCGTCATCATGGGGTGCTTCTCGCTCGTCATTTCGGCGGTCATCGCATTCAACATCGCAGACCTGTCGCCCGAGCTGCGGGCCCGGATCCAGCACACCGAGCAGGCGGCGGCTCAGGTGGTGGATCTCGGACGGCCGGCGCGCGTGCGCTCGCTCTTCGTCAGGCGGAACATCTGGGCGCACGTCATCGGCATCTCGCTGTGGCTGGTGCTCTACATCACGCTGTCGCTCTTCGGGCAGACGATGCTGGTCGATGCGCTCGGTATCAGCAGTGCTCAGGCTTCGACGATCATGGCGGCGTTCTGGAGTCTCAATCTGCTCACGCTGATCGTAACAGGCCGCCTGTCCGACCGGACCCAGCTGCGTAAGCCGTTCTCCCTCGGCGGAACCATCGCGGCCGTCCTCGTCACCGCCTACCTCGCCGTCTCCCTGGGTCAGGAAGACGTCTCGACCGGCACGCTCATGGTGGTCGGCGCGCTGCTCGGCGGCTCGCTCGGAGTGGCGTACGCGCCCTGGATGGCCAACTACTCGGAGGACGCCGAGGACGCCGACCCGCGGCTGCAGGGCACGGCGTGGGGGCTGTTCGGGTTCCTGACCAAGGGTATCGCGGTGGTCGGGCTGCTGGTCATCCCGCGAGTCGTCGCGGCGACGGACTGGCAGACGTGGCTGTTCGTGGCGCTGGGGTGTCTTGTTCTGTTCATCCCTGCGATCGTCATGTTCAACGGGCCGTGGCGCCGCCCCGCCCGCACGCCTGTCACAGTCGCCCTCGGGGAGGCCGAAGGATGACCGAACTGCCCGACGTCGCCGGCTCCGACCTGCGCGGGATCCGTCACCTCGACATCGACGACGTGCTCGCGTACGTGCACCGCGACCTCAAGCGGCTGCCCGACTACACCGAGCTGTACAAGCGTTACCTGCGCCAGCGGTGGGACGTCTACGAGCTGGACTTCTCGCAGGACATCGACGACTGGCGCGAGCGCATGTCGCAGGAGGAACGGGACGCGTTCGTCGGGATCTCCGCCGGGTTCCACCATGGGGAGCGGCAGGTGGAGGTCGAGCTGCCGGTGTTCATGCTGGGTGGGTCCGAGGAGTCCAAGATCTACATGTCCAGCCAGATCGAGGACGAGGCCCGGCACACGGTGTTCTTCGACCGTTTCTACCGCGAAGTGGTCGGCATGCCGGGCGACTCGGTGCAGGATGTGCTGGACGCGTCGTTCGAGCACGTCTCGGAGACGTTCGTGGGGCCGTTCGGGCTGCTCGCCTACCAGGCCGACGAACTGCGGAAGGACCCCGAAGACCCCGCCGCCCGGGTGCGCTACGGCACGACGTACTTCCTGTGGATCGAGGGCGTGCTCGCTCTTTCCGTCATGAAGATCACGCTCACGTACTGCCGGGAGCGGGGGTTCCTGCCCGGCTACTACACCGGCTTCACGGCCACGTGCCGGGACGAGGCCAGGCACGTGCAGTTCGGGATGCGGTTCCTGCGCGACTCGGTGCAGGAGGATCCGCGGCTGCTGCTCCAGATCCACGAGACGCTCCGTACGATCCTCGCCATGAACAGCGCCACCAGCCGCAGGCTCGCCCTCGAGTCTCTGGGCTGGTCGCCGGAGGAGGTCAGGCGCCTCATGATCCGCCAGCTCCACATGAAGCTGGTGGACGTGGGCATCGCGCTCCCTCCGGACATCCAGGACATGGTCGCCCGCATCGAACCAGAGCTCGCCGGAGGCTGACGCATGCGCTTCTTCACCCCGGAATGGGCCGAAGCCGCCCGCGCCGCCGTGGACACGGGGCCACCTCAGGAGGGCAAACTGCCGTCGTACTGGAGCTGGATCGACCGCGCCCGCGCCGGCTACACGGCCACGTGGGCGCTGGGCGTACGCGAGACAGGGGCTTACCTGGTCCTGACCTGGAAAGACGGCAAGTGCGCCGAAGCGGCGATCACCTCCGACCCGGCGGCCGCCGACTATGTGCTGGCGGCCGAGGAGGCGACGTGGCGGGAGCTGCGCGAGGGAGCCGATCCCGGACGGGTGGTGATGTATCGGGGGTTGCGCCTGGAACGCGGGGATGTGCTGGCGTTCTTCCGGTTCATCTACTTCTTCGTGGAATCTCTCGCCGCTCTGTCCCAGGTCCCCGTCGAGCCTTGAACGAACACGGCGGCCGATCGGCGCGGCCTCTTGCCCGGCGCGTCCATCACGTCCCCGGGCCCCGTCCGCCACCGGGCTGACCCTCTGCCACCGAGCTGATCGCCAGCCCCGGCACCCGCCAGCCACCGAGTTGACCACCGGCCCCGGCGCCCGTCCACCACCGAGCTGATCGCCGACCCCGGGCTGATCGCCAGCCCTGGCACCCGTCCGTCGCCCAACGATCCCAGCACCCGCCACCCAACGAGCTGATCGCCGGCCCCGGCATCCATACGCCGGCCGACGATCCCGGCACTCGTCCACCATCCGGCCGGTCGACGGTTTTGGCGACCGGCCATGTGCGTCAGGCAATGTCACTCGCGCCCCGCCGTACACGAAGGGGGTTCCCTCCGGGACGGCGGAGCGCGTGCGGATCAGCTCAGTCGCGGTGGAGCTTCCGATACGTGACGCGGTGCGGGCGGGCGGCGTCGGCGCCCAGCCGCTCGATCTTGTTCTTCTCGTAGTCGGCGAAGTTGCCCTCGAACCAGAACCAGTTCGAGCCTTCCTCCCACGCGAGGATGTGGGTGGCGATGCGGTCGAGGAACCACCGGTCGTGCGAGGTGATCACCGCACAGCCCGGGAAGTCGAGCAGCGCGTTCTCCAGCGACGACAGCGTCTCGGTGTCGAGGTCGTTGGTGGGCTCGTCGAGCAGCAGGACGTTGCCACCCTGCTTGAGGGTGAGCGCGAGGTTGAGCCGGTTGCGCTCGCCGCCCGACAGCACCCCCGCCTTCTTCTGCTGGTCAGGCCCCTTGAACCCGAACGCCGCGATGTACGCCCTGGACGGCATCTCCACGTTGCCGACCTTGATGTGGTCGAGCCCGTCGGAGACGACCTCCCAGACGTTCTTGTTCGGGTCGATGCCGCCGCGGCTCTGGTCGGCGTACGAGATCTTGACCGTGTCACCGACCGTGATCGAGCCGGTGTCAGGCGTCTCGCTGCCGGTGATCATGCGGAACAGCGTGGTCTTGCCGACGCCGTTGGGGCCGATGATGCCGACGATGCCGTTACGCGGCAGGTCGAACGTCAGCCCCTCCATCAGCAGCCGATCGCCGAAGCCCTTCGTCAGCACGTCGGACGTGATCACCGTGGTGCCCAGACGCGGGCCCGGCGGGATCTGGATCTCGTCGAAGTCCAGCTTGCGGAACTTGTCCGCCTCAGCCGCCATCTCCTCATACCGCTGGAGTCGGGCCTTGCTCTTGGTCTGGCGGGCCTTCGGGTTGGACCGAACCCACTCGAGCTCGTCCTCCAGACGCTTCTTCCGCTTGACGTCCTTCTGCCCCTCGACCTTGAGGCGCTGCGCCTTGGCCTCCAGGTAGGTGGAGTAGTTGCCCTCGTACGCGTACGCGCGGCCGCGGTCGAGCTCCAGGATCCAGTTTGCGACGTTGTCGAGGAAGTAGCGGTCGTGGGTGACGGCCAGCACTGTGCCGGCGTACTTCTCCAGGTGCTGCTCCAGCCACTGCACGCTCTCGGCGTCGAGGTGGTTGGTGGGCTCGTCGAGCAGCAGCAGGTCGGGGGCCTCAAGGAGCAGCTTGCACAGCGCGACCCGGCGACGCTCACCACCGGACAGCTTCGTCACCTCGGCGTCGGGCGGCGGGCAGCGCAGCGCGTCCATGGCCTGCTCGAGCTGACTGTCGAGGTCCCACGCGTTGCGGTGCTCGAGCTGGTCCTGGAGCTTGCCCATCTCCTCCAGCAGCTCGTCGCTGTAGTCGGTGGCCATCTGCTCGGCGATCTCGTTGTAGCGCTGGAGCATCGCCATCGTCTCGGCGACGCCCTCCTGCACATTGCCGAGGACGGTCTTCTCCTCGTTGAGCGGCGGCTCCTGCTGGAGCATGCCCACCGTGAAGCCCGGCATCAGCTTGGCATCACCGTTGGACGGCTGCTCCAGGCCGGCCATCATCCGGAGCAGCGTCGACTTCCCGGTGCCGTTCGGGCCGAGAACGCCGATCTTGGCTCCGGGCAGGAACGACAGCGTGACGTCGTCAAGGACAACCTTGTCGCCGTGCGCCTTGCGCACGCGCTGCAGGGTATAGATGTACTCCGGCATGCCCTCTAGCTTAGGGGCTCTCCACCCAGGCTTCCGCCGCTCCTCCCGGTAAGACCCGAAAGACCAGGCAGCACCCCCACGCCCACCGCACGGCCCGACCCTGGCGTACACGGGCGCATTCCGAAGCCGATGCCGGCCACCCACGCGGCCGGCCCGCACCCCTGGCGTACACGGGTGCCTTCGAGGGGTCGTCGCAACACAGTGGTCACTGACTGGCGACGGCCAGGGCAGCGAGTGCAACCGGGGTTTCCGCGTTTCGCCATACTGACGGAACGCGGAAACCCACAGCCGAGAAAGCTGTGGCGTTGGCTCGCCTCCAGAGCTGCCGCCAGCGATGCCGGCACCGACGGGTGGTAGGGCCGGTCGAGGTAGACGATCGTGAGGTCTGCTCCGGTTTCGGCGAACGCGCAGCGGCCGCTGACCAGGAACGGCTTGGCCTCGATCCAGGAGTCCGCCGCGCCAAAGGCATCAGGGGCAGGGCCGAACGCCGGGGTCCAGGCGGCGTGCAGGTGGCCGTCGCGGCCGGGTCGCCGTCGTGGCGCATCTGACAGGAGATCCGGATGCCAGCCCGCTCCACATCAGCGCAGTGTGGATGAAGCACCTCGTGTGCGCGGCAGAACTGCGCGATCGGGCCGATATCGAAGTTCCAGTGCTGAGCATGGCGCGCTGCGGCACACAGCATGCGCTTTCGCCGCTGCCGCCAATGTCGAGCGGCGAATGGGGCCGCTGAACCGACATCGCAGCCAGAGCCGGCAGCCCACCCAGTGAGGCGGACGGGACCGCCG